>JAGWPD010000148.1 GCA_028870705.1 Gammaproteobacteria bacterium
ACGCCGGCCGCCTTGAGCGCTGCCACGTCGCCGAGCCTGTCGAGCGGCAGCAGCAGCGTGTTGATCCCCTTGCCGTCGACGATGATCTTGCGCGAATGCGCCAGGATCGCCTCCATCGTCTCGACATACAGCTGGCTGCGAGTCGCGGCCGGGGCGCGCGCATAGGCTGCGGCGATCGGGCCGAAACGGGCCGCGTCGGCCTCAGCTGCGCCGATGCTCTCAAGTTTGCGGGATTCCGCCTCGAGCCGTTGCTTGCGCGCCAGTTCCTGCGCGGATGGAATGAGTTCGGCCGCATAGGTCTGCGCTTCGCGCGCCACGCGCTCATTGTCACGGCCGGCCTGCACCAGGTCGCGTTGCGCCGGCAACACCGGCTCGGGCACCTGTACGTCCGTGAGGTCCAGCCCCTGCACGCGCAGCCCGGCGCCGATGGAGTCGAGCAGTCGCTGCAGTTCCGGCGTCAGCCCCGCGGACAGCGGCGCACGCTTCGCCTCGTCCATCAGTGCGGCGATCGGCCGCTGCGCGACCGCGGCACGCGCCAGCGCCTCGCCCAAATCGTGCAGCAGCGCATCCGGATCGCGGTCCGCAAATATTGCCGCGCGCGCATTCGTGAAGCGATATGGAATGTCGCCAGTGACATTCACCAGCATGCCATCGCTGGTGAGCATGCGCGCCTGGAACGCAGCGCTGTTGGGCGTACCGAGGTCGACGACCGTGAGCGTTTCGATCGGCCACGGCAGGTGCCAGCCGAAGCCGCTGCCGCGTTCACCGGTATAGGCGCCAAAGCGCTGCAGCACGCCGCGCTCGCTGGCCTCGAGCTGGTAGCAGCCGGAAGCGAGCCACACCATGGCGAGGAAACCGGCGGCGGCCGCGTACAGGGCTGCGCGGGCGCGCGGACCGGCCTGCCAGAGCTGACGCAAGGCCCGCCAGCGCTTGCCGCCGGAATTGCCACGCGCGCCGCCGCGCCGCGGCTTGACGCCCTTGTTGTCGTCGGATGGGTTCCAGGGCATGGTCGAGGTGCGATTATCGGGTCAGGTGCAGCACGGCGCGGCCACGCCTGGCGGGCACGTGGGAGCCGTCCGATTCTAGGTAGCGCTGCGGGGAGGCACAAGGCGCCGCCGCCAGCCGCGCCACCCGTCCCGGCGCTTCGCGCTCGAGCGCCTCCATCTGCGCCGGCGGCAGCTCGACCAGCAGGCGCAGCGCGCCGTCGGCATCGCACCGTTCCTCGCGTACCGCGCCCTGCGCGAACAGCCGCGCCCGCAGCGCGCCGGCGCTGGCCGGGAGCTGCAGCCAGCCACGCACCGCGGCGAGGCCGAGTCGCTCGGTGATTGCGGCCTTGAGCGGCTCGAGGCCCAGGCCCTGCGCGGCGCTGATCCACACCTGCGTGATGGCACCGTCGGCCGTGCGCTCGATATGCGGCGGCGTCCCCGCGCGATCGATCTTGTTGTACACGAGCAGTTGCGGCAACTGGCCGGCGCCGATCTCGGCCAGCACCGCATCGACCTGTGTGGCGTATTCATCGCGGCGCGGATCGGCGGCATCGATCACGTGCAGCAGCAGCTGCGCGCTGCGCGCTTCCTGCAACGTCGACTGGAAAGCGGCCACCAGCTCATGCGGCAGCTCGCGGATGAAGCCGACGGTATCGGCCACGACGATGCCGGCGCCGCCCGGCAGCAGCAGCCTGCGCACGGTCGGATCGAGGGTCGCGAACAGCTTGTCGGCGATGTAGGCATCGGCGCCGGTGAGCGCGCGGAACAGCGTCGACTTGCCGGCGTTGGTGTAGCCGACGAGCGCGACGCCCGGTACCGGGATCGTGGCGCGCGCGCTGCGCCCGGTGTCGCGCTGCTGGCGGAGGCGCGCGAGCTTGGCCGTCAATGATTTCACGCGCTTGGCCAGCAGCCGGCGATCGGTCTCGAGCTGCGTTTCGCCGGGGCCGCGCAGGCCGATGCCGCCCTTCTGGCGTTCGAGGTGCGTCCAGCCGCGCACCAGGCGCGTCGACAGGTGCCTGAGCTGCGCGAGCTCCACCTGCAGCTTGCCCTCGAAGCTGCGGGCGCGCTGCGCGAAGATGTCGAGGATCAGTCCGCTCCGATCGAGCACGCGCCGGCCGGTCAGTCGCTCGAGATTGCGTTCCTGGCTGGGCGAGAGCGGATGGTCGACGAGGATCAGGTCGGCCGCTTCGGCGCCGGCGACCGCGCCGATCTCCTCGGCCTTGCCGCTGCCGACGAAATAGCGCGGTTCGGGCCGCTCACGCCGGCCGGTCACGGTGGCGACGGGCAGCGCGCCCGCCGAGCGCGCCAGCTGCTGGAACTCGTCGAGATCCTCCGGGCGCAGCGCTTCGCCGAGCCCGATGCGCACCAGCACCGCGCGCTCACCGCTCCGTGGGCGCTCAAACATGCGGTGCGGCGCTGCGGCGCGTGCCTGGCCGGCGCATTACTCTGCGGTGCTCTCCGTGCCGTCCGCGCTCGGCAACTGCACGGCGCGCGCGGGCACCACGGTGGAAATCGCGTGCTTGTAGACCATCTGGCTGACGGTGTTCTTCAGCAGTACCACGAACTGGTCGAAGGAATCGATCTGGCCCTGCAGCTTGATGCCGTTCACCAGGTAGATGGACACGGGGATGTGCTCCTTGCGCAGCGCGTTCAGGAACGGATCCTGGAGGGATTGGCCTTTGGCCATGAGCTGTTCTCCTTATTGTTCGGCTGCCGGAAGAAGTCCCGCGGGCCTGTCAGCTTGGGACGTGGACTCATTCTAGCATCCGGAGGGCCTTCCGGCCACGAAACCTGCGGCGCGGACGGCCGCCAGAATGCGCGCAAAACCCGCGCCGCCAGCGGGTTCGAGCGCTTCGTAGCCGCTCTCCGACCTCAGCCACGTGAGCTGGCGCTTCGCCAGCTGGCGGGTGGCTGCGATCGCCTGGCCGATCGCCTCGGCCAGGCTGATGCGGCCGGCGCAATGCGCCCACAACTGCCGATAACCGACCGAACGGATCGCCGGAAGTTCCTCATGCAGGTCGCCACGCCGGTAGAGCGCACTCACTTCGGCCAGCAATCCGACGTCGAGCATGTTCGCAAAGCGCTCCGCCAGCGCGCGCCCCAGCGCGGTGCGATCGCCCGGAACCAGTGCAAAGCGCAACCAGCGAACTTCCTCGCCGGGCGGGCGCGTCTGCTCATGCCAGGCGCTGATGGGGCGGCCGCTGATCCTGAATACCTCGAGCGCGCGCTGGATCCGCTGCGGGTCGTTGCGATGGATCCGGGCTGCCGCCTGCGGGTCCACCCGTGCCAACTCCCCGTGCAACGCGGCCCAACCATGAACTGCGGCCTGCGCCTCGAGCTGCGCGCGCACCGCGGCCGACGCGGGCGGCAGTGCCGCGAGGCCACGCAGCAGCGCGCGCAGGTAAAGCTGCGTGCCACCCACCAGCACCGGCAGTCGGCCGCGCGCATGGATCCCGGCCAGCGCCGCGCGCGCGTCGTGCACGAAGTCCCCGGCCGAGTACCGCTCGGCCGGGTCGCGGATGTCGATGAGGTGGTGGACGATGCGCGCGCGCATCGGCGCATCGGGCTTGGCGGTGCCGATGTCCAGGCCGCGGTACACCTGCGCCGAATCGACGCTGACGATCTCGATCGGCAACTGCCCGGCCAGCCGCTCTGCCCATTGGCTCTTGCCGCCGCCGGTCGGCCCGGTGAGCACCAGCGCCAGCGGCGCGCTCATCGGCCGCGCAGGAACAGGCGATCGAGCTCGGCCAGCGACAGCTCGGTCCAGGTCGGACGCCCGTGATTGCACTGGCCGGAGCGCTCGGTCGCCTCCATCTGTCGCAGCAACGCATCCATCTCGGGCAGGCTGAGCCGCCGATGCGCGCGGATTGCGCTGCGGCAGGCGAGCGTGCCGAGCACCCGGTGCGCGGCGCCGTCCAGATGGTGCGCGCCGCCCGCGGCCTCGAGATCCCGCACCACCTCGCGCAACAGCGCGGGCACGTCCGCGCCAGCCAGCAGTGCCGGCACCGCCCGCACCGCCAGGCTCGCGGGCGCGAGCCGCTCGAGCTCGAAGCCGACGCGCGCCAGGTCCTCTCCCGCTGCCAGCAGACTGTCGATTTCATGCTCGGCCCCGCTCACTGCGATCGGCTCGAGCAGGCGTTGCGCCGCAGGCTGGCCGCCCGCGGCATGCTGCGCCTTGAGCGCCTCGTACAGCACGCGTTCGTGCGCGGCATGCATGTCCACCAGCACCAGGCCGCGGCGGTTCTGCGCCAGCACGTACAACCCCTGCAGCTGCGCCAGCGGCGCTCCCAGCGGCCGATCGTCGCTCGCGGCACCAGCCGCACCATCGTTCACGCGCAGCGGCGCCGCACTGGCCGGGGAGGCGCCGCTCCAGGGCCGCGTGCCCGCGGGAGCGGCGCCGAAATCCAGCGGCAGTACGGCCGCCTGATCTGGAGGCTGCGGCTCATCGATTGGCGCCGCCTGGCCCGCCGCAGACGCGAAGTGCGCAACCGGGGCGAAGCTCGCCGCTGGCGGGCCGCTGCCCGCGGTGTGCGCGGCGAGCACGCGCTCGACCGCACGGAACACAAAGTCATGTACCGCGCGGCCGTCGCGAAAGCGCAGTTCGAGCTTGGCAGGATGCGCGTTGACGTCCACCAGCTGCGGGTCGAGCCGCAGGTCGAGCACGTAGGCCGGATGGCGGCCGTGATAGAGCACGTCCCGGAATCCCAGGCGCGCGGCGTTGCCGAGCAGCCGGTCGCGCACCGGCCGGCCGTTCACGTACCAGTACTGTCCGTCGGTGTTGGCGCGCGCCGCGGTCGGGAGCCCGAGCCAGCCGTGCAGCTGCAGCGCCCCTTGCTGCGCAACCGGGAGCGAGCGCGCGAGGAATTCCTCGCCCAGCAGGCGCGCGATGCGCGCCTCGCGCCCGGCGGCATCGTCGGCCGGCGCCAGGTCGAGCGTCTGGCGGCCATTGTGGCGCACGCGGAAAGCCACCGCGGGCGCGGCCAGCGCGAGCCGTTCGATGGTGCGCGCGATGTGGCCGAATTCGGTGGGCTCGGTGCGCACGAACTTGCGCCGCGCCGGCACGTTGTAGAACAGTTCGCGCACCTCGACGCTCGTGCCGGCCGGGTGCGCCGCCGGTTGCGGTGCGCTGGCCATGCCGCCCTCGACGCGCAGCTCGGTGGCCGCCGCCGCGGAGCCGGTGCGGCTCACGATGCGGAGCCGTGCGACCGAACCGATCGAGGGCAGCGCTTCGCCACGAAAACCGAGGCTGGCGACGGCTTCGAGGTCCTCGAGCGTCGCGATCTTGCTGGTCGCGTGGCGCTGCACGGCCAGCGGCAATTCCGCGGCCTCGATCCCGAGGCCATCGTCGCGGATGCGGATCAGTCCGAGCCCGCCCCGTTCGATGTCGATCTCGATCCGTCGCGCGCCCGCGTCGAGCGCATTCTCGATCAATTCCTTGACGACGGAGGCCGGCCGCTCGATGACCTCGCCGGCGGCGATCTGGTCGACAAGCGTGGTGGAGAGCAGGCGGATCGGCATGCGTGCGGGCGCGGCGGACGACAGGCCGCGCAGTCTACACGCCGGAATCGCTCTCCACAGTAGTGGCCACGCCGGCACTGCCCGCACGCCGGGCGTTCGCGTAGCTCGTGCCGTCGGGAGGATGACGCTGGAAATAACTGACCACGCCGGATTCGATCGCCTGCGCGAGGCGCTGCTGGTAGGCCGGGCTGCGCAGTTTGCGCTCCTCGGCGGGATTCGAAATATAGGCCGTCTCGACCAGCATCGAGGGCACATCGGGCGATTTCAGCACCACGAAGGCGGCGTGCTGCACGATCTTCTTGCGCACCGCGCCGACGCCGTCGAGCGCGTCCAGCACTTCAGCCGCCGCCTCGACGCTCGCACCCATGTTCGCCGACTGCGCCACATCGAGCAGGATCGGGCGCACCTGCGGGTCGACGTCCGCCAGCGCGACGCCGCCCTTGAGCACGGTCGCGTTCTCGCGATCCGCCAGCCGCTTGGCCGCTTCGCTCGAAGCGCCGTGGTAGGAGAGCGTATACACCGACGCGCCGGCGATGCCGCGATCGCGGACCGAATCGGCATGGATCGACACGAACAGGTCCGCGTGCGCATTGCGCGCGCGCTCGAAGCGCCCGCGCAGGTCGATCAGCCGGTCGGTATCGCGCGTCAGCACCGCGCGGATGCCCGGCCGCGCATTCAGCCTCGCCGCCAGCGCACGCGCGATCGCCAGGGTGACGTCCTTTTCATGCGTGCCGGCCGGTCCCGATGCGCCGGGATCCTCGCCGCCATGCCCGGCGTCCACCGCCACGACGATGTCGCGGCCCGCGCGTCCGGGGCCGTGCGCCGGCTGCACGGTGCGCGCAACCGGGACCACCGCGGGAGGCGTGGCATCCAGCGCCGTCCGCAGGGCGGCGGCCGCGGGTGCGGCCTCGCCGAGCGGAATCCGCAACTGGAATCCCGTGGCCGTGGCCACGGAAGCGGCACGCGGCAGGCGCTGCGGGCGCGCATTCAGTTCGACCACGAGGCGGTAGCCTCCATGCGCGCGTGCCGCGCCACGCACCGACCGGATCGGACCCGAAGCCGGCACGCGCAGCTTGCCCGCCTGACGCGTATCCGGCAGGTCGATCACCAGGCGGTGCGGGGATTTCAGCACCAGGAACCGCGGCTGGCGCGGCGCCGACAGCGCCAGGACCAGTGTGGCCCCGCCCGCGGCCGGATCCAGCGAGGCACTGCGCAGGAGCGCTGCGGCCCACGCGTCCGTTGGATAGCTGCCGGCAGCGGCCAGCAGGCCCGCCAGCATGAGTGGCGCCCCGGCGCGGCGAAGTTTGCGTTGGCGGCTGACCTGCACGATGGCCCGCACTCTATGCCGCACTGGGTGTTTATTCAATACTAATCATGAATCTAGAGCACCTAACTCCATTCGTTTCTGGAATCATTCCTGATTGCCAAGGACATCGAGCCAGGCTTGGCCCGTGGGACCTTCGGCCTGCAGCCGCGCGATTCGGCCCTCCGCCGGGGCGAACAGCCATATCTCGAGATCCGCAGCCGGGAGCGAGCCGGCGGCGCGCTCCGGCCACTCGACCAGCAGCAGCACGCCCGGCAGCAACTCGTCGCGCAGACCCAGCCCCGCCACATCGGCGCTGCCGGCGAGACGGTACAAGTCCAGATGCAGGACGCGCCGGTCCGCGCAGTCATAGGTTTCGAGCAGCGTATAGCTCGGACTGCGCACCGCGCCGCTGACGCCCAGTTCGCGCAGCAGTCCGCGCACCAGCGTGGTCTTGCCGGCTCCCAGCTGGCCGTGCAGGGAAACGATGACGGGCTGCATTCCTCCCGGTGGCAACGCGCGCGCCAGAGCGGCGCCCAGCCGTTCGGTCGAATCGGCATCGGCCAAAACGCGCTCGAGCGGGCCGCGGGCACTCAAGGATTGACCCAGCGCGTGAGTCCTGCTGCGACTTCGAGCGCCAGCATGCCGCGCCCGCCACCCTGGCGCGCCAGCTCATCGCCTGCCAGGGCGTGGGCCAGCACGCCGGCGCGCGCTGCCAGCCAGGGGTCGAGGCATTGCGCGCGCATGCCGGCTATGGCGCCCGTCAGTACATCGCCCATGCCCGGAGCGGCCATGCCGGGGTTCCCGTGCGTGCACAGCGCGCTGATGCGCTCCGGCGCGCCGAGCACCGTCCCCGCGCCCTTCAACACGATCACGGCTCCGGTCTTTTCAACCAGCCTGCGCAGCGCGGCCGGCCGGTCTGCCTGTACCGCGGCCGCGCTGAGGCCGAGTAGCCGTCCGGCCTCGCCCGGATGCGGTGTCAGCACGGCCTGCGGCAATTTGCGGGCGCCCGCCGCGGCCAGCAGGTTGAGCGCATCGGCATCGACGATGAGCGGCTTGCCGCTCGCGAGCGCCGCATCGAGCAGCGCGCGCGCCCACTCGTCCGTGCCCAGACCCGGCCCGATCGCCACCACGCTCGCCGCCGCCAGCGGCGCCGCGAGCCCGGCCG
>JAGWPD010000149.1 GCA_028870705.1 Gammaproteobacteria bacterium
CCGACTCGCCGACCTGCACGATCAGCGTCCATGACGTGCAGGAACCGGATGGACAGCTGGGCCCCCCGCGTTTCTTCGCGCGCACCGAGGCACCCGCTGTGCCAGATGGGGCTGCAATCGATGCCGATGGCTGCCTGTGGAGCGCGCAATGGGGTAGCGCCTGCGTGGCGCGCTATACGCCGGATGGCCGCGTCGACCTGAAAGTCAGCGTGCCGGCGAGCCAACTCACCTGCGTGTGTTTCGGCGGACCGGCACTCGACCTGATGTTCGTCACTTCGGCGCGTGAACACCTGGACGAGGGCGCGCTGCGAGAGCAACCGCATGCGGGCGACGTTTTCGTTTACCAGACCCCGTACCGGGGCCTGCCCGAGGAAGAATATCGACCATGACCGCGCGCGCATTGGGACGGAATCTCACCGGCAGCATCGTGCAGGACCTTGGCGTGGCCATCGTCACCGGCGCGTACTCTGAACGCAATCCGTTCCCCGTCGAGGCGCAGTTGTGCCGGCAGTATGGCGCCAGCCGCACCGCGCTGCGCGAAGCGGTGAAGATGCTTACGGCCAAGGGACTGCTGGGCGCCCGCCCGCGCCAGGGCACCTGGGTGCAACCCGAATCGGACTGGAACCTGCTCGACCCGGACATCCTGGGTTGGCTGCTCGAACGCAAGTTCTCGTCGGAGTTGCTGACGGAATTCACCGAAGTGCGCCTGGCGATCGAACCGCTCGCGGCAGCGCTGGCCGCCAGGGCTGCCGAACCCGGCGACAAGCAGGCTGTACGCGATGCGATCGAACGCATGCGCGCCGCGGAGCGCGGCGAGGATGATCCGCTCGCCTCCGATATCGCCTTCCACGTGGCCGTGCTGCGCGCGAGCAAGAATCGCTTCTACGCCCAGTTGACCGAACTGACTGAGACCGCGCTGCGCTTCAGCATCCGCACTACCAATCGCTACAAGGGCGTGAAACTCGCCAGCGTCGCGGCTCACAAGCGCGTCGCCGATGCGATCATCGCCAATCGGCCGGCTGCGGCCGCGGAGGCGATGCGCAGGATGATCCAGGAAGCACTGGACCTGATCGTCGGCCACGAGCAATCGGTGCCGCGGCGACGGCGCCGCGCGGGTGTACGATAGAAATATCGAAGGCACCGGATGGCGAACGCGATCTCGATAGCGATAGTAGGGCTGGGCAAGATTGCACGGGACCAGCACTTGCCCTCGATCGCGGCCAGCGGCGCCTTCCGGCTGGTGGCCACGGCCAGCCCGCACCAGCACCTCGAGCACGTGCCGGCCTACCACGACACGGCGGAATTGCTTGCCGCGCGCACGGATGTCGCTGCCGTCGCGCTCTGCACCACGCCGCAGGCACGCTTCCAGGCGGCGCGCCTGGCGCTCGAGTACGGCTGCCACGTGCTGCTCGAGAAGCCGCCCGGCGCCACGCTCGGCGAAGTACGTGCGCTGGTCGAGCTGGCCGCCGGCAAGGGCGTGACGCTGCTCGCCTCCTGGCACTCCCGCTTCGCCAACGGCGTCGAGCCGGCACGCGAGTGGCTCGCCAACCGGCGCATCCGCCGTGTGTCGGTCACCTGGCAGGAAGACGTGCGTGTCTGGCACCCGGGCCAGGCGTGGATATGGACAGCAGGCGGGCTCGGCGTGTTCGATCCGGGCATCAACGCGCTGTCGATACTGACGCATATCATCCCTGGCACCATCGTGCTGCGAGACGCGACGCTCCGTTTCCCCTCGAATTGCGAGTGTCCGATCGCGGCCAGCGTGAACCTCAGTGACCGGCACGGTGCGCCGATTCACATGGAACTCAACTTCCTGCACACCGGCGCCGAAAGCTGGGATATCGAAGTGCAGACCGATGACGGGACGCTGCTGCTCTCAAAGGGAGCTAGCGTCGTGCAGATCAACGGTCAGCCAGTAACCGTGGCGCAGGCCACCGAATACTCACGCCTCTATGCCCACTTTGCCGGCCTCATAGCGGCCCGTCGCTCGGATACCGACACGACCCCGCTCGCGCTAGTGGCCGACGCATTCCTGTGCGGTCGGCGCATCGAAGTCGCGGCATTCAACGGATGA
>JAGWPD010000150.1 GCA_028870705.1 Gammaproteobacteria bacterium
CAACGCGATGAGCACAATTGCAGGGCGCTGTGATTGTCGCGCCGTGGCAAAGGAAGTCATCATATCATCCTTGCTGAGGTTATCTGGCGCTTGGTACGTCTGTGCTGGACCTTGGCTCGGCATGGCGGCCCGGTCACGCCGCCGCCATGCCGAGCTTCGCCTCAACCCAGCTTCGCGGCGAAGAAGTCCAGCGTGCGCTGCTGTGCCTGGGCGTAGTCGGGCTGGCTGAAGCTGCCACGCTCATTGCAGCCGAAGCCGTGCTGGGCGCCCATATAGACGTAGACATCGACCTTCGGCTGGGCGGCGCGGACCGCCTCCACATCCTGCATCGGGATGCTGGCGTCCTTTTCGCCGAAGTGCATCTGCACCGGGCAGTTCGGCTTCTCGTCCTTGGTGCCCGGGATGCCGCCGCCGTACCAGCAGGAGGAGGCAGCGAACTTGGTCGTCCGTGTCGCGCCCCACCAGGCGACGGTGCCGCCGAAGCAGTAGCCGACGATGCCCAGTTTCTTGCCGGCGAGGTGGTTGGCGGCGGCCTCCACGTCCAGCATCACCTGCGGGTCGGACAGTTTCATTCGCAGGTCGCGACCCTTGCCAATGTCGTCCTGGGTATAGCCAAGCTCGACACCCGGCTGGACGCGGTCGAACAGGGCGGGGGCGACGACGGCGTAGCCCTGCGCGGCGAAGCGGTCGGCCATGTCGCGGATATGGTGGTTGAGGCCGAAGATCTCCTGGATCACCACGACGCCCCTGGTGGCGTCCTTCGGCCCGGCGACATAGGCCGCGAACGCATGACCGTCAGCGGCCTTCAACTGGATTGTTTCGCTCATTCATCCCTCCCGTAGTACGGATTCCGATACACCGGGCCAACATGGCGAACCAGGCCGATCCGTCAACCGTGCGGGTGTGACGGATGATGCGCACGCATGGAAAATTTCGCCGTCGGGCCCTGCGGTCAGATGTCGCCTTCAGATTCCGCTGGGAAATGCCCTGCTTTCGGGCAAAGATCGGCCATGCGCTCATGCTTTCGCCATTCAGGCGCTGGGAGTTTCGTCGATCATGGTCCGTCGCATCACCGCCGTTGCTCTGCTGTTGCTCCTGGCCGCCGGCGTGCCGATGGGGTTCGCGGCCGGTCCCGCGCAGAAGGCCGCCGCCGCGCCGAAGGGCGAAATCGTCGCCCAGCGCGGCGATCTGAAGCTGACGGCCGCGGAGGTGCGGGCGATGCTGAATGCCGCCGATCCGGCGGTGCGGGCGAAGGCCGAAGCGGATCCCGCGGCGCTGGCGGCCTTCGTGCGCGACCGGCTGATCGATGAGGCGATGCTGGCCGAGGCGAAGGCGCAGGGCTGGGACAAGAAGCCCGACGTGCTGCGGCGGATCGCGGCGGCACGCGATGCGATCATCGTGCAGGCCTATGCCGCGTCGCTGGTACCGGCCGACCCGAAGTTTCCGACCGATGAGCCGGTGAACGAGACCTATGAGGCGAACAAGGCGAAGTTCATGCTGCCGCGGCAGTATCACATCGCCCAGATCGCCATTTTCGTGCCGAAGGATGCCAAGCCGAATGCCGATGCCGCCGCGCGCAAGAAGGCGGACGAAGTGCGCGCGGAGGCGGTGCGGCCGACGGCCGATTTCGAGGCGCTGGCGAAGAAATACTCGCAGGATAAGGTCACCGCGGAGAAGGGCGGCGATGCCGGCTGGATCCGGGAGGATGCACTGGTGCCGGCGATCCGCGACGCGATCGCGGGCACGTCGGACGGCAGTGTCAGCGCGGTGATCCACCTGCCGGACGGGTATCACATCGTCCAGCTTCTGGGGGTGAAGGCGGCCGGGCCGGCGCCGCTGGAGATGGTGCGGCCGCAGATCGTGGCGGCGCTGAAACAGGCACGGACACAGCAGTTCGTCAGCACCCATATCGGCGAGATGCTGAAGGCGCAGCCGATTGAGTTGAACGAGATCGATCTGGCGCGGCAGGTCAACGCCACGCATTGATGGCGGTTGAGGCTGGCGTCGTCGTTGGAGCACCGGACTACGTGAATGCCGGCATTTGCCAGCATGGCGGGCGAACGCGCGGTATCAGTCGGCGTGGCCGCCTTCCAGATAGGCGGCGCGGATTTCCGGGCGGGTGAGCAGGTCGGCGCCGGTGCCGGACATCGTGATGGCACCGTTGACCAGCACGTAGCCGCGATGCGCGAGGCGCAGGGCCTGATAGGCGTTCTGCTCCACCAGCAGTACGGTCAGGCCGGTCTGGCGGTTCAGGTCGCGGATGGCGCCGAAGATCTGCCGCACCACCAGAGGCGCCAGACCCAGCGACGGTTCGTCCAGCAGCAGCAGCGTCGGCTTCGACATCAGCGCTCGGCCGATCGCCAGCATCTGCTGCTCGCCGCCCGACAGGGTGCCGCCGCGCTGGTTCATCCGCTCCTTCAGGCGGGGAAACAGGGTGAAGACCTCTTGCAGCAACTGGTCGGTGTCGGAGCGACCGGCGACCTCGGCGCCCATCAGCAGGTTCTCGTACACCGTCATGCGGCCGAAGATGCGCCGGCCCTCGGGCGCCTGGGCGATGCCGCGGCGCATGATGGCGTGGGTCGGCCAGCCGGTGATATCCTGGCCGTCGTGCAGGATGCTGCCGTTGCGGGCGCGCGGGTTGCCGCAGATGGTCATCATCAGGGTGGATTTGCCCGCCCCGTTGGCGCCGATCAGGGTGACGATCTCGCCTTTCTCGACGATCAGGTCGATACCCTTCAGCGCCTGGATGGCGCCGTAGAAGGCGGTGACGCCGGTCAGGTGCAGGGCGGGCACGCCAGGGGCCATGCCTGGGGCCATGCCTGGGGTCATGCCTGGGGTCATGCCGCGTCCTCCGCGTCGCCTTCGCCCAGATAGGCGGCGATCACCGTGGGGTCGGCGCGGATCTCGGCGGGGGTGCCGTCGGCGATCTTGCGGCCGTGGTCCAGCACCACGATGTGGTCGGAGATGCGCATGACGACGCCCATGTCGTGCTCGATCAGCAGCAGGGAGCAGCCGCCCTGGCGGATGCGCAGCAGCAGTTGGTTGAGTTCCTCGGACTCGCGCGGGTTCAGGCCGGCAGCGGGTTCGTCGAGACAGAGCAGCACCGGGTCGATGCACATGGCGCGGGCGATTTCCAGCCGTCGCTGGGCGCCGTAGGGCAGCGCGCCGGCCGGGTCGTCGGCACGCTCGGTCAGGCCGATGGCATCCAGCCAGAAGCGGGCCTTGTCGATCGCCTTGGCCTCGGCCCTGGGGTAGCGGGACAGGCCGAGGACCGCGAGCACGCCGAAACCGGTGGAGCGCATCAGCGTGTTGTGCTGGGCGACCAGCAGGTTCTCCAGCACCGTCATGCCGGCGAACAGGCGGATGTTCTGGAAGGTGCGGGCGACGCGGGCGACCGAGGCGATGCGGTGGCCGGGCATCTTCTGCAAGGTGTGGGCCGATCCGTCCTGGTGGGTCAGGACGATGCCGCCGGCGGTCGGCTTGTAGAAGCCGGTGATGCAGTTGAAGACGGTGGTCTTGCCGGCGCCGTTCGGGCCGATGACGGCGGTGATGTCGCCGGCCCTGGTGTCGAAGCCGAGTTCATCGACGGCCTTCAGGCCGCCGAAGAGCATGGTCAGGTTGCGGACGCTCAGCATGGCTCAGCCCCGTCCCTCGGCGACCAGGTCGGCCGCGATCGCCTTCCGCCCGGTCAGCGCGACGCTGGGGGTTCGGCCGGACACCAGGCCGCGCGGCCGCAGCACCATCATCACCACCAGCGCCAGGCCGAAGATCAGCAGGACCTCGGAGAAGCCGATGTCGAACATCCTGGACGCCGCGCGGACGCAGGTGCGCGCCTCAGGCGCGCCGGTCGTCCTGGCGGGATCCTGCGGCGCCGGGGCCGCTCTCGGGGAACTCGGCGTCCTTGCCGGTGCCCGGCGGGATCTGCTTCTGCGCGAGCTGCTCTTCCTGGTCGCCTTCGTTCATCGACTTCTTGAAGCCGCGGACGGCGGCGCCCAGGTCCGAGCCGATGCTGCGCAGCTTCTTCGTGCCGAAAACCACCAGCACGACCAGCAGTATCAGCAGCAGGTGGCGGGGTGCGAACAGATCCATGGCATCCTCCGGGACCGGGCCCTGTAAGTCCGACCGTCAATGATAGGCGAACTCGCACCTCCGCCGCGAACGCGCCTCCGGCAGTCTGCCGCGCGTCACGCTTTTGGTCAGCTTTCCAGCCAGAAGGTCACCGGACCGTCGTTGGTCAGGGACACCTGCATGTGGGCGCCGAACTCGCCGCTGGCCACCTCGCGGTGCACCGCCCGGGCGGCCGCCAGCAGCTGCCCATACAGCGCCCGCGCCCGGTCCGGCTCGGCGGCGGTGGAGAAGCCCGGGCGGGTGCCCGAGGAGGTGTCGGCGGCCAGCGTGAACTGGGGGACGAGCAGCAGCGCGCCGCCCGTGTCGCGCAGGGACCGGTTCATCCGCCCCGCCTCGTCGGCGAACACCCGGTAGTCGAGCAGACGCTCGAGGAGCCGTGCCACCTGGGGTGGCCCGTCAGCGCGTTCGACGCCGATGAGGGCCAGGAGCCCCGCGCCGATCGCGCCGCAGACGCGGCCCTCGACGCTGACGCCCGCGCTCGTGACGCGCTGGATCAGGGCGATCATGCAGTGGCAAATCCGCTGGTGAATCCGTACACTTTGCCGCCATTTTACGGCGCAGCGCGCCGCCTTTGCTGCGGAGTCCGATTATGCCTTCGATGACGAATCACTGGGTCAGGCTGGTCGCGGTCCCGATGGCGATGGTGCTGGCGTTGGCGCTGGCCGGCACGGCCGAGGCAGCGGGCGACGCGCAGCGCGGCAGGCAGATCGGCTACACCTGCCTCGGCTGCCACGGCATCGCGAACTACAAGAACGTCTACCCGACCTACAGCGTGCCGAAGCTCGTCGGCCAGCATCCCGAGTACATCGTGGCCGCGCTGAAGGCCTACCGCGGCAAGCAGCGCTCGCACGCCACCATGTACGCGCAGGCCAGCTCGCTCAGCGACCAGGACATGGAGGACGTCGCCGCCTACCTCGCCGACGCCGTGCTGCCCGCGGGCGCGCCGGCCAGCGGCACGGCGCCGCAGAAGGTCACCGAGCTTTGTTCCGCCTGCCACGGCGCCAACGGCATCGGCATCACCGGCGACTACCCGACGCTCGCCGGCCAGCACGCCGACTACCTCGCGCGCGCGCTGGTGGAATACCAGAAGGGCGATCGCAAGAACCCGATCATGGGCTCGTTCGCCGGCCAGCTCTCGGCCGCGGAAGTGAAGGCGATCGCCGATTACTACAGCGTGCAGCGTCCGCCGCTCCAGACCGTGCGTCGGCCGAACTGGCTGTAGCGCGCCGCCGGGCGCGCCCCCGACCACGGCGCCCGCCCGCCCCCCGGCTTCACTCGGCGAGCTTCGCGCGCAGGAACTGCGCGATCACGCGCTGCGCGGCCGCCTGGCCGGGTTCGTCCGCCAGCTGCCCGCCCAGTTCGCGCGGCGCCACGAACCAGCTTTCCACTCCCGCACTGCGCAAGCGCCACAGCAACTGCTCGGCCGCGCCCGCATCGAGCGCAGGCGCGTGCAGGCCGCGCACCAGCAGCACCGGTGAACGCAGCGCCGTGAGCTGCGCGCTGCTGGCCGCGCCGTCGACATCCACCGCGCCGCGCAGCCGGTCGCCGTAGAGCGCGAGCGCCAGCAGGGCGAGCGTGCCCCCGCTGCCGCTGCCCTGCACCGCTACGCGCTCGCGCCTCAGATCCGGCTGCGCGCCGAGCCAGGCGAGCAGCGCGCCCATGTCGAGCCCGCCGGTCTCGCCGGTGCGCAGGCCCGGGATCACCACCGCGAGGCCCAGTTCGTTGACGCAGTACTGCACGAACGGGTCGAGCTGCACGCGCGCGTCCGCGCCCGCATCGCCCAGCATCACGACCACCGGCCACGGCCCGCGCGCGCGCGGGCGGTACAGGAGCGCCGTCAGCATCCGATGGTTTCCGGTCGCGACGCGATCCCAGGTCGGGAAGCGCACGCTCTGTGGCGCGACCAGCTGCGTGGCGCTGAACACGCCGAGCTGGCTGGCGGTCCAGCGCGCGCTGGTGGCGCTACCGGGTTCATGGACGTACACATCGCGCGGCCCGGCGCTCGAGGCGAGCTCGATCGCGAGCCGCGCGCCCGCATGATCGAAGCGCAGCGCGTCGACCACGCCCGGCGGCAGCGTCGAGAGCGTCGACATCCGTCCGCTCGGGCGATCGAGCAGCGCCACGCGGCTGTAGCCGAATTCATTCCAGCTCAGCGCCAGCGTGCGATTGTCGGCGCTGACGTCGAACTGCTCGATATCCACATCGGGCGCGACCACCGTCGCGGTGCCGGCATAGAAATCGAGGTAGCGCAGCTGCGCGTGCTCGCTCCCACGGTCGCTGGTGAAATAGACGCCGCGTCCATCGCTGGTGAGGCGCGCCGCGCCGATGTGGCCGTAGCCCGGTGCGCGCTCGCCCGGCGCATCGACGCGGCGCAATGCGCCACTGGTCAGGTCGAGCAGCAGCAGTTCATCGCCCGCGTCCGAAACCCTGTGCTTCACGAGCAACGAGCGGTCGGCGCTGGTCCACGCCAGCACCTGCCAGGAGGCCGCGCCACCGTCCGCGCTGTCGGCGCTGGCGACCAGCCGCGGCGCCGCGTTGCCCCCGGTATCGAGCACGTACAGCCCGGAAGCCGGCGCACCGGCGGCCGCGCCATCGACCGCCGTGGTGCTGGCCAGCGTCGCACTGAAGGCCAGCTGGCGGCCGTCATGCGCCCAGGCCGGCATGCCAACGTGCGCGCTCGCGGGGAGCAGGGCCCGCATTGCGCCGTTTGCGAGCTGCAGCAGGTAAAGCGCGTTGCCGCCCTGCGGATCGTCGCCGAGCAAGGCCACGGTGTCGCTCTGGAACTGCGCCGCGGTTACAGTGCGCAGCCTGATGCCGGGCACGCCGATCGGCTCGCGGGCCGCCGCCGCGCCGTGCAACCGCAGCAGCTGGTCGCGTCCCTCGCGCCGCACGGCCACCAGCAGCGAGCCATCGCTCAGCCAGTCCAGGAGCCGTGATTCGCTGCCGCCGCGATAGCGCGCGAGACTCGCGCCGATCTGCGGGTTCAGCTCCGGCACGCCATCGAGCACGACGCCGTCCTGCACGACGCGCGCGGCCCAGGCCGGCGCGAGCGCGCACAGGAGCGATGTGGCCAGCGCAAGCGCCGCTGCCCGCGCGTCGTTCGGTCGGCGCATCTTTGCTATCGTTCCCGAAGGTGGACTCGCAGGTATTGTGCCCGCGGCGGCATTTAAGGCAACCCATATGCAAGCGGCGACAGCCGGGCGGCAGGCGGCGCTGGAGGATCTGCGCACGCGCGCACGCGCGCTGGGCGTGGCGCTCGAGCCGGCCGCCGCCGCGCAGCTGCTGCGGCTGCTCGATGAACTGCGCCAATGGAACCGCGCCTACAACCTCACCGCGATCACCGCGCCCGCTGCGATGGTGGGCGCGCACCTGCTCGACAGCCTCGCCGCGAGCGGTGCGCTCGAGGGCATGCGCATCGCCGACCTGGGGACCGGGGCGGGATTCCCGGGGTTGCCGCTCGCGATCGTGCATCCGGACCGGCATTTCACGCTGATCGACGGCACCGCGAAGAAGGTCCGCTTCGTCGCCCACGCTGCGCGCACGCTGGGTCTGAGTAACGTCGCGGCCGTGCACGCGCGCGCCGAGGAGTTGCGGCCGGCGCAAGCCTTCGACACGATTGTCGCCCGCGCGGTGGGTTCGCTCACCGAACTCGCCACGCTCGCCCGGCCGCTCGCCCGGCCCGGCACGCTGCTGCTGGCCTACAAGGGGCAAAGGCCCGACGCCGAGCTCGCTGCGCTCCCCGTCGACTGGAAACTGCTCGGCGTGCGCGAACTCGAGGTGCCCGGCCTCGGGGCCGAAAGGAGCCTGGTGAGCCTGGAATTCAGGCCCGGGCCGGCCGGCGCCTGAGGCGATGCCCGTGGACCGGGCCGCGCCGGGCCCCAAGTTTCACCGCCCGCGCCCGGCCTGACCTACACTAAAGCCCCATGAAACGTGTCATCGCGGTGGCCAACCAGAAAGGTGGCGTCGGCAAGACCACCACCGCGGTGAATCTCGCCGCCTCGCTGGCGGCCACCCGCCGCCAGGTGCTGCTGGTCGACCTCGATCCGCAGGGCAATGCCACTACCGGGTGCGGTGTCGACAAGTCGCAGCTCGCGCGCGGCACGCTCGAGGTGCTGCTGGGCGAATGCACGGCCGCGCAGGCGATCCTGCCACTGGCGAGCGCCGGCATGGCGCTGCTCCCCGCCAACCAGGACCTGACCGCGGCCGAGGTACGGCTCCTCGCGGTCGAGCACGGCCGCGAACGGCGTCTGCGCGAGGCTCTCAGGCCGGTGCGTGGTGGCTACGACATCGTGCTGATCGACTGCCCGCCCTCGCTCAACATCCTCACGGTGAACGCGCTGGTCGCCGCCGACAGCGTGCTGATCCCGATGCAGTGCGAGTTCTATGCGCTCGAAGGCCTGTCGGCGCTGGTCGCGACGATCGAGCAGATCCGCGGCGCGGCGAATCCGCAGCTCGAGATCGAAGGGATCCTGCGCACCATGTACGACCCGCGCAACAACCTCGCGATCGCGGTGGCCGGGCAGCTCACCGAACACTTCGGCGACAAGGTGTTCCGCACCGTCGTGCCGCGGAACGTCAGGCTCGCCGAGGCGCCCTCGTTCGGCCGGCCCGCGCTCGCCCACGACAAGGATTCACGCGGCGCGCTCGCCTATCTCGCGCTCGCCGGCGAGATGCTGCGCCGGGAAGACCTGCTGCAGCCGGCGGTGGGCACGTGAGGGCGGGATCGTCCATGGTGGCGCCGCGCACGTGAGCCAGAAGAAACCCACGCTCGGCCGCGGACTCGCGGACCTGCTCGGCCAGGCCAGGCCTACTGTACCAACTTCGGCCAATGCCGCCGCCATATCGAGTGGCCCCGCGGGCTCACCCCGCGGCGACCAGCTCACCAGGCTTCCGGTCGAGCTGCTGCAGCGCGGCCGCTACCAGCCGCGCGCCGACCTGCGCAACGACACGCTCGGCGAGCTGGCGGATTCGATCCGGCGGCAGGGGGTGATTCAGCCGATCCTGGTGCGGCCGATAGGCCCGGGCGCAGGCACGGGCGGTAGCACCAGCGGCATGGGTGCTGGCGGCAGCCCGGCCGAGCAGCGCTACGAGATCATTGCCGGCGAGCGCCGCTGGCGCGCCGCGCAACTCGCCGGCCTCACCGAAGTGCCCGCGATCGTCCGCTCGGTGCCGGATGAGGCCGCGGTCGCGATGGCGCTGATCGAGAACATCCAGCGCGAAGACCTCAATCCGCTCGAGGAGGCACGCGCCTTCGAACGGCTGATCGCCGAGTTCGGACTTACACATCAACAGGTTGCCGAGGCCGTTGGTCGCTCGCGGGCGGCCGTCAGCAACCTGCTGCGCCTGACCGAGCTGGCCCCTGAGGTCGGCGAGCTGGTCGAACGGCGCGAGCTCGACATGGGCCATGCGCGTGCGCTACTTGGGCTTGAAAATCGTCGAAAACAGGTCGAACTTGCACTATTAGTAGTGAAAAAAGGCCTATCGGTACGTGAAACAGAGGCCTTGGTCCGTCGGCTCAGCCAGCCCGCCACGAAAGGTCCGGCCGGTGCGGACTCCGGCGCAAGGCCGCGTGACCCGAATGTAGCCCGGCTCGAGCACGAATTGATGGAAAAACTCGGCGCGCGGGTGCAGATCCAGCACAGCGCCAAAGGCGCCGGCAAGGTCGTCGTCGCGTACAACACGCTCGAGGAGCTCGACGGCATCCTGGCGCACATTCAATAGGCAGATATCCAGTAGCGGCGCGGTGGCGTCCTCCCTATAATGCGCCGCCTTCGCGAGGGGCCTGAAAACCCATCGCCCGATCGGGATAAACCGCTGACGAATTACGACTTTGCGCTCGCCCGCCGCCAGGCGCTGATGCTGGTGGCCGGCCAGGCGGCGATCACGGCAGCGGTCGCGCTGGTATGCGCTGCGTCAAGCGGTGTGCCGGCGGCCATCGCGGCGGCGATCGGTGGGGCGATCGGCACGGTCGCGACCTTCGTGCAGGTGGCCAGCGGCTTCCGGCGCAGCGCGGTTGGCGATGCGCGGGCGATCGCCCGCGGCTTCTACCGCGGCGAAGCGCTGAAGATCGCGGTGACGGTGGTGTTGTTCGTGCTGGCGCTGCATGGCCGGCATTTTGCGCCGGGTCCGATGCTGGCGGGATACGTGGCGACCTTCGTCGCCTACTGGGTGGCACTGGCGCGGCTGCTGCGCGCGCGCTGACCGCGCGGGGAAGGCGCGTCGGCCGGGTCTGATCAAGGGATAAGGTGAACGGACGAGATGGCTGCAGAAGCTGCACAGGGACCGGCGACGGTCACTGAATACATCCAGCACCACCTGACGAACTGGACCTGGCAGTTCGGCCAGAACCCGTTCTGGACGCTGGATCTCGACAGCCTGTTCTGGTCGGCGCTTATGAGCCTGCTGTTCGTCGCGGCCTTCGCCGTGGCGCTGCGCACCTCGAAGCGCGACATCGATAAGCCGCCCACGGGCTTCCGCAAGTACGCGGAAGGCGTGGTGACGATGGTCGACAACAACGTCAAGGACAGCATGCACGTCGCCGGCCCGCTGATCGCGCCGCTGGCGATCACGATCTTCTGCCTGGTGCTGTTTATGAACGCGGTCGACCTGTTCCCGGTCGACTGGTGGTCGACCGTCGTGGCCGAGCGTGGCGCCGGCCTCGAGCACTTCAAGTCGGTCGCCACCACCGATCCGAACATCACCTTCGGCATGGCGATCACGGTGTTCCTGCTGGTGCAGTACTTCAGCTTCAAGATGAAGGGCGCAGCCGGCTACGGCAAGGAATTCCTGTTCCACCCGTTCAACCATTGGGCGCTGATCCCCTTCAACATACTTCTGAACCTGGTCGAGCAGGTCGCGCGGCCCGTGTCGCTCGCGCTGCGACTGTTCGGCAACATGTACGCGGGCGAACTGGTGATGATCCTGATCGGCCTGTTTGCGCTGACGCAGGGCTGGCCCGTGCACATCGGCGCCGCCGCGCTGTGGGTGCTGCAGTTCGTGCTCGGGTTCCTGTGGGGCGCGTTCCACGTGATCATCGTGCTGCTGCAAGCCTTCATCTTCATGATGCTGACCATCGTCTACCTGTCGATGGCGCACCAGCACGACGAGCATTGAAGCGGGTTTGGTTTTTCCGACATGGCGTTTCGTTCAAGGAGTTGACATGGGTAACGTAGCGAGTTTGGCGCAGGTCCAGGGCATGACCGCGGTTGCGGTCGCGATCCTGATCGGCATGGGCGCATTGGGTACGGCGATCGGCTTCGGCCTACTGGGCGGCAAGTTCCTCGAGGGCGCGGCGCGCCAGCCGGAACTGGTACCGATGCTGCAGATCAAGATGTTCATCGTCGCGGGCCTGCTCGACGCGGTCACGATGATCGGCGTCGGCATCGGCCTGTTCTTCACGTTCGCCAGCCCCTTCCTCAAGGGCATCAGCTGAGCACACCTGACCCAAAGGCGAGGGACGCAGCGTGAACCTGAACGCAACGATACTGGCGCAGATCCTCATCTTCGGCCTGGTGATCTGGGTGACGATGAAATTCCTGTGGCCGGAGATCACCGGCACGATCCAGGAACGGGCCAGGAAGATCGCCGAAGGCCTGGCGGCCGCCGAGCGCGGCCAGAAGGATCTGCAGGCGGCCGAGGCCCGCGTCGAGGAGCTCGTCAAGGCGGCGCGTGAGCGTGCGCTCGCGATGGAGCATCAGGCGCAGGCGCGCGCGAACCAGATCGTCGAGGCCGCGAAGCAGAGCGCGCAGTCCGAGGCCGCGCGCCTGCTGGAGGCCGCGCAGGCGCAGGTGGCGCTCGAGACGCAGAAGGCGCGCGATGAGCTGCGCCGCCAGGTCGCGGTGCTCGCGGTCAGCGGCGCCGAGAAGATCATCGGCCGCGAGATCGACGCCCGCACGCACGCGCAGCTGCTCGACCAGCTCGCGGCCGGGATCTAGGCCACCTGCGCATGGCCGAACGGCTGACAATCGCGCGACCCTACGCCAAGGCGGTGTTCGCGCTGGCGCTCGCCGCGCAGCGCCTGCCGCAATGGTCCGAGGCGCTGCGCGTCGCGGCAGCGGTGGTGGCGGACGCGCGCGTGGCGCAGCTGCTGGCCAACCCTGCGGTCAGCGCCGGGCAGCTGGTGGACCTGATCACCGGCGTCGGCGGGGCCGCGTTCGATGAGCGCGCGAAGAATTTCATCCGCACGCTGGCCGCGAACCGGCGGCTGGCATTCCTGCCGGAAATCGCGGCCCGCTACGAGCGGCTGCGCGCCGAGGCCGAGCGCACCATCGATGTGACGGTGACCTCGGCCGTCGAGCTGAGCGCCGCGCAGCGGCAGCAGTATGCCAGGGCGATGCAGCAGCGCCTCGGGCGCGAGGTGCGCTTGCATTGCGAGCTCGACCCGGCACTGCTCGGCGGCGCGGTGGTGCGCGCCGACGACCTGGTGATCGATGGGAGCGTGCGCGCCGGGTTGGCGCAGCTCGCCGCGGCGACGGCCGGCTAGGCTTCGGGAAATTACCGCTCGCGGCCGCACAAGTTTCGTACAGAGGAAAGATTCATGGCGATCAAAGCTTCCGAAATCAGCGACCTGATCCGCGCGCGCATCGAGAATTTCAGCGCCGCGAACGAGGCCCGCAACGTCGGCACGGTCGTGTCGGTGACCGACGGCATCTGCCGCATCCACGGCCTGGCCGATGTGCGCTATGGCGAGATGATCGAGTTCCCGGGGAGCCTGTTCGGCCTCGCGCTGAATCTCGAGCAGGATTCGGTCGGCGCCGTGGTGCTCGGCGACTACAAGTCGATCCGCGAAGGCGATACCGTCAAGACCACCGGCCGCATCCTCGAAGTGCCGGTCGGCCCGGAACTGCTCGGCCGCGTCGTCGACGCGCTCGGCAATCCGATCGACGGCAAGGGCCCGCTCAACGCCAAGCTCTCTTCGCCGGTGGAAAAGGTCGCACCGGGCGTGATCGCGCGCAAATCGGTTTCGCAGCCGGTACAGACCGGCTACAAATCCGTCGACTCGATGATCCCGATCGGCCGCGGCCAGCGCGAGCTG
>JAGWPD010000151.1 GCA_028870705.1 Gammaproteobacteria bacterium
AGCCACCAACTCTGCGGTGCGGGCCATGCAGGCCCTGGCGACGCGCTCGAGCCCCTCGGCGCCCATCATCGCCAGGTAGATCGTGCCGGCGATCATCAGCAGGCCCTGGTTGGTGCAGATGTTCGAAGTGGCCTTGCCGCGGCGGATGTGCTGCTCGCGCGCCTGCAGCGTGAGCGTGAAGCCCGGCCGGCCGTCGCGGTCGACGGTGCGCCCGACGATGCGGCCCGGCATCTGCCGCACGAATTCCATGCGCGTGGCCATGAAGCCGAAATACGGGCCACCGGAGGAGAGCGGGCAGCCGAGCGGCTGACCATCGCCGACCACGATGTCGGCGCCGCGCTGGCCCCATTGGGCCGGCGGCTTGAGCAGCGCGAGCGAGGTGGGATTCACGACCGCGATCACCAGCGCGCCACGGGCATGCGCCCAGTCGGTCAGCGCGTCGACATCCTCGAGCACGCCGAAGAAATTCGGCTGCTGGATCACCAGCGCGGTGACTTCCTGCGCGGCATAGGGCGCGAGCGCCTCGAGCGCGCTCTGGCCGCGTTCGCGGACGAAACCGACTTCCTCGAGCTGCAGCCCCTGGCCGCCGGTCGAGGCCTGCGCGACGGCGCGGTAGTGCGGGTTCAGGGCGCGCGGCAGCAACACGCGCGCCGCGGTCGATTTGCGGTTGGCGCGCACCGCCATCAGGCAGGCCTCGGCAACCGCGGTGGCGCCGTCGTAGACCGAGGCATTGGCCACTTCGGCGCCGGTCAGCGCGGTGATCATCGACTGGTATTCGTAGATGGTCTGCAACGTGCCCTGACTGGCCTCGGCCTGGTAGGGCGTGTAGGCGCTGTAGAACTCGCCGCGCGAGACGATCGCCCAGACCGCCGCCGGGATATGGTGCTCGTAGGCGCCGGCGCCGATGAAGTTGAGCGGCCGGCCATCGGCGCGCGCGCGCGAATACATGAGCTGCATCACCTGCTGTTCGTTCAGCCCCGCCGGCACGCCGGCGAGCGAGCGCACGCGCAGCCCGGATGGTATTTCCTCGAACAGCGCCTCGATGCCGGGGGCGCCGATCGCGGCGAGCATTTCCGTGACGTCGGCTTCGGTATGCGGGATGAAGGGCATGGCGACTCCTGCAGGTGGCCGCGCGCCAGCGGCGCGCAGCCGCTCGTTCAACCGGCCTCGGCCAGCGCCGCGTAGGCTGCGGCGTCCAGCAGCTCCGCCGCGGCCGGCGGCGCGCCCGGCTTGAGGCGCACGATCCAGCCGGCGCCGTATGGGTCCTGGTTGATCAATTCGGGCGTCCTGGCCAGTGCCTCGTTGACCTCGAGCACGGTGCCGGCGACCGGTGCGTAGACGTCGGATGCGGCCTTCACCGATTCGACCACGGCGAACGCTTCGCCCTGCTGCAGGCCGCGGCCCACGCTCGGGACTTCGACGAACACGAGGTCGCCGAGCGCATGCTGCGCGTGGTCGCTGATGCCGACCTCGACAGTGCCGTCCGCCCGCTCGCGCACCCATTCGTGGCTGCGCGCGTACTTGAGATCCGCCGGGACATTTTCCATCCGCATTCTCCTCGGGAAGTTCTATGTTCAGGGGGCGGCGCGCGCGCCGCCGTCCAGATCCACCAGCACGCGGCCGGAGCGCACGAACGGCGGGCGTACCAGTTGCGCATCCAGCAACCTGCCGCGCACTTCGACCTGCACCCTCGCGCCAGCGACGGCGGCGGCGGCCGGCACCCGCGCCAGCGCGATCGAGCGCGCGAGCGTCGGCGAGAAGGTGCCGCTCGTGACCATGCCATCGCCGGCAGCGGTGGCCACGCGCATGTGCGAGCGCATCACGGCGCGGTCGGCGAGCAGCAGGCCTACGGCGTTGTTCCCGCCGCCGGCACTGCGCGTGGCCTCGAGCGCCTTGCGCCCGATGAACCGCCGGTCAGCCGGTTCGAAGGCCACGGTCCACGCGAGCCCGCTCTCGAGCGGATGCGTGCGCTCGTCCATGTCGCTGCCATAGAGGTTCATGCCGGCTTCGAGCCGCAGCGTGTCGCGCGCCCCAAGGCCGCAGGAGCGCACGCCGCATGCATTGAGCCGCTGCCACAAGGCGCCGGCCTCAGCCGCCGGCAGCATGACCTCGAAACCGTCCTCGCCGGTATAGCCGGTGCGCGCGACGAACCAGGTGCCAAGCTGCGCGCCGACGAATGCCCCCAGTCCGAGGGCCGCGGCCGCAGCGGCGGGCGACAGGAGCGAGGCCAGGCTGGCCCGCGCCTGCGGCCCCTGCACCGCGAGCATCGCCAGTTCGCGCCGCTCCTCTACTGCAACGCCGAAGGCGCCCGCGTGCTCGCGGATCCAGGCCTGGTCCCGGGCGCGCCTGCCCGCGTTCACCACCATGCGAAACCACGCGTCGTCGAGGAAATACACGATCAGGTCATCGATGATGCCCGCGTCCTCGCGCAGCATGCAGCTGTAGAGCGCCTTGCCGGGCTGCGTGAGCCGCGCGACGTCGTTGGCCAGGAGCTGGCGCAGGAATTCGCGTGTGCGCGCGCCACGCAGGTCGAGCACGCCCATGTGGGAGACGTCGAACACTCCGGCCGCGCGCCGCACCGCGTGGTGCTCCTCGATCTGCGAACCGTAGTTGACCGGCATGTCCCAGCCGCCGAAGTCGACCATGCGCGCGCCAAGCGCGGCGTGCAGATCGTAGAGCGGAGTGCGTAATCCCAAACTGTCCTCCAGCCGGCCGGCCATGGCACCAAAAAAAAGGGCGGCAGGTGCACTGCCCCGCAACGCACCTGCCGCCCCTCTGTCCTTGTTACCTGAGAGATCGGGCCACGGCCTGCCAGGGCCGCCGCCGCACCCCTTCGGTGGGCGGGCCAGCCAGGCGGCGCCGCCACTCTCCAGAGCCCATCATTGACCGGCCGTTCCTGGTGCCTGAGCGTTTCCGGGCGGAATTTGCGCCTTCGGCGTCCTGGCTTCCGGCTTGCGCCGGGGCCCAGGATCTCTTCGGCCCGATCTTGCTGACGGGGGACGAATCATAGCAGTTGCCGCGCCATCGACACTACAATTGCGTCATGGAAAGCCCGGCCCGCCAGCTGCACCGCCACGCGACCGTGCGTGTCGAGGTCGGCGCGGTGAGCGTCGGCGGCGGCGCGCCGATCGTCGTCCAGTCGATGACCAACACCGACACCGCCGATGTCGCGGCCACGGTCGCGCAGGTGCGCGCGCTCGCCGACGCCGGCTCCGAGCTGGTGCGCATGACCGTCAACACCGATGCAGCGGCCGCGGCGGTCGCGCCGATCCGCGATGCGCTCGCTGCGCAGGGCTGCACCGTGCCGCTGATCGGCGACTTCCACTACAACGGCCATAAGCTGCTGCGCGCGCACCCCGACTGCGCCGAGGCCCTGGCCAAGTACCGCATCAACCCCGGCAACGTCGGCCGCGGCAGCAGGCGTGACCCGCAGTTCGCCGAGCTGATCGAAGCCGCCTGCCGCCATGGCAAGCCGGTGCGGATCGGCGTCAACTGGGGGAGCCTCGACCAGGAACTGCTGGCGCGGCTGATGGATGCCAACAGCGCCTTGCCCGAGCCGCGGTCGGCACAACTGGTGATGCGCGAAGCGCTGGTGCGCTCCTGCCTTGACAGCGCGACGCGCGCCATGGAACTCGGGCTCGCGTCCGAGCGCATCATCCTGTCCGCCAAGGTCTCGAGCGTGCAGGATCTGATCGCCGTATACACGGAGCTGGCCGCGCGCACGCGCCATCCCTTGCACCTTGGCCTGACCGAAGCCGGACTGGGCTCGAAGGGCATCGTCGCTTCCAGCGCCGCGCTGGCAGTGCTGCTGCAGCAGGGGATCGGTGACACGATCCGCATCTCGCTCACGCCCGAACCAGAAGGCGACCGCCGGCGCGAAGTGATCGTCGCGCAGGAGCTGCTGCAGACCATGGGGCTGCGCAACTTCACGCCGCTGGTGACCGCGTGCCCCGGTTGCGGCCGCACCACGAGCACCTTCTTCCAGTCGCTGGCGCAGAGCATCCAGGCGCACCTGCGCGAGCGCATGCCGGAATGGCGGCGCACGCGCCTCGGCGTCGAAGGCCTGGCGGTCGCGGTCATGGGCTGCGTGGTCAACGGCCCGGGCGAGAGCAAGCAGGCTAACATCGGCATCAGCCTGCCGGGCACCGGCGAGCGCCCCGTTGCGCCGGTCTACGAGGACGGTGTCAAGACCGTCACGCTCAAGGGCGAACGCATTGCCGAGGAATTCCAGCAGCTGGTCGAGCAGTACGTCGAGCGCAGCTATCCCCGCCGCGCCAGTCCCTGAAGCGCGGCATCACGCACGGAGCACACCCATGTCCACCCTGAGCGAAAAGCGCTGCAAACCCTGCGAGGGCGGCACGGCGCCGCTGGCCGCGGCCGAGGCCGGCGCGCAACTGGCGCGCCTGGCCGCCGGCTGGCAGCTCGCGGCCGATGGCAAGAGCATATGGCGCGAGTTCCGCTGCGTCGATTTCTACCGCACGATGAGCTTCGTCAATGCGATCGCGCACATCGCCAACCAGGATGACCATCATCCCGACCTCGAGGTCGGCTACAACTACTGTCGCGTGCGCTACAGCACGCATTCGATCGGCGGCCTGTCCGAGAACGACTTCATCTGCGCGGCCAAGATCGACCTGGTCGCGGCGCTGTAACGGCAGTGCTCCGGGTGGCGCCGCGGCCCTAGGTAGTGCTACGAATGTTCGGGCGCCTGCCGCGGCGCTAGGCTTGCGCCGCTCCGGTGAAGCATGACCGGCAGCGAGGAGGTCGTATGAAACTCTCAGTATGGGAACCCTTCCGGGAGATGGACCGGTTCATGGCGCGGATGAATCCCGCGCAGTTCTGGGCATCGGGCCGCAGCCTGCCGGAGCTCGTCGATGCGAAGCTCCAATGGGCGCCGAGCGCGGACATCAGCGAGACCGACCAGGAATACCTGGTGCGGGCCGAGCTGCCGGCGGTGCAGAAGGAAGACGTGCACGTCACGCTCGAGGACGGCGTGCTCACCATCCGCGGCGAACGCCGCCAGCGGCAGACGGAGAAGACGGAGAAATTCCACCGCGTCGAGACCTTCAGCGGTGAATTCTCGCGCGCCTTCTCGCTGCCCGACGACGCCGATGCCGCCGGCGTGCGCGCCGAGAGCAGGGATGGCGTACTGACGGTGCACATACCGAAGCGCGCGGTCGCGAAGCCGGCGCCGCTGCAGATCAAGGTCAACTGACCGGGCAGCTTGCCGTGCCGGGGTTTCCCCCTCCCCGGCACGGTCGTTTCCTCAGCCGCCCAGCAGCCAGAACGCGCGCCGCCAGGCGCCCGGGTCGGTGACCGCCACGAAGGCGAGCCCGGCCAGCGCGCCGCTGAAGTGCGCATCGTGATTGACGCGGCCGCGCCGGTGGCGCGCCGCATACCAGCTGTAGGCGAGGTATCCGACCGCGAACAGCGGCGCCGGGATCGGCACCGGCAACGGCATGATGTACAGCGAACCGGTCGGGTAATAGACGACCGAGGCAAACAGCACCGCGAGTATCGCACCGGAGGCCCCGAGCGAAGCGTAGCTGGGATCGTGGCGATGGCGCAGCCAGGTGCCCGCGTCGCTCACCACCAGACCAACGGCGTACAGCGCCAGGAACCGCGCCGGGCCGACCGCTCTTTCGACCACGCCGCCGAACGACCAGAGCGTGAAGGCGTTGAAGAACAGGTGGCCGTAGTCGGCATGCATGAAACCGCTGGTGAGCAGCGTCGCGTACTGGCGGCGCGGCAGCAGCCAATAGGGACGCAGCAGGCTGCGTTCCAGCAGCGCCGGGGAAAAGCTCAACCCCGCGACGCTCACCACCCCGATCACCGCCAGCAGCAGCAGCGTCATGCGCACTCCTCAGAACCAGCTGTAATTGAAGCTGATGCTGACGCGCTCGGCGCGGCCCGCGTTCGGCGGCACTTCATGGCGCAGCCAGCTCTCGAACAGCACCACGCGGCCGGCGCGCGCCGGCAAGCTCACCCAGGCGCGGTTGCTGCGGCGCGCACCCGCCTTGCGCGGCGGCGCCGCCATGTAGCGGTCGAGGCGCGGATCCTCGAACTTCAACGCCGCGCAGCCGGGTGGCGTGCTCACGTAGTAGGTGCCGCTGATGGTCGCGAGCGGATGCAGGTGCAGGCTGTGCACCAGCCGCGGGCGCATGATGTTCACCCAGCAATCGGTCATCGCCAGCCGGCGGCCGCGCAGGTCGAAGTCGAGCGCGCGCGCGAAGCGGCGCACGTGGCCGTCGAGGCGGCGCGCCAGCGCGGCAAAGGTCGGCGAAACCTGCTGCATGCGGCACTGCGAGCTGTACGAGGTATAGCCGCCCGGGTAGTTACGCGCCGACCAGCTACGGCCGGCGCGGTCATCGTGCCGCAGCTGCAGGCACTCGCGCAGCAGGGCGCGGTTCAGCGCCGCGGCGCTTCGTCCCAGCGGCGCGGCGTAGACCAGCGTGGGAAACAACGACTGCACGGCCATGCGCGCAGCATAACCCGGTACGCCGCTAGTGCGCCGGCTCGTCCAGTGCGCGGCGACCGCCCGCCGGCTGTTCGAACACCTTCAGCCGGTGGTAGGCCAGGTAGGCGCACTGGCCGGGCGTGAACGCGCCGACATTGCGCGGCGGCCTCACGCCCCAGGCGGGCAGCACCGCGGGATTGAGATGCCGGGCCACCAGCAGGCCACCGTCGTCGGCGAAGGAGATCAGGCCGCGCTCGAACAACTGGTCGAAATGCGGTGAGAGCAGCAGCCCGTTGCTGCCATCGAGCTTTTCGCGGTCATTGCACTCGCGCCACGGCTTGATGTGCCGCGCCCGCAAGTGCCGGCGGTCGAGCAGGCCGGAAAGGCGGCAGGCCTGCTCGTGGCGTTCGACGTTCTCCCGATACACACCCAGGCCGCGGCGCGCCGCCAGCAGCCGCTTGCGCGTGCCCGCATCGAGGCCGACGCGCGCGCGCAGCGCATGCTCGGCCACATCATCAGCGCGCTCCGCGCTGCGCAGCGTCGGCGCCATGTGCAACAACTCCTCGACCTGCCCGCCCAGGAGTCGCCGCAGGAGCCCGGCCACGCGCTCGTCGATGCGCGTCAGATACACGGTCGAGTTCGCATCGCCCGAAGCCCGCAGTGGCGAATGCTGCGGCGGCAGCAATGCCTTGAATGCCGCGAGATGGTCCTTGGGACGGAGCGGCCGGAGCAGCTCCTCGAAATGCACCGGCACCCGCCAACCCGGCGTGCCACGCCGCGCGCCGCGCGGTCCACCCGGCGCCGCACGCCGCGCCGGGAACGCGGCACCGGCCACCAGGCCGAGCATGCCGATGCGTCCGCCCGAGTGCACGTACACGATCTCGCCGATCTGCGCGAGCGCGACCTGCGGCGCGTCCGACCACAGGTAGCCGGCGTCCAGTTCGTGACGCCGCGTCTGCGATTGATTCACCCACCAGCCCACGCCGACTCCCGTTGCGCCCTGCCCCAAGCCGCGGGCAATGCAGTAGATTATCGCCCGGCAGCCGTGGATCGCGGGGGAAGCATGTCTCAGTCCAGACGCTCTTTTGCCAGTGACAACGTCGCGCCGGCCGCGCCGGAGGTCATGGCAGCGCTGGCGCGCGTGAACCAGGGGACCGTGCACTCCTACGGCGATGACCCGGAGACGCGCCGGCTGACCGGACTGGCGCAGCGTACCTTCGAGGCCGAGCTCGCGATCTACCCGGTAGCCACCGGCACCGCGGCCAACGCACTGGCGCTCGCGGTGCTGGCGCCCCCGTATGGCGGCATCTACTGCGACGCCGTCGCGCACGTGAACACCGATGAATGCGGCGCGCCGGAGTTCTACGCCGGCGGCGCCAAGCTCCTGCCGCTCACCACGGCCGATGGCCGGTTGCGCGCCAGCCAGCTGGCCGCGCCGATCGCGCACGCGCGCGAAATGGGCGTGCACCACGTGGCGCCCGCGGCGCTCAGCCTCTCGCAGGCCACCGAGTGGGGTACGGTATACGGACTGCAGCAGTTGCGTGAACTCACCGCCGCCGCGCATGCCCACGGTCTGTCGGTGCACATGGATGGGGCGCGTTTCGCCAACGCGGTCGCGCACCTGGGTTGCACGCCGGCGGAGGCCAGCTGGAGGAGCGGTGTCGACGTGCTGTCGTTCGGCGCCACCAAGAACGGCGCGCTCGCCGCCGAAGCGGTCATCTTCTTCCGCGCGGACATGGCGCGCGATTTCGAACTGCGCCGCAAGCGGGCCGGCCAGCTGTGGTCGAAGCTCCGCTACATGAGCGCGCAGCTCACGGCCCTGCTCGAGGACGGGCTGTGGCTGCGCCATGGCCGCCATGCCAACGCGCTCGCGGCCCGCCTGGCGCAGGGGCTGCAGGTCCGCGGCATCGGGCTGGTCCAGCCCGTCGAGGCCAATGAAGTGTTCGCGGTCTTGCCGGCGCAACGCATCGCCGCATTGCGCGCCGCGGGCTTCGAGTTCTACGAATGGCCTGCGGCCCGGCCCGATCGCCAGCCGGTGGTGCGCCTGGTGACCGCCTATGACATGGTGGCGGCCGACGTCGATGCGCTGCTCGCGGCGCTGGATGCATGAGCGCGGTCCGCCTCAGGCCGGGATCACCGCGGTGGTCGGCGTCCCGGCATCATCGCCGCCCGCACCCTTGAGGTTCAGCGTCACGGTAGCCGCCGCCAACAGCAGGCCCATCGCCACGCAGAACAGGACCAGTGCGGTCCGGCGCGTGCGCGCGCCGCTGGCCACCGTGCGCGTTTCACTCCCGACCAGGGCCGTGACCAGCGAGATGAACCCGGCCATGACGGCGGCCGCGAACAGCCACATCGCCCCGTCGGTGATCGGCGCATCGACGTAGGCAAACCAGGCAAAGCCGGCGCCGAGCGCGGCCAGGTTCCAGCGCACCAGCGCCCGCGCCGCGGCGCGCCCCGCGCGGCCCGCCGTCTCCGGCACCGCATCTGGTGGCTCGGGCGGCGCTGCGTTCATGCCCGCAGGCTCATCGGCGTTGCGCTCATCGGTCCGCCGCCCATCGTTCCATCAGCCGCTTCACCACGGCCAGCAGGATCGGCCCGATGAAGATCCCCGCAACGCCAAAGGCCAGCAGGCCGCCGATCACGCCGCCCAGCACCAGTATGAACGGCAGCTTGGCGCCACGCTGGATCAGCCACGGCCGCAGGAAGGCGTCGCCGCCGGAGATCAGCACCGCCCACAGCGACAGCGCCACGGTCGCGCCGACCCGCTCCTGGAATGCGAGCCACAGGATCGCCGGGATCAGCACCGGCAGCGGGCCGATCTGCATGATGCACAGCATGAACATGATGGAAGTGAGCACGCCCGCGGCCGGTATCCCGACCGCCCACAGCCCCAGGCCGCTGAGTACCGATTGCACCAGCGCGGTCAGCACGACGCCGGCGGCGATCGCGCGCATCGCCTGCCCCGCGAGCACCGCTCCTTCCTCGGCGCGCGCACCGCCGGTGCGCCGGGCCAGGCGGCGCAGCGCCAGCGCCAGCGCTTCGCCATGCAGGTAAAAGACCACCACCAGCACCAGCGTCAGCAGGAATTCGAGCGTGATGCCGCCGATCGTGCCCACGTGCTGACTGAGCCATAGCGCCATCTTGCCGAGGTAGGGCTGCACCGTCGCGGTCCAGTGCTCGGGCGTCTGCGCCACGACCCGGCTCCATTCCGCGCCGAGCTGCCCACCGAAAGGCAGACGGCTCACCCAGGCAGGCGGCCCTGGCCAGGGACCGGCCAGCAAGCGCCCGCCGAGGTCGCGCAGCTCCGGGAGCCGCGTCACCAGCGTGCCCAGCAACAAGGCCACGGGCGCCACCACCGCAGCGAACAGGCCGCCGCTCATGACCGCCACCGCCAGGCTGCGGCGCCCGCCCAGGACACGCTCCACTCGCAACATGATCGGCCAGGTCGCCACCACGATGATCGCCGCCCACAGGATCGCGGGCAGAAATGGCCGCAGCACCGCCAACGTGCCCCACAGGAGCGCGGCGATGCAGGCCAGCAATATGGCATTGCCGATCAGCTGTGAGCGCAGCTCGCTCGTCGTGTTCATCGCGCCTCGAACCTCCGGACCTCGGCGGCCGATTCAAGCACGACGGCGCGCTGGTGGAAATAGATCCTCCCGGCAGCCCAGCGCATCGGCGCCGACGCCAGCGCCAGGTTGAAGATCCAGTCGGCCTGGAAGTGATCGAAAGCGAAGCGCAGCATGCGCTTGAGCCGGAAGCGCGGGTAGGTGCCGATGAACTCGCGTTGCGGATCGGCGCTGCGGCCACCGAGGAAATCCGCGACCGCGCCGCCGGCCGCCAGCCCGTGCAGCAGCGCGGTGTGGATGCCGCCGGCGGTCACCGGCGACACCAGTCCCGCCGCGTCGCCGACCAGCAGGGCCCGCGCGCGCGCCACCGGGTGCACGAGTCCGCCGCAGGGGATGAGTCCCGCCCGCACGGCATCGACCGCGCGGCCGCGGAAATCGGCAATCGGCGCGAGCTTCGCCAGCAATCCCTGCATGGCCGTCCTGGCATCGCCCGCGCCCGGCGCGCGCAGGCGTCGCGCCAGCCCGACCTGCACGCCGCGCACGCCCTGCACCAGCCAGCCGATGTAGCCCGGCATGAGCCGGCGGTCGATGAAGCAATGCAGGTATCCGGGCGCGGCGAGCTCCGCGCCCAGATACTCGTGTTCGATGCCGGCGAGGAAATGCCGGTTCTGGCCCAGGCCCAGCACTTTCGCCACCCGCGACGCCGGCCCGTCGGCGCCAACGATGAAGCCCGTCCGCCCCAGCCGGTTTCCGAGTTCGTACCCGCCACGCACAGCCTGGGCGCCGCGGAACAACGTACCGCAACGCAGTTCGGCGCCCGCCTGCACCGCGCGCCCGGCCAGCCAGCGCAGCACTTCCGGCGTGTCGGTGGCCAGGAAATAGTACCCGGGCGCCGCCAGATCGATGCTGGCCAGGTTGGGCGCGTACAGGCGGACAGCATTCACGCGCCGCACCAGCGATGGCGGTATTTCCTGCAGCAGCGGCACGGCGTCGATGAGGTCGCGAACCAGGATGCCGGTGGTGTGCAGCTTCTCGCCCGGATCGGATTTCCTCTCGACGATGCTCACGCGCACGCCGGCGCGCGCCAGCGCCAGCGCGCAGGCCAGCCCGGCGAAGCTCGCGCCGACGACCACGCAATCAGCGCCGCGGCTGGCGTTCACGAATGGCGTCGGCGGGAAATGCGCTCAGCCACTGCGCCGCGTCGCGTCCGCATACGGCGTGCCGTCGCGATCCGTGGAGATGGCCGGCTTGCCCCCGGCCGGCGCACGCAGATCGATGTCGGGATGAGACGAATTCACCGGATAGAGGGTGCCGAGGACGGGTGTAACTGCTTTGACGTCGATGCGCTTGCTCACGGTCGATCCGGTCCGGCGGTTGACGGACCGACAGGATACTCCCGCCGCGCAAGGATTAGGCGCTGTCGCCCTCAGGGTACCCATGCCGCGTCGGGCGCGCCCGGCAACGGCTGGATCGACATCGGCCAGGGCGCGAGCGCGAGGCCGGTCGGTCCCAGGCGCCGGCGGCCCATGTCCCAGGTCACCCTGGAACCAAACTGCATCCGTGGCGCCATGCCGGCACCGAATTGCAGTTCCACCAGCGAACGATGGCGGAGCGGCGCGGCGTAGCGGGCGGCCGGATCAACCGACAGCGGCGTCGCGCGTTCGTAGCGCAGGCCGAAGGTGCAGGCGCCCGGCCCATGCACGCCGATGGCGCGCCGCACGTACACCATCAGTTGCGAACCCGGATAAGGTGGCACGTAACCGGCCACGTCGCCGGCGCAGGCCGGCAGGCCCGTTGCGCAGGCGCCTGCGCCGATCAGTACCGCCGCCACGATGCGCGGCGTGCAGAGCCCACCCATGGGCCGACTCCTACGCTGCCACTCTGGCTCTACTGTGGGCGCAGCGTGGGCTCCAGGTACAGGGTGCGGAGCGGATCTTTTTGAGAGGCCCGTAGCAAAAGCGGCCGCTGCAATTCAATTATGGCAAGGCGCGGCCGGCGGCGCCGATTATGCCCGTGCGCGCCGGGCCCGCCACGCGCCGCACCTAGTAATTGGCTGCGGCGCGCACGACCGCGGCGGGCTTGTCCAGGTCGGCGAGCAGTTCAGGCGCGATGATCGCCAGCGGCGTCGCGCCATAGGACAGCAACCGGTCGTGGAAATCGCGCAGCGAGGCGCGTTCGCCCAGCTTCAGGAAATACGCCGCGTACAGCTCCTCGATCTGCGCGCGCCCGGCGGTGTAGGCGAAATAGTAGCCCGGCGTGGCCGCGATGTCCGCGACCTGCGCGGCCGCCGCGGCGCGCGTGAAGCCACCCTGCGTGGCGTAGAAATCGACCGCCTGCTCGTAGCTCCACTCGCCGCTGGCGAGCTTCGGATCCACGATCGCACGCGCCCCGCGCACCCGTTCCCAGCGCGCCGTGAACAGCCGGCCGTCGAGGTGATCGTCGTACATGCCCAGCCGCACCAGCATCTCCTCGCCGTAGAAGGCCCAGCCCTCCACGAACACGGCGCTGTCCTGGAGCTTGCGGATGAAGTTCGGGTGGCGTTTCGCGATTGATTCCTGCAGGTAGTGGCCCGGCATCACTTCGTGTGCCCCGGTCGACATGATCCGGTCCCAGTCGAAGTCCTGGTTCATGTCGAGGCGCGCCGCCGAGTCGGCCAGCGAGGCGACCGGCGCGATGTAATACGTGCTCGCGTTCGAGGCCGAGAACTTGCGCGGCGGATTCATGTTCGCGCCCGGCAGCACCGGCAGCAGGAAATGCGGCGTCTCCGTCACGTTCACGGTGCCCAGCCAATCCGGGATGGTCACCACTTCGTGTTCCTTCATGAAGCGGGTCAGGTCCGCAATGCGCTCGCGGTAGTAGTCGATCAGCGCGGGCCCGCCCGGCGCCAGCCCGCCGCCGGTCGTCGGCCCGAAGCTCACGCCGCGGTGGCGGGCCACCGCGGTGAGCCAGGCCTCTTCCGCCCAGCCGTGCGCCAGCTCGTCGCGGCCCATGCGCTCGATGTCGGCGGCGTTGAACGGCAGCAGCTGCTCGTCGCGCAGCATGCGGTCGTAGGCCTCACGCCCCATCGCGTAGTTCTCGGGCCACGAGGCCACGTGTGCATCGATGTAGGCTTTGGTCGCGGCCATTGCGGCCAGCGCGCCATCGCGCGCCCTGGCCAAGCGCGCGAACTCGCGCGATTTGGCGCCGAGTTGCGCACGGGCCGCCTCGCTGAGCGCGCCATTGAAGAATTCGGGCGCGCCGGCCAGCTGCTGCGAGCGGATCAGTCCCAGCAGGTGGCAGGGCTTGGTCACCAGCTTGTTGAAGGCCGCGACATACGCGGGCGCCTTCTCGAGCCGCGCCGTGATGTCCGCCCAGGCGCGTTGCTGGTCCGCCGCGCTGGCGCCATCCTGGCCCGGGACCGGCATGTGCTCGAACTGCGTGAACACGGCATCGAGCACGCCGTTCGCGCCGGCCACCACTCCGCCGGCGCCGGCGCCGCCGCCGCCGAAATCCTTGCGATCGCGCTCATAGACCAGCAGGTCATTGAGGTGCCGCGCCAGTTCGGCGCCCAGCAGCTTGGCATCGTCGCGATCGGTGAGCGAGGTGGCGGCCGTGAACGTGGCGCTGATCTCGTGCAGCTGCTGCCGCCAGGCCTGCAGGCGCGCCAGGTAGGCGGCGCGCGCCGCCTCGCTCGGCGCGTCGAGTTCGGCGTCATGGCCCGGAATGCCGAGCGCGGTGGCGAGCATCGGGTACTGCGCGGCCGATCCGTAGGTCAGGTCCTGCGCCAGCGCCACGAGCCGTTCATGTTCCGAATCGGCGGCGTGGACGGGCAAGGCGATGAGGGCAACCAGCAAAGCGCAGCGGGCCGTGTGCCGGGACGGGATAGGCATGGCGGACACCTGTCAATGGGAGGGTCGGGATCGCGACAATATCCGCCGTTTCCGCCCCAGGATCAATGCAGCGGGTACTACGGCGACGCGCGCGCCGACTGTGACGCCACTCACGTTCCACCTGCCCTCGGGCCCGCGAGCACCGCGCCGGGGCGCGTTCCGCTCAAGATTATCGCCGCCGGTCCGCTACAGGGGGCAGGACCGGGATGAGTGCAGACGCCCGTGCGACGTGGAGAATCTTGTGTTCGGACTGCTGAAGAAGGCCGCCGAGGTGAAGGGGCGGGTCGGGCTGGCATTTGGCCGCGACCGCATCGCACTCGCCGTGGTCACCGGCAGCGGTGAACGCGCCGCACTGGAGCGCTGTGAAGCCATTGCGATCGACCCCGCCGGCGGCGCCGACGCGGTGGCCGCGGCGATACGCGCCGCGGCCCTGCCCGCGCTGCCGATCAGCGTGGTGCTGAACCCGGCCGACTACCAGCTCGCGCTGGTGGAAGCGCCCGAGGTGCCGCCGGCCGAATTGCGCGCGGCGATCCGCTGGCGCCTCAAGGACGCGATCGACATCCGGGTCGAGGACGCGGTCATCGACGTGTTCGACGTGCCCGCGCAGAGCCGCGGCGGACAGGGCCGCATGATGTACGCGGTCGCGGCCCGGCGTGAATCGATCGACCGTTATGCGGCGGCGCTGGCGGCGGCGCCGACCTTCGGCGTCGTCGACGTGCCGGAACTGTGCCTGCGCAACCTCGCGGCCGCGCTGCCGACCGCGGCGCGTGGTGTTGCGCTCGTGCACCTGGGAAGCTCCATCGCTTCGGTGGTGCTGGTGCAGGGACGCACCTTCTACTTTGCGCGGCAGATCGACCTGCAATCGACGCTGCATGCGGCCAGCGGCGCGGCAGCGGCAGCCGAGGCTGCACCCGACACCGGCAACATCGTGCTCGAGCTGCAGCGCTCGCTCGACTACTACGAACGCCACTTCGACCAGCCGCCGATCACGCGGATCGCGCTCTCGCCCGCCGGCGCGCGCGCCACGGCTCTGGCGGCCGACCTGGCGCGCGAGACTGGCTTCGAAGCGAACGTGCTCGACCTGAATGCAATGCTGCACTGCCCGGCGCCCGTGGCCGAGGCCGTGCAATCCGCGTGCCTGCTGGCGGTGGGCGCGGCGCTGCGCGAGGAACGTCGCTCGCTGTGAGCGGCCAGCCGCACATGGAACAACAGGTCAACCTCTACCAGCCGATCCTCGGCGTCGAGAAGCGGCTGTTCTCGGCCTTCACCATCGGCGTGGGTCTGGGCGTGCTGGTCGTGTGCCTCGGGGCGCTGGTGGCCTTCGGCGCCTGGCGCACGCACCGCACCGAACGCGCGCTTGCCCGGCTCGAGCGACAGGAAGCCGACGCGCTGGCGCTGTCGGCGCGCGCCAGCGCCGCCGGGCAACCCGGCCAGTCGATAGCCGAGCTCGACGCGCAGGCCCGCAACCTCAGCGCCGAGATTGCGGCCCGCGAACGCGCGCTCGACATCGTGCGGCGCGGTGCCGGCGCACCCGCCACGGGCTTCGCCGCGCGGCTGGAAGCGCTTGCGCACCGGCAGCTCGATGGCGTGTGGTTGAGCGACATCGTACTGGGCTCGGGCGATGGCCGCCTGGCCATGCGGGGCGGCACGAGCGATGCGCGCCTGGTGCCGGCCTTCCTCGCGGCACTGGCTGGCGAGCAGGCGCTCGCAGGCGTCCGCTTCGACCGCATTACGCTGCGCCAGGCGCCGCCGGCCGAGGCGCCGGCGCGGATCATGTTCGAACTGGGTGCGCCCGGGCTGAAGTTCAGTGCGCACGGAGTGGCGAGGTGAGCGCGCTCGCTCAGCTCGGCGGACGGATCGCGCCATTCGCGGAGCGCTTCAATGCGCTGCAGGTGCGCGAGCGCGGCATGATCTTCGGCGCCGCGGTGGTCGTGGTATTTTTCTCGTGGCAATCGCTGTTCCTGGATCCGCTGCTGGCCCGCAATCGCCAGGCCGCCCAGCGCCTCGCCGAAGCGCGGCAGCACATGGCCGAGGTCGAACAGATCGGCGCGGCCGCCGCCGACAATCCGCTGGTCGCCGCCGCCAACCGCAACCACGCGCTCAAGGGCCGGCTGGCCGAGCTCGACGCGCAGCTGCAGACCGTGGCGCAGGGCTACGTGGCACCCGAGCGGGTCGCCGAACTGCTGCGCGAAATGCTGGCGCGCCAGCACGGGCTGACGCTCGTGAGCCTGGCGAACCTGCCGGTCGAGAGCCTGTCACAGGCGCCGGGCGCGCTCGATGCCACCGCGCCGCCGGCCATTTCCGCGGATGATCGCGGACCGTTCCTGCATCCGGTCGAGATGGTCGTCGAAGGCGACTATGCCAGCGTCGTCGACTACCTGCGCGCGCTCGAGGCGTTGCCGTGGCGCATCCACTGGCAGCAGCTGGAACTGAACGCCGGCACCTACCCCGTCAACCGCGTGCGCATCGTGATCGGCGCGCTCAGCCTGTCGCGCGACTGGATGAAGGTATGAGGGCCGCTCCGCAGGCCCGCTGGCTTGCCGAGCTGCCGGCCGTCGCGCTGTCCTGCGCCGCGCTACTGTCCAACACGGCGACGATGGCGCTCGCCGGGGAATTGCGCGACCCGACACGTCCGCCGGCGCATGCCGCCGCGGGTGCGCGCGCGGAGCCCACGCTGGTGCTGAGCGCGGTGTACAGCGGCGCCAACGGGCACCGCTGCGCGATAGTCGATGGCGAGATCGTGCACGACGGCAGCGCAGTGGGCCCGTTCCGGATCGAGGCCGTGCTCGCCGATGGCGTGCGCTATCGGCACGCGGGCCGGGTGCTGGAACTGCACCTGCCGCGCGGCCTCGACATGATCAAGAAGCCCACGGCCCAGCCGGCCCGGCCAACGAGCGGAGTCAAGCCATGAAGTCCCCACGAACCCTGTGCCTGCTGGCGGTGCTGGCCGGAGTGCTCGCGCCCCCGGCGGGAGCCGGCGACGCGCGCTTCGATGTCGCGGTCGTCGATGCGCCGGCGCGCGCCTTCTTCGAAGGCCTGGCGGACGGTACGCCCTACAACATGGTGTTCGAGCCAGGGATCAGCGGCACCATCAGCCTGAAGCTCAAGAACGTCACCATCACCGAGGTGCTCGATGCGCTCGGCGACGCCTACGGCTACGACTACCGCCGCACCTCCAGCGGTTTCGTGATCGTGCCGCCGGTGTTGCAGACAAAGCTGTTCCAGGTCAACTACCTCGACGTCGAGCGGCGCGGCACCTCGCGCACCCGCGTCGCCTCGGGCCAGACTGGCCAGGGGAGTGGTGGCACCGCCGGCGGCCAGCTGCCCAATGGCCAGCTCGGCGCCGATGCCTCGCAGGCGAACGCGCTGAGCGAGCCGGCCGGCGCGGTATTCGCGGAGGGGAGCGGTGCGCAGGGCGAGCGGGTCAAGGAAATCACCGGCACCAGCATCTCGACGCGCTCCTCCTCCGATTTCTGGTACGACCTCAACGCCAGCCTGCAGGCGATCGTCGGCACCGACCACGGCCACCAGGTGGTGGTGAACGCGCAGTCGGGCATCATCGCGGTACGCGCCACGCCGCGCGAGCTGCGCGGTGTCAGCCAGTTCCTCGCCCAGATCCAGAACACTGCCACGCGCCAGGTGGTGCTGGAAGCGAAGATCATCGAAGTGGAGCTGTCGGATGGCTTCCAGGCGGGCATCAACTGGGCGGCGATCGCGCACCGCGGCGGCACCACGATCGGCGGCTTCGCCAGCGGGCCGCAGAATGGCTTCGGCTCGGCGAGCCTGCTCGACCAGCCCTCGCATCCGGTCACGGTCGGCCCGGGCAACACCATCTCGAGCACGATCACCAATACGCTGGGCGGCGCCTTCGCGCTCGCGGTCAACACCGCGGACTTCAATTCCTACATCGAGCTGCTTGGTACCCAGGGCAAGACTCGCGTGCTCTCGAGCCCGCGCGTGTCGACGCTCAACAACCAGAAGGCGGTCATCAAGGCGGGCGCCGATGAATACTTCGTCACCGGCGTGTCGAGCAACACGGTGGCGAGCACCACGCCGGTCACCAACCGCGACGTCTCGCTGGCGCAGTTCTTCTCGGGCATAGCGCTCGACGTGACCCCGCAGATCGCTGCGGACGGCCAGGTGATCCTGCACATCCACCCGACGATCAGCGAGGTCACCGAGAAGGTGAAGCAGGTGACGATCGCGCAGCAGACCGACAGCCTGCCGCTCGCCTTCAGCCAGGTGCGCGAGTCCGACAGCATCGTCAAGGCGAGCAGCGGCCAGCTGATCGTGATTGGCGGCCTGATGCGCACCTCGCGCAGCTCGCAGGACTACCGGATCCCGGGGCTCGGCAGCCTGCCGTGGCTCGGCCACCTGTTCCGCAGCCAGCAGCGCTCGGAGGTGCACACCGAACTCGTGATCCTGCTGCGGCCTATGGTCGTGGACAGCGACGCACAGTGGCAGCAGCTGGCGATTGAGCCCAGGTAATGAACGTGCGGCGGAAAATCCGGCTCGGCGAGCTGCTGGTGCAGCAACAGGTCATCTCCGATCAGCAACTCACCAGCGCACTGGCCGAGCAAAAACGTACCGGCCGCAAGCTCGGGCGCGTGCTCGCCGACCTCGGCTTCCTGTCCGAGAGCTCGCTGCACAGCTTCCTCTCCAGGCACCTGCAGGTGCCGTTCGTCGACCTGAAGCAGGTGCGCATCGACCGCGAGGCTGTCAAGCTCCTGCCCGAACCGCTCGCGCGCCGCTACCGCGCGCTGGTGCTGCAGCAGGACGCCAAGGGCCTGCTGGTCGGCATGGCCGACCCCTCCGACCTGCACGCCTGCGACGAGCTGCAGGCGCGCCTCAGGTTGCCGCTGCGCACCGCGCTGGTGGGCGAGGCCGATTTCCTCAAGACGCTCGATTCGGTCTACCGCCAGACCGACGAGATCGCTTCGCTCGCCGAGGCGGTGCGCGACGACCTGAAGGAAGGCGACGTCGACCTCGAGCACCTCGCCGCCGAGGAAGGCTCCCCCGACGCGCCGGTGGTGCGGCTCCTGCAGTCGATGTTCCACGATGCGATGCAGGCGCGCGCCTCGGACATCCACATCGAGCCCGGCGAGGACAAGCTGCGGATCCGGCTGCGCGTCGATGGCGTGCTGCAGGAACAGGTGATCGAAGGCCGGCGCGTCGCCAGCGCGCTGGTCACGCGCCTGAAGCTGATGTGCGGACTCGACATCGCCGAGAAGCGCCTGCCGCAGGACGGCCGCTTCAGCGTGCGGGTGCGCGACGCCGGCGTGGACGTACGCCTGGCCACGATGCCGACCACGCATGGCGAGTCGGTGGTGATGCGCCTGTTGAGCCAGGGCACCGCGCTGCTGTCGCTCGGGAAGCTCGGTATGCCCGCGGCCACCGAGGAGCGCTTCCGCCGCCTGGTCGAGCGGACCGCGGGCATGGTGCTGGTGACCGGTCCGACCGGGAGCGGCAAGACCACCACGCTGTACGCGGCGCTGAACCACATCAATCGCCCGGGCGTGAAAGTCATCACCGTCGAGGATCCGGTCGAGTACCGCCTGGACCGCATCACGCAGGTGCAGGTGATGCCGAAGATTGGCCTGGATTTTGCGCGCGTGCTGCGCACCGCACTGCGGCAGGATCCGGACATCATCCTGGTCGGTGAAATGCGCGACCGCGAAACGGTCGAAATCGGACTGCGCGGCGCGATGACGGGTCATTTCGTGTTCTCCACGCTGCACACCATCAACGCGATCGCCACCGTCAACCGCCTGCTCGACATGGGCGCGCCCGGCTACATGATCGCCGCCGCAGTGCACGGCGTGGTCGCCCAGCGCCTGGTGCGACGGATCTGCGGCGACTGCGCGAAGCCCGGCACGCCGACGCCCAACCAGCTGGCCTGGCTGGCGGCCTGCCGGCCCAAACTCGATCTCGAGCAGCAGCGCTTCATGGCCGGCGCCGGCTGCACCTTCTGCAACCTCACCGGTTACCGCGGCCGCAGCGCGGTGTACGAGATCCTCGAGCTCGACCGCCCGCTCGCCGACACGGTGCGCCGCGGCGATCTCGCGGGCTTCGCGCACGCGGCGCGCCACCGCGGCGGCTACGTGCCGCTGGCGCAGGGCGCGATCGACATGGCGCTCGCCGGCACGACTTCGCTGGCCGAAGCGATGGCCGTGGGCAGCGGACTCGAGGAACTGGCCGACTCGCCCGAGCTCCGTGATGATGACGAACCGCTGGTGGCCGCGGGCATCGACACGTTGCTCGAACAGCGAGGCTAGCCGGTGGCCTTCTACCGCTACCGCGGTCGCTCGGCGCGTGGCGACCTGCTCACGGGGCGGCTCGAGGCCGACAGCGTCAACGCCGTGGCCGCGCGCGTCCTCAATCTCGGCATCACGCCGATCGAAATTGGTCCCGACCAGCTCGATGGCGCTAGCGTGCAGCAGTTCATGCAGCGCTTCGGCGCCGGCAGACCGAAGGGCGCCGACCTGGTGCTGTTCGCCCGCCAGATGTACTCGATCACCAAGGCGGGCCTGCCGCTGCTGCGCGGCCTGCGCGGCCTGGCGCAATCAACCCACAACGTGATGCTGCGCGACGCGCTGCACGACGTGCTGCACAGCCTGGAGTCGGGCCGCGACTTCGCCTCCTCGCTGGCGCGCCACGCGGAAATCTTCCCGCCGCTGTTCCTCAGCATGGTGCGGGTGGGCGAATCCACCGGCACGCTCGATGCCGCATTCCTGCGGCTGTGCGAATACCTCGGCCAGGACCAGGATGTGCAGGATCGGGTAAAAGCGGCCATCCGCTACCCGCTGATCGTGATGGGAATCATCGGCATCGCGATCACCGTGATCACGGTATTCGTGATCCCGAATTTCGCACCGCTGTTCGCGGTGCTGGGCAACGACATACCCTGGCCGACCCGGGTGATCATGGGCACCTCGAGCTTCGTGCTCCATCACGGCGTGGCGCTGCTCGGCGCCGCGGTGCTGGCGATCATCGGCGCACGCCGCTACCTGAAGACGCCGGCGGGCCGCTTTCGCTGGGACCGCCTCAAGCTCAGCGCGCCGGTGCTGGGCGAACTGCTGCACCAGTCGGTGCTCTCGCGCGTCACGCGCTCGCTGGCGATCTCGCTGGCCGCGGGCCTGCCGATGATCCAGGCACTGACGCTCCTGTCGCGCGCCGCCGGCAATGAGTATCTCGCCGAGCGGCTGCTGCACATCCGCAACGCGGTCGAGCGGGGCGATTCGCTGAGCCGCGCCGCAAGCGCCGCTGGAATCTTCCCGCCGCTGGTGCTGCAGATGATGGCGGTCGGCGAGGAGACCGGCGAGCTGACCAATCTGCTCGAGGAAGTGTCGGGCTTCTACCAGCGTGAAGTCGATTACCGGCTGCGCAACCTCGCCGCCATGATCGAGCCGATCCTGATCGTCGCCGTCGGCGGCATGGTGCTGATCCTGGCGCTCGGCGTATTCCTGCCCATGTGGAACATGATCGCGAAGGTCGGCCATGCCGGCTGAGCCGGCGGATTGCTGTGACGCGGGTCACACGTTGCCCCGCAGGCACCCAGCCGCGGTTGGCGCAGGCTCAAGATGCCATCGTCGGGGCCGATGACCCGAATGGCCGCGCGAACAACCGCGCGCCTGCAACCACTTGGCCGGCGCAGCTGCGCCCCGGAGACGACCATGGACACGTTCCGCAATCGCGGCTTCACGCTGATCGAACTGGTCGTGGTGATCACGATCCTCGGCATACTTGCCGCCTTTGCCGTGCCGAAATTCATCGCCCTCGACGGCCAGGCGCGCGTCGCCACGGTCCAGGGCCTGGCCGGCAGCGTGCGCAGCGCGGCTTCGCTCGCGCGCGGCCTCTCGATGGCCACCGGCGCCACGGCCAGCGTCTCGATGGAAGGCGCTACCGTGAACCTGGTGAACAGCTACCCGGATTCCAGCCTGACCGGCATTGCCGCCGCCCTGAACCTCAGCCCCGGCGACTTCACATTCGCCCCGGGTGCGACCGCCGCGACTGGCCCGGCGACCTGGACCAAGGTTGGCGCGTCAACGCCGGCCAACTGCGTCGTCAACTACACGCCGCCCGCCACCGCTGGCGCGGCCCCGGTCATCAACGCGGTCACGGGCGGCTGCTGACGCCGGCGCGCGCGCGTGACGCGCGGGCCCGGATCCCGCACGGAGCAGGCACATGGCGCACAGCAGCGCAAGCCATGCGCGAACCACGCGCCTGGCGGGCTTCACGCTCGTCGAGCTCGTGGTCGTGATGACGATCGCCGGTGTGCTCGCCGCGACCATCGGTCCAAAGTTCTTCTCGCAGCAGGCTTTCAGCGAGCGCGGCTATGCCGACGAGCTGGCGGCCGCGCTGCGCCTGGCGCAGAAAGCCGCGGTCATCACCGGCTGCGCGGCGCGCGTAACGGTCGCCGCTGGCAGTTACACCGCCACGCAGCAGGCCGCCTCCGGCAACACCTGCCTTGCCAGCGACAACAGCTGGTCGACTGCCCTGCTCACGAATGACGGCACCGCGCTCCAGGGAAGCGCACCAGCGGGGACCATCGCCGGTCCGGCCGGCAGCTACCAGTTCGACGCCCAGGGGCGCCTCACGAGCAGCCCGGGAACCACGATTGCGGTCGGCGCGCGCAGCATCGTGATCGATGCCGGCAGCGGCTTCGTGCGGGTGCAGTAGCCGTGGACCAGCGCGCCGCGGCGCCGCGAATCCAGCGCGGCGTGACGCTGGTGGAACTCATCATTGCGATCACGATCGTCGCGATCGCCGCCACCACGATCCTCGGCACGCTGGCGAACGTCGCGAGCCGCAGCGCCGATGCGATGGTGCAGCAGCAGGCGATCGCCATCGGCCAGGCTTATCTCGACGAGATCCTGCAGCGCTGGGTGGTCGACCCGAACGGCGCGCCGCCCAATACCGGCCGCGGCAGCTGGGACCTGGTCGACCAGTACAACGGTCTGATCGACACCGGCGCCCGCGACCAGTACAACAACCCGATCGCGGCGCTGGGCGCCTACAACGTGTCGGTCAGCGTGGTCGCTTCGAGCGCACTGACGGGCATCGGGAGCGCGGCGGCGCGCCGCATCGACGTGACGGTCACGCGTGCCCCCAATGTCGCGGTGACCCTGTCGGGCTACCGGACGAGCTACTGACATGCGGCGTGCGCCGACAGTTGCGGCCGACTGCGTTGGCCAGCGCGCGCAGCGGGGCGTCACGCTCATTGAACTGGTCGTCACGATCGTGGTCGGCTCGATCGTCGTGGCCTTCATGGCGATGTTCATCGTCACGCCGATGCAGGCCTACACCAGCCAGACGCGCCGGGCTGAGCTGGTCGACGAGGCCGACGGCGCGCTGCGGCTGATGGGGCGCGATCTGCGCGCCGCGCTGCCCAACAGCGTGCGCATCACCGCCAGCGGCACGGTGAGGGCGCTCGAGCTGCTGGCCACTGCGGATGGCGCGCGCTACCGCGACGGTGGCCCGCTGAGCAATCCGGCCCTCGAGCTGGATTTCACCGCCGCCGACGGCGCCTTCGCGACCACCGTGCCATTCACGCAGCTCACGCTCCCCTGGAGCTCCAGCAGTGCCTACCTGGCGATCTACAATGTCGGCGTGCCCGGTGCGAACGCCTATGAGATGACCAACGTCATCACGCCGGCGGGCACGACGATCAGCATTGCCGCGGGTTCGGCCGCCAACGAGCACCTCGTGACGCTGAGCCCGGCATTCCGCTTCGCCTACGGTTCGCCCGGCCGCCGCGTCTACCTCGTCAGCGGCCCGGTGAGCTACCTGTGCGACACGGGCGCGGGTACGCTGCGCCGCTACTCGGGATATCCGATCACGAGCGCGCAGCCGGCCAGTGCCGCTGCACTCGCAGCCGCGGGCGCCAGCTCGGCGCTGGTGGCCAACGACGTGGGCGCGTGCCAGTTCAGCTACAACCCCGGCACCGCGCAGCGTAATGCGCTGGCCACGATCACGCTGCAGCTCCTGCGCAGCGGCGAGTCGATCCAGCTCCTCAACGAAGTGCAGCTGGCGAATACGCCATGATGGCGCACTCCTGCCACGCCCGGCCCAGCCATGCGGATCAGCGCGGCCAACCGCTTGCGCCCGGCCGCGCCGCAGGCTTTGCGCTCGTGCCGGCGCTGTTCCTGATGGTCGTGCTGGGCGCACTGGCGCTGGTCGCGATCCGCGTCGGCAACGGCCAGCAGCACGCGGTCACGATGGGCCTGCTGCAGGCGCGGGCGCTGGCCGCGGCCCGCGCCGGCGTCGAATGGGGCGCATACCGGGCATTGGCGCCGGCGCCGAACGTGGCGCAGTGCGTTGGCAGCACGACGCTGAACCTGAGCGAGGCGGCGCTCAGTGGCTTCTCGGTGGTCGTGAGCTGCACGTCGAGCGCGTTCGCGAACGGCGCCGCCACCAGCCACGCCTACACGATCAAAGCGAGCGCGACCTCGGGCACCTATGGCCAGCCGATGTACGTACGCCGCGTGTTCAGCGCGACCTTTACGGACGCCACATGAGGGCGCAGCCTGCCGTGGCCCAGCGCTCGCCCCGCGCGCGGCGCCGGTGCCG
>JAGWPD010000152.1 GCA_028870705.1 Gammaproteobacteria bacterium
GCCGCCGCCAGCGGCGCCGCGAGCCCGGCCGCCGTGCGCGCGCCAAAGCAGACGAGTTCGGGGCGGCCGGCGATGATCGCCGTGACATTTTCGGGCGCCGTCGCCACTGTCACCAGGCCGGCGCCGCTGCGCAGGGCGGCCTCAGCCGTGAGCCGCGCGGCACCCGCCATACCCGCGCCACCCGCAATCACCAGCACGCGTCCGAACTCGCCCTTGTGCGCGTTGCGGCGGCGGCGCGGCAGCGCCTGCGCGAGCTCGTTCTCGCCGATGCATTCCAGCACCGGCTCGCTCCCGGCACCGGCTGGCGCCGGCAGGCCCAGCGAATCGCAGAGCACGCGGCCCGCATAGTCCGGACCGTCCCCGAGGAACAGCCCGGCCTTAAGCGCGACGAACGTGATCGTGGCATCGGCGCGCACCGCGGCGCCGAGCGTGACGCCGCGATCGCCGTCGAGACCGGAGGGCAGGTCGAGCGCCAGCACCGGTACGCCGGCCTGGTTGACTGCCGCGATCGCAGCCAGCAATTCCGGACGCAGCGGCGCACGCGCGCCGGTACCGAGCAACGCGTCCACCAGCACCTCGGCATCGCCCAGGTGGGCGAGCGCGAGCGGGCGCACCTGCCCGCCCCCGGCCCTGAAATCGTCGGCCGCGCGCCTGGCATCGCCCTGCAGCTGTTGCGGGTCCACGGCCGCATAGGCACCCGCTTCGAGCCCGGCGGCGCGCGCACAGCGAGCGAGCACGTAGCCGTCACCACCATTGTTTCCGCCACCGCAGACCACCGCGATGCGCAGCGCCGTGGGCCAGCGGGTGCGCAACGCGTGCAGCGCAGCCTCCCCCGCCCGCTGCATCAGCGTGTAGCCGGGCACGCCCAGCACCCCGATGGCGTGGGCATCGAAGCCACGCACCTGGCCGACGGAATACAGTGCCTGGGACTGGCTCATCACCTGATTATACTGGCCGGGTATTCCAGCGATGAGCGAGCCCAACAGCAAGCCCGACCCGCACTCGATCCGGAGCCTGCTGGCGCAGCGCGCCGGCGAGCTCGGGTTCGCACGCATCGGCGTTGCCGGCATCGACCTGGCCGCGGACGAGCGTCGGTTCGATGCGTGGCTGGCGGCGGGGCGCCACGGCGAAATGGGCTACATGGCGCGCCACGGCGCCAAGCGGAGCCGTCCCGCCGAGCTGCTGCCCGGAACCCTGCGCGTGATCAGCGCGCGCATGGACTACTGGCCCAGCGACGCGCGCAGTCCCGGCGCAGTGCTGGGCGACGGGGCAGTTGGCTACGTGTCGCGCTACGCGTTGGGGCGTGACTACCACCGCCTGATGCGCAAGGCGCTGCAGCGGCTGGCCGACTACCTTGCCACGCTGCTCGGTCCCCACGGCCACCGCGTCTACGTCGACAGCGCACCGGTGCTCGAGAAGGCGCTGGCGCGCAATGCCGGCCTCGGCTGGATCGGCAAGCACACCAACCTGATTGCGCGCGATGCCGGCTCGTACTTCTTCCTCGGCGAGATCTACACCGACCTTGAATTACCGGTGGACGAACCCGCCAGCGCGCACTGCGGCAGCTGCACGGCCTGCATGCCGGCCTGTCCGACCGGCGCGATCGTCGCGCCCTGGCAGCTCGATGCGCGCCGCTGCATTTCGTATCTCACGATCGAACTGCAGGGATCGATCCCCGTCGAGCTGCGCGGTGCGATCGGCAATCGCATCTACGGCTGCGATGACTGCCAGCTGGTCTGCCCGTGGAACCGCTATGCGCGCACTGCCGCGCATCCGGACTTCAAGGTGCGCCACGGGCTCGACGCGGCGCGCCTCAGCGCATTGTTCGCCTGGACCGGGGCGGAATTCGCCGCCCGCATGCGCGGCTCGGCCATCCATCGGCTCGGCTACCGGCGCTGGCTGCGCAACATCGCGGTGGCGCTGGGCAACGCCGCGACCAGCGACGAGATCATCGCCGCGCTGGAATCGCGGCGTCATGATGGCGAACCCCTGGTGCGGGAACATGTGCGGTGGGCCCTGGCGCGGCATGGCCGCGGCGCGCCGCAGCACGAATCGGGCTGATCAGAGCCGGACGAGCGGCAGGCGCAGGTTGTCGATCAGGCGCGCCTTGCCGATGCGCGCGGCGGTGAGCACTACGAGCTCGCGGCTCGCAGTGCGCGGCGGCTGCAGGTCATCCGCATCACGCACCGCGAAGTAGTCGGGACGGAGCCCGGCCACCGCCAACGCCTGCCAGCCGGCGCTCTCGATGCCGAGGTAGTTGCGGTCACCCGCATCGAGCCGCTGCACCGCGGCCTGCAGCGCGCGATGGATCGCCGGCGCGATCGCCCGCTCCTGCGCCGAGAGGTAGCGGTTGCGGGAACTGAGCGCCAGGCCGTCGGGCGCGCGCACCGTGGGCGCGCCGATGATCTCGACCGGGATCTGCAGGTCGAGCGTCATGCGCCGGATGATGATGAACTGCTGGAAGTCCTTCTCGCCGAACACCGCCACGTCGGGCGCGACGATGTTGAACAGCTTCGCCACCACGGTGGCCACGCCGTCGAAGTGCCCGGGCCGGAACTGCCCGCACAGCACCGCAGCCAGGCTGCGCACCGTGATCAGCGTCGGCTGCGCCCCGCCATCCGGATAGATCTGGTCGACTGGCGGCGCGAACAGCAGGTCGCAATGCGCGGCCTCGAGCAACACCCGGTCCTCGGCCAGCGTGCGCGGGTAGGCGGCGAAATCCTCGGCTGGCCCGAACTGGAGCGGGTTGACGAACACGCTGGTGATCACACGGTCGGCCCGGAAACGCGCCGCTGCCAGCAGGCTGAGGTGCCCGGCGTGCAGGTTGCCCATCGTCGGCACGAGCGCCACGCGCAGGCCCGCCTGGCGCCAGTTCCGCACGCACGCGCGCACCTCGGCTACGGTCGTGGCAACGTCCATGCCCGGGCTGCGGATCAGAAGCAGTGCTCGGGCGCCGGATAGCTGCCGCCGCGCACCGCCGCGACGTAAGCGGCCACTGCTGCCGAGCAGCTGCCGGCTTCCGGCATGAAATTGCGGACGAAGCGCGGCTTGCGGCCAGCGGTGATGTCGAGCACGTCGTAGAGCACGAGGATCTGGCCGTCGGTGTCGGGTCCGGCGCCGATGCCGATGACCGGCGCATGAACGCCATGCGTGATGTCGGCGCCGAGCGCAGCCGGTATGCATTCGAGCAGCAGCAGGTCGGCACCGGCTGCCTCGAGCGCGCGCGCATCGGCCAGCATGCGGGCGGCGGCCTGTTCCTCACGGCCCTGCACGCGAAAGCCGCCGGTCTTGTGCACCGACTGCGGCTTGAGTCCGAGGTGCGCGCAGACCGCGATGTCGTGGCTGGTCAGGTATTCGACGATGTCGAGCTGCGAGGCGCCGCTCTCGAGCTTGACCATGCGCGCCCCGCCCTCCTGCATCAGCCGCACGCTGTTGGCGAGCGCCAGCTCGCGCGAGGTGTAGCTCGCGAACGGCAGGTCGGCCATCAGGAAGGCATGCTGCAGGCCGCGCGCGACCGCCGAGCAGTGATAGACCATCTGGTCCATCGTGACCGGCACGGTCGTATCGTGCCCCTGGATCACCATGCCGAGCGAATCACCGACCAGCACCACGTCGACGCCGGCCGCGTCGACCAGCGCCGCGAAGCTCGCGTCGTAGGCGGTGATGCAGGCGATCTTTTCGCCGTGCGCGCGCATCTGCGCCAGCGTGTTGATCGTCACCGGCGGATGGTCCGAACCGCGCTGCTGCAGCTGCGTGTACATAGGGTGCCGAGGATGAACGAGAGCGGCGCCACAAGCAACTGCGCGCCGGCCGCTGCGGCCGGCGCGCGCTCGGCTCAGAGCGCGCGGTGCCGCAGGGGGTTGTAGTAGAGACGTCCGCGTTGCATCTTCCGGATCGCGGCCAGCAGTTCCTCGTAGTCCGGAGCGTTGTGCAGCGGATCGATCGCCGCGGCGTTGACGATCAGCAATGGCGCCGCATCGTATTCGTGGAAGAAACGCGCGTAGGCGGCGTTCAGTTTCTCGAGGTAGGCTCGTTCGATGTAGTGCTCGTAACGAATGCCGCGGCGGTTGATGCGTTCGATCAGCACGTCGACCGGCGCCTGCAGGTACACCACCAGATCCGGCACCGGCGCATCGACGGCCAGACGCTGGTGCACCATCTCGTACAGCCGGAACTCTTCCTCATCGAGCGTCACCCGCGCGAACAGCCGATCCTTTTCCAACAGGTAGTCGGCCACGCGGACCGGTGCGAACAGGTCGTGCTGGCGGAGCGATGCGAGCTGCTGCGCCCGCTGGAACAGGAAATACAGCTGCGCCGGCAGCGCACCGGCACGCGGATTGCGGTAGAAGCGCTCGAGGAACGGATTCTGGTCGGCCTGCTCCAGCACCTGTTCCGCGCCCAGGCTCGCGGCCAGCTTGACCGCCAGGCTCGTCTTGCCGACGCCGATCGGGCCCTCGAGCACGATGAAGCGGTGCGGGAGCGCGGCGGCACCGTCGGCGCCCTTGCTCGCCCGCGCCGCGCCCTGGCCCGCGCCCTGGCCCGCGCCCGCGCGGGTCACGCGATTTTCCACAGGCCGTCTGCGGGCACGCGCGAGGCGAGCTCGACCACGCGGCCCAGGCCCGGCACCAGCACCTGCGGCGCGAATTCGCGCCACGGCAGCAGCACGAAGTTCCGCTGCGCGATACCCGGGTGCGGGAGTGTCAAACCCGCACCCGCGCTGCGCCGCTCGCCGTGCATGAGCAGATCGAGATCGATCACGCGTGGACCCCAGCGCTCGCCGCCGCGCTCGCGCCCGCGGCGCCTTTCGATCGCGCGCAGCGCGCCGAGCAGTGCCGCAGGATCCAGCGCGGTGAGCAACCCGGCCACTGCGTTACAGAAATCCGGTTGCTGCACCGGCCCCATCGGCCGTGAACCGTAGAGCGCGGAGCGGCAAACGAGCCGGGTATCCGCAAGCTGCGCGAGCTCGTCGAACGCCGCATGCAGCTGCGCCGCCGGATCCTGCAGGTTGCTGCCCAGCGCCACATAGGCGGGATAAGCATGCACGCGCAGGCCCTGGAACTCAGCTGTCGCTGCCGCCGCCACCACCGCGTGCACGCCGGCGCCGGCGCCTGCGGGGCGCACCACTGGCGGCAACGCTGGTCGCATCCCGGCTCGCGGCCGGGGCGCGCGTTCCGCCGGCGGCCGCCTCGACCATCCGCTCGCGCTCGGCGGGCGCGGCAGCCTGCAGCGTCGTCCACCACTGCGCGACTTCCGGCACGGCCAGCCCCTGTGCGGCGCGCAACATCAGCAGGTCGTAAGCGGCGCGAAAGCGCGGCTGCTCGAGCAGCCGCAGTGCCCGCCGCCCCCGCGGACCTTCGAGCCGCGGCTGCAGCGCGTACATCTCGCGCACGCCGAGCGCGATGCGCCGCGGGATCGACACGCGCTGCTGCGCTTCCCGCAATGCCTGGTCGCAGGCATCGAGGATCGCCTGCGGCTCGTGCCAGCGGTTGGGCGGGAGCGACTCGATGACCGCTGCGATCGGACCGTACAGCAACAGGGCGAACAGGAACGTCGGCGTGACCGGCTTGTCCTCCTCGATGCGCCGGTCGGTGTTGCGCAGCCCCTGCACCAGCAGGTCCTCCACCAGGCTGCCCGGATGTTTCTCGAGGTAACGGTCCACAGCCGGGAACAGGGTCGCGAACAGGCCGCGCGCACGCAGCACGCGGAAGCTGTCGGCGCCGTGCCCGGTCAGGAACAGCTTGGCGGTCTCGTCGAACAGCCGCGCCGGCGGCACACTGGCCAGCAGTCCGCGCAACCGCGCAATTGGCGCCGCGCTGGCCGACTCGATCTGGAAGCCCAGCTTGGCCTCGAAGCGCGCCGCGCGCAGCATCCGCACCGGGTCCTCGCGATAGCGGGTCTCGACATCGCCGATCAGCCGCAGCCGTTTCGCCTGGATGTCCTCGAGCCCGCCGACGTAGTCCCAGATCGAGAAATCGGCGATGTTGTAGTAGAGCGCGTTGACGGTGAAATCGCGGCGCCACACGTCGGCATCGATGCTGCCGTAGATATTGTCGCGCAGCAGCCGCCCATGGTCGTCGTGCACGCGGTGTGCGGAATTGCGGGGCGCAACTTCGCGGCCGGCTTCCGCCGTTGCCAGGATCCCGAGCGGTTGGGTCAGGTCGAGCGGCGTGGTGGTCTCGAGGGGATCTTCATCCGCATCGGCCAGTTCCTCCTCGAGCAGTTCGGCCTCGTCGTCCGAGCGCATCGGCACCGGCTCTTCGCTCGGCGGTGGCGCGCTCGCGGCGCGGAAGGTCGCCACTTCAATGATCTCGCGCCCGTAGACGATGTGCGCCAGGCGGAATCGCCGCCCTACCAGGCGGCAATTGCGGAACAGCCGCCGCACCTCCTCGGGCAGCGCGTCGGTGGCGACGTCGAAGTCCTTCGGGTGGCGGCCGATGATGATGTCGCGTACGCAGCCGCCCACCAGGAAGGCCTGGAAGCCCGCCTCCTTGAGGCGGTAGAGGACGCGCAGCGCGTTGGGCGAGATGTTGGTCCGCGAGACCGGGTGTTCGGAGCGCGGAATGACGCGCGGCGCGCCCGGAGCCGCGGAATGGTCCGGATTCTGGTTCAAATCGACCCTGATTTAGCTTGAGCAGACAGTGAGGCCGCCTATAATACCGCGCCTTTTCGCCTCGCCCGCCGGAGATTCGCTCCCTTCGTCTAGAGGCCCAGGACACGGCCCTCTCAAGGCTGGAACACGAGTTCGAATCTCGTAGGGAGCGCCACTAAATCAACAGCTTGGGACGCGTGGACGCTAGACTTCCGGGCATGTCACAGAATCACTCGGTGCCCACTCCCGCGGCGGCACCGCACGCCAGCCTTGCCATGTCTTCTCCTGTCGTACTCGGCTGCCTCGGCGCCTCGCTCGGCGGCCTGCTGGCGGTCGCGATCGTCCTCGGCGGCGTCGTGCTGCTGATGTGGCCGCGCAGGGCCGCGGCCTGACCTGGCCTTGCCCCCCGCTATTCGAGGCGGTCCAGCAGCCTGAAATACTGGATCAGCGCACCCGCATAGAAGCGATGGAGCCGGTGCAGCGGCAGGCTCCGCAGCGGAGTGGGCGCAAATGGATGCCCCTCCGACCGACCGAGCAGCTGCCCGCCGATCGCGCTACCCAGCGAAGACGCGAGCGCAATGCCACGGCCATTGCAGCCGAGCACGCACCACAGTCCTGGCCGTGGCTGGTGCACGTGCGGCAGGAAATCGCGCGTCAAGGCCACGCGCCCCGCCCAGCGGTATTCCACCCCGATACCACGCAGCTGCGGATACAGGCGTCGCATCGCGCCGCTGAGTCCGTCGTAGTCGGCGCGACGCGCGGCGCGGAACGGCCCGCGGCCACCGATCATGAAGCGCCCCTGCGGTCCGATGCGGAAATAGTTCATGACGCGCCGACTGTCGGAGACCGCCTGGCCTTGCGGCAGGATCTGCGCCCGCAGTTCCGGCGGCAGCGGCGCGGTCGCGATCTGCAGGCTGGTCGCAGGCAGGATGCTCTGGCGCAGGCCCGGCCAGAGCTCGTCGCTGTAGGCGTTGGTGCACACAAGCACCTGCTCAGCGCTCACCAGCGGTCCGTGCGCCAGCCGCACCCGCCATGCCGGCGCTTGCCGGTCGATCCGTACGGCGCGCGACAGGGTGTGGATCTGCGCGCCCGCGGCGATCGCCGCGCGCACCAGCCCGTACAGGTAATTCAGCGGATGCAGGGTGCCAGCGTCGCGGTTGAGCCAGCCGCCGCAATAGGCGCCCGGACGCGAACCCAGCAGGTCGCGCACCGCGCGCGCATCGAGCAGCACCGCGTCACCGCCGCGTTCACTGAGCTCGGCGACGCGGGCGCGCTGTTCGGCCCAGGCGGCGGCCGATGCCGCGGCCTGGATCCAGCCGCTGCGGACCGCGCCGCAGTCGATGCGGTGCTCCCTGATCAGGTCGAAGACGCGGCCGGCGCTCCGCATGACGAAACGTGTGACCGCTTCGCCGCGCTCGCGCCCGAGCTGCGCGTTGAGTCCCGACGGGCCGCGTTTCAGGCCAGGGATCACCTGGCCACCGTTCAGGGCGCTCGCGCCGTCGGTGAGGTTGCCGCGCTCGAGGACCGCAACCCGCGCGCCGCCGGCCGCCAACGCCAATGCGGCCGTGACTCCCAGGTAGCCCGCTCCGATGACGGCGACATCGACGCGCAGCGAACCGGGCAGCGGCCCGGTCACGGGCGCGGCGCCTGCCTCGGTCGCCCACACCGGCACCTGGGTCATGGCGAATTGCCACCCGCGCGTTTCACCACCACATGCTGGCAGAGAAACACATATCTGTAAACGTGCATATGATATCGTTTATCGATGATTACTGCAGATTGCCAACCGGAGTGCGCATGAACACCGATCCGCCCGATCGCCGCTCGCCGCTGTTCAACCGTTCGCTCGAGAAGGGCATCGCGATCCTGCAATCCTTCAGCGCCAAGCGTCGCACGATGACGCTGGCGGAACTGGCCGACGCCGCGCGCATCAGCCGCGCATCGGCCCAGCGCAGCGTGCACACGCTGCAGGCCATGGGGTTGATCCGGAAGCAGGCCAGCACGCGCCGTTTCCAGCTGGCCACCAAGGTCATGACGGTGGGCTGCAACTACCTCGAGGCCGACGCGCTGGTCGATGCGGCCAACCCTTTCCTCGCCAAGCTCAGCAGCGGCTGCAACGAGACCACCAACCTGACCGAGCCCGACGGTCTCGAAATGGTCTATGTGGCGCGCTTCCCGAGCCACAAGCAGATTCCGATTCACGTGCCGATAGGCCGCCACATGCCGATGTACTGCACATCGGCCGGCCGCGCCTACCTGTCGGGGCTGTCCGATGCCGAAGTGCGCGCGATCCTGAAGGCCTCGGATCGGCGTCTGCACACGCCGCACACCTGCACCGATATCGCCCGGCTGCTGGAGCTGATCCGCCAGGCCCGCTCCCGCGGCTTCGCCTTCAACAACCAGGAATACTACCTCGGCGACGTGAACGTGGCGGCCCCGGTGCTCAACAGCCGGGGCCGGGCGATCGCCGCGATCCACGTGTCGGCGCCGACCAGCCGCTGGCAGCTCGCCGAAGCAATGGAGCGCATCGGGCCGATGGTGATCGATTGCGCGCGCGCGATCTCCAACGCTGCGCGCGCGCTCGACTGACAGCTCCGCCGCCACGGCCAGCTCCCGTTCCGCGCGACCCGCCGGGCCGATTGACGCCCCGGGGACCCCGGCATAGACTTTTGCCATATGCGATTCTAGATATTCGATAATCGATATGACAACCGAGCCGGACCCGGGCGCCCGCTGCAGACGATCCGGGCCGGGTCCATCACGGGGGTTCGACCATGCGCACTATTTGCATCCGGGGACTGACAATCGGCGCGATCGCCGCGACGGTGCTGCCGCTGGCCGCAGCTGCCGACGAGGCGCTCGAGGAAGTCGTGGTCACCGCACAGCGGACCAGCGAGCGGCTGCAGGACGTGCCGATCGCGGTCACGGCTCTGTCGGCTGCCGACCTGGCCGACCGCGGCGTGCGCCAGGCCGGCGACATCACCAGCGGCGTGCCCAATATGCTGCTCAACTCCCCGTACGGACCCGAGGCGCAGCCGACCTTCACGCTACGCGGCGTCACCACGCAGGATTACAGCCAGAACCAGAGCAGCCCGATCGCGATGTACGTCGACGAAGTCTACAAACCCGTGGGCGCGGTGCAGGCGCAACAGACCTACGACCTCGACCGGGTCGAAGTGCTGCGCGGCCCGCAGGGCACGCTCTACGGCAAGAACGCCACCGGCGGCGCAGTGAGCTTCTATTCGCGCAACCCGAGCCTATCGCAGGCCGAGGGCTACGTGATCGCCGGCTTCGGCAACTATGGCATGTACTCGGTCAATGCCGCGGCCGGCGGCCCGATCGTCGCCGATGAATTCGGCATGCGCATCGCGCTTTCCTACCTCAAGCGCGACGGCTGGGTGCACAGCATCGTACCCGGGGTCGCACCGCTCAATGGCGTCGATGCGCTGGCAGGCCGGCTGTCATTCCTCTACCAGGCCAGCGACACGCTGACCGCTGCGCTGAAGGTGGGCATGAGCCATTCCGGCGGCACGCCCTACGGCGCGCACGCCCTGAATGTCGACCCGACGTATTACTCCGGCTCCATAGGCTGGTTCGACAATGGCGCCAAGTACGCCGTGCACAAGCAGATCATCAACGACAACGTGGCGCTCAGGATCGAGTGGCTGGCGAGCGAACACACCTCGCTCACCTCGATCACCGGCTTCGACTTCGGCCGCTGGTACACCAAGAGCGATGACGGCGGGCTGCCGGTCACGCTCCGCCTCGACGACCCGAACACCTATTTCTCGACCACCAATGATTTCTCCGAGGAACTGCGCCTGGCCTCGCGCGACACTGGCAACCTCAGCTGGCTCGCCGGCCTTTACTTCGGACGCGAGAGCACGCATGCGACGATCGAGTACCACTTCTTCGATTCCTATGACCTCGGATATTTCGCGCTGCCCGGCGGCACGCCCCTGCTGGGTTTCGACGAGTTCAACAGCTTTGACCAGCTCAAGGACAGCAAGGCGGCATTCCTGAACGGCACCATCAAGGCGACGGCCGCCGTGACGCTGCGCGCCGGGGCGCGCTACACGCGCGACCGTGTGACCATCGGCAACTTCTACGCGCTCGAAGGCGGGCCGCTGGCGCCCGGCCCGACCGGCTACTCACCCGACGGCGGGGCGGTGACGTACTGGACACAGACCATCGGTGCGGCGGACCAGCTGCCGTCGTACGCCTTCTACCAGACGGGCACGGCGCCGCAGGGACCGCTGCGGAATCTCAGCCGGGACGACAACAACTTCAGCTTCCGGGCCGGCGCCGACTGGAAGCCGGCCGATGGGGTACTCGCCTACGTGAACATCAGCCAGGGTTACCGTGGCGCGGCCTTCAACGGCCAGGCCTTCAATTTCTACCAGGAAGCGAACTTCGCCAATCCGGAGAGGCTGACTTCCTACGAACTCGGCCTGAAAGCGGATCTGTGGCAACACCGCGGCAGCTTCAACGCGGCGCTGTTCCACTACGATTACCGGAACCAGCAATTCCTGGACTCCTTCACGCTTCCGGGCGGCCAGGGTAGCGGCTTCCGCACCGTCAATGCGCCGAAGTCGCGCGTGGACGGCGCCGAATTCGAGTTCAAGGCCAGGGTGACGGAGGACTTGGAGATCGATGCCAGCCTCGGCCTGATGAACAGCAAGTACGTCGACCTGACGCTGCATGCCGCGACCCGGCCGGACCCTGCCAACGGACTGGCTGCATGCTGCACCGGCAACAAGCTGATCCAGGCGCCCGATTACAACGGCGGCCTGTCGCTCAACTGGCGCTTCAGGCGGACCGCCGCCGGCGATCTGCACGCCGTGCTGGCAGGCAACCTCTACGGCAAGCAGTACTTCGATGCCTACAACACGGAGCGCATTGCGCAGGGCGCTTATGGCGTCTATAACATACGCATTGCGCTCGAGCCGAACGGCAAGCGTGGCTTCAGCGCGGATGCCTGGGTCAAGAACCTCGCCAACGAGAAATACCTGGCCTACGGACTCAACCAGAATGATCCGGACACGGGCGCGATCGGCTTCGACTACGCGCTGGTCGGCGAGCCCCGTACCTACGGAATTGATTTCGGCTACCGTTTCTAGTCCACCCAGTCGAGCAACTTGTACCAGGCGGCGACGAGCGGCAGCACCCAGTCCTTGCCAATGTGCAGGCCGAACGGCGCGCCGCGGAACGGCAGGCGCGTGAACGGGTTCGCGCCGAATTCGCCGGTACCGATGGCGGCTCCCATCTTCATGCCGAGGTAGGTGGCCAGCGCCACGCCGTGCCCGGCGTAGCCCAGCGCGTAGTGGCAGCCGTCGATGCTGCCTGCGTGTGGCATGGTGTCGAAGGCGAAATCGAGCGTGCCGCCCCAGGCATATTCGACCCGCGCATCGCGCAGCTGCGGATAGATCGCCAGCATCCCCTGCTGCAGCACCGCTGCGCTCGCGCGCACGGTGCGCGCGTTCTCCGGCACGAAGCGGGCGCGGCCACCGATGAGCAGCCGGCGATCAGGCGTGAGCCTGAAGTAATGCAGGAAATGGCGCGAGTCGTACATCATGCGGCCCGTCGGGCTGAGTTCGCGCGCCAGTGCCGCCGGCAGGCTTTCGGTGGTGATGATGTATGAGCCGACCGGCAGCAAGCGGCGCCGCAACGCCGGCGTGGCAGGGCCCGTATAGCCGCTGGTGGCCACCAGGACCTCGCCGGCTTCGACCACGCCGCGCGTCGTGGGCAAGCGCCAGCGCGCCCCCAGCCGCTCCAGGCGCTGGACGCGGGCATTGCCGTGGAGCGTTGCGCCCGCCACCTGTGCAGCGCGTGCCAGGCCAGCCACGTAGCGCGCGGGATTGATGCCGCCACTCGCCTCATCGAGCATGCCGCCGTGGTACAGGCCGGAGCCGATCTCGTCGCGCAGCGCGGCGCGCGGCACGAGCCGCGTGCCGTGGCTGAACTCGCGCGCCAGCAATTCGGCGCCGCGCTCGAAGCCGGCGTAGTGTCCAGGCTTGCTGGCCAGCGCGAGGTGCCCGCAGCGCCTGAAGTCGCAGTCGATGCCTTCGGCGCGCACCAGCTCCTCGACGAGATCGACCGATTCGACCGAGGCGCGGAACAGTTCGCGCGCCAGCTCGCGCCCATAGCGCCCGAGGAGCGTCGCGGCATCGAGCTTGAGTCCGGTCAGCACCATGCCGCCGTTACGCGAACTCGCGCCCCAGCCGGCGGCGTACGTCTCGAGCACGGCCACGCGCGCGCCGCGGCGCGCGAGCCCCAGCGCGGCGCTCAGGCCGGTGATTCCGGCGCCCACGACCGCCACATCGACGCGCGACGGGAGTGGCATTGCCTGCGTGGACGCGACCGCCGGCTCCCGGTCGTCGCGGCCGAGCGTACCGCCCCAGTAAGAGCGTTCGCTGAGCGTAGATCAGGCCTCAGCCGCCGAGCGCGGCCGTAAGCTCCGGTACTACCTTGAACAGGTCACCGATCAGGCCCACGTCCGCGACCTCGAAGATTGGCGCCTCGGCATCCTTGTTGATCGCGACGATGGTGCGCGCGTCCTTGATGCCGGTGAGGTGCTGGATCGCGCCCGAGATCCCGATCGCCATGTACAGGGCCGGCGCAATGATCTTGCCCGTCTGCCCCACCTGCATGTCGCTGGGCACATAACCGGCGTCGACCGCGGCGCGCGAGGCGCCAACCGCCGCGCCGATCCGGTCGGCCAGCGCGTAGATCAGCTTGAAGTTGTCGGCGCTGCCGAGGGCGCGTCCGCCGGACACGACGCGCGGCGCCGATTGCAGGTCGGGACGATCGTTGTTCGCGGCGCTGAGGCTCACGAAACGCGTGTGCGTGGGCAGCTCCGCATCGGTGCCGGCCGCTTCAATCGCCGCCGATCCGCCCACGGCTGCGGCGGCGAAGGAAGCGGTGCGGATCGTGGCAACCAGCGTGGTGCCGACCGGCGACTCGACCGTGATGATCGCGTTGCCCGCGTAGATCGGCCGCTTGAAGGTATGCGGGCCTTCGACGCTCATCAGGTCGCTCACCTGCCCGACACCGAGGAGCGCGGCGACGCGCGGCATCAGGTCCTTGCCGAAGGTGTTCGAGGGGCCGAGCACGTAGTCGTAGCCGGCCGCGAGCTTCGCGACCTGCGGAGCCAGCACGGCCGCGAGCGGGCGCGCATTCTCGGCGCGCTCGACCACCAGTACCTTCGCCACACCCGCCAGCGCAGCCACCTGCTGCGCCATTGCCGCGGCAGGCGCGGCGAGCACGGCGACATGGATCGCGACGCCGCCCAGCCTGCCGGCAGCGGTGATGCAGCGGGCCACCCCAGCACCCAGCTGAGCGCCATCGTGGTCGGCGACGATCAGGACGCGGCTCATGACAGCACCCCGCGCTTCTTCAGTTCGGCTATGAGTTCCGGCACGTCCTTGACCATGATGCCGCGCGATCGCTGCGGCGGCGCCTCGGTCTTCAGCACCTTGAATTGCGGCGCGAGGCTGACGCCGAGCGTGGCCAGGTCGGTGACGGCCAGCGGCTTCTTCTTGGCCTTCATGATGTCGGGCAGCTTGATGTAGCGCGGCTCGTTCAGGCGCAGGTCGCTGGTGATCACGGCCGGCAGGTCGACCTCGAGCGTCTCGAGGCCGCTGTCCACCTCGCGCGTGACCGTGGCCACGGCATCCTTGATCTCGACCTTCGAGGCAAAGCTCACCTGCGGACGTTCCCACAGCGCGGCCAGCATCTGCCCGGTCTGGCCGGCATCATCGTCGATCGCCTGCTTGCCGAGGATCGCGAGGCCGATGCCTTCCTGCCGGATGACCGCGAGCAGCGTGCGGGCGACATCGCGCGGCTCGACCGCCGCGTCGCACTTCACCAGGATCGCACGGTCGGCGCCCATCGCGAGCGCGCTGCGCAATTGCGCCTGCACGTCATCCGGGCCGATCGCCACTGCGACCACCTCGCTCGCCTGGCCGCGCTCGCGGATGCGCAACGCCTCTTCGAGCGCGATCTCGTCGAAGGGATTGATGCTCATCTTGACGCCTTCGAGCGCCACGCCGCTCCCGTCGGGCTTCACCCGCACGCGCACGTTGTAATCGACGACGCGCTTGACGCCGACCAGGATCTTCATGCCGTTTCTCTCCGTTCCGCCTTCACCAGCAGACCCATCAGTTCGTCCACGCCCATCGCATCCAGCGCCTGCCGGTCGGCAAAGCGGGCCATGATCCGCTGCGCCTGGGCTGCGCCAAAATGCCCGCGCACGCTGGCGGCGAATTTGCGCTCCAGCAGCGGTTCACCCTCGGCCCGCCGGCGGCGATGCCCGAGCGGATAATCCACCTGCACGCGCCCGGTGGCCGTCCCGTCCCGGAAAAACACCTGTACGGCGTTGCCGATGTAGCGTTTGTCGCGCTGGTAATAGTCGGCGGTGAACGCGGCATTCTCCCTGACCTGCATCCTGGCGCGCAAGGCGTCGATGCGCGGATCGGCGGCCACGGAATCCTCATAGTCGCTTGCAGACAAGCGCCCGAAGATCAGCGGCACGGCCACCATGTACTGGATGCAATGGTCGCGGTCGGCCGGATTGGCCAGCGGGCCGGTCTTGTCGATGATGCGCACGCCCGGCTCCTGCGTCTCGATCACCACGCGCTCGATCTCATCGAGCCGGCCGCGCACCGCCGGATGCAGGCGCAGCGCGCATTCGACCGCGGTCTGCGCGTGGAACTCGGCCGGGTAGCTGATCTTGAAGAGCACGTTCTCCATGACGTAGCTGCCGAAGGGCTGCGGCGCCACCAGCGCCCTGCCCTTGAACAACACGTCCTGGAAGCCCCATACCGGCGCGCTGAGCGCCGAGGGGTAGCCCATCTCGCCGGTCAGCGCGATCAGCGCGTGCCGCACCGCGCGCGCGGTGGCATCGCCCGCCGCCCAGCTCTTGCGCGAGCCCGTGTTGGGCGCATGGCGGTAGGTGCGCAGCGCGCCGCCATCGAGCCAGGCGTTGGAGAGCGCATTGACGACCTGCGCGAGCGTGCCGCCCAGCATCGCCGTGGCCACCGCGGTCGAGGCCACGCGCACCAACAGCACATGATCGAGGCCGACCCGGTTGAAACTGTTCTCGAGCGCCAGCACACCCTGGATCTCGTGCGCCTTGATCATTGCCGCCAGCAGCTCGCGCACCGTGAGCACGCGTTTCGCGGCGCCCGCGGCCGCGCCGGCGCGCGCCATGTAATCGGCCACCGCCAGGATCGCGCCGAGGTTGTCCGACGGGTGGCCCCACTCGGCCGCGAGCCAGGTGTCGTTGAAATCGAGCCAGCGGACCATGGCGCCGATGTTGAAGGCCGCCTGCACCGGATCGAGTTCGAAATCGAGACCCGGGACGCGCGCGCCGCCAGGCAGCACCGCGCCCGGCACGACGGGCCCGAGCAGTTTCGTGCAGGCCGGGTATTGCAGCGCCATGAAGCCGCAGGCGAGCGTGTCCTGCAGGCACAAGCGCGCGGTGTCGAAGGCGACGGCGCTGTCGATCGTGGCGTCGCGCGCGTAGCGGGCGATCGCCAGCAACAGCGGGTCCGGCTCCGGCCGGTGCGTGGATCTGGAGTCGTGGCCACTCACACGAGGCTCAGGTCCGCTGCTCCAGCGGCACGAATTGTTGTGGCCCGGGCCCGGTGTAGTTGGCGCTCGGACGGATGATCTTGCCGTCCTCGCGCTGCTCGATGACGTGCGCGCCCCAGCCGGTGGTGCGCGCGATCACGAACAGCGGCGTGAACATCGCGCGCGGCACGCCCATGGCGTGGTAGCTCACCGCGCTGTACCAGTCGAGGTTGGGGAACATGCGCTTGACCTCGGCCATCACCGCTTCGAGCCGCTCCGCGATCCGGAACAGGCGCACGTCGCCCGTTGCCTCCGCCAAGCCGCGCGCCACCCGCTTGATGACCTCGTTGCGCGGGTCGGCGATCGTGTAGACCGGGTGGCCGAAGCCGATCACCACTTCGCGCCGGGCGACGCGCGCGCGGATATCGGCCTCGGCTTGGTCCGGGTCGCGATAGCGCTGCTGGATCTCCAGCGCCGCTTCGTTGGCGCCACCGTGCTTCGGGCCGCGCAACGCCCCGATCGCACCGGTGATCGCCGAGTGCAGGTCGGCGCCGGTGCCGGCAATCACGCGCGCGGCGAAGGTGCTGGCATTGAACTCGTGCTCAGCGTACAGGATCAGCGAGGTGTGCATCGCCCGCACCCAGTTCGCGGGCGGCGGCCGCTGGTGCAGCAGGTGCAGGAAGTGGCCGCCGACCGAGGCATCGGCGGTCTCCACCTCGATGCGGCGCCCGCCGCGCACGAAATGGTGCCAATAGCACAGTGCCGAGCCCAGGCAGGCCACCAGCCGGTCGACCAGTGCGCGTGCGGATTCCGCGTCATGCGCTTCGCCTTCGGTTTCCAGGCAGCCAAGCACTGACACGGCCGTGCGCATCACGTCCATCGGATGCGTCGCAGCCGGCAGCAGTTCCAGCGCGCTGCGCAGCGCCGCCGGCAATCCGCGTTGCGCCTGGAGCCTGCGCCGGTAGGCATCGAGCTCGCCGCGGTCGGGCAACTTGCCGTGGATCAGCAGGTAGGCGATTTCCTCGAACTCGCACGCTTCGCCGATCTCCAGGATGTCGTAGCCGCGGTAATGCAGGTCGTTGCCGCTGCGGCCGACCGTGCACAGCGCGGTATCGCCGGCGACGACCCCGGCCAGCGCCACCGATTTCTTGGGCCGGTTGCCCACGTTGACGATCGGCTCGCTCACGCCCGCGCCTACTTCCTGCCCGCCGCGAACAATTCGTCGAGCTTGCGCTCGTAGGCGTGATAGTCGAGGTAATGATACAGCTCCTCGCGCGTCTGCATCGAGGCCAGCGCCTCGCGCTGGCTGCCGGTGCGGCGGATGATCTCGTAGGTCTGCAGCGCGGCCGCGTTCATCGCACGGTAAGCGGAGCAGCAGTACAGCACGATGTCGACGCCGGCGGCACCCAGCTCGTCGCGCCCGTAGAGCGGTGTCTGGCCGAACTCGGTGATATTGGCGAGGATCGGCACGCGCACGGCATCCTTGATGCGCCGGTAGCACGCGATATCGGTGACCGCCTCTGGGAAGATCATGTCCGCGCCCGCCTCGATGCAGGCGAGCGCGCGCTCGATGGCGCGCTCGATGCCCTCGGCCGCCAGCGCATCGGTGCGCGCCATGACGACGAACTGCGCATCGGTACGCGCGTCGACGGCCGCCTTGATCCGGTCGACCATCTCGTCCAGCGGCACGATTTCCTTGCCGGGGCGGTGGCCGCAACGCTTGGCCTGAACCTGATCCTCGATGTGCAGTCCGGCTGCGCCCGCCCTGGTGAAGGCGCGCACGGTGCGGGCGATGTTGAAGGCGCCGCCCCAGCCGGTGTCGGCATCGACCAGGAGCGGTGCCGTGGTCACATCCGTGATGCGGCGGATGTCCGTCAGCACATCCTCCGGATTGCTGAGCCCCAGGTCCGGCATGCCGAGCGAGTTGGCGGCGACTCCGCCTCCGGACAGGTACAGCGCGCGGAAGCCGACCGCCTGCGCCATGCGCGCGGCGTAGGCGTTGATCGCGCCGGCCACCTGGAGCGGCTGCTCTTCGCGCAGCGCCGCCCGGAAGCGCGCGCCTGCACTCGCCGCGTTGCTCATTGCCTGGTTCATTTGACCGGCCCGGTCCCCGTGGAGGATGCAGAGTCTGGCACAGCCCGTGAGTATAATGCCGGCGGGGTGCGTTCAGGCATCAAGGAGTGAGCGGTTTGATGGCTACGCTGCGCGGCAAGACCCTGTTCATCAGCGGCGCCTCGCGCGGCATCGGCCTCGCGATCGCGCTGCGGGCGGCGCGCGACGGCGCCAATGTCGCGATCGCCGCCAAGACCGACCAACCGCACCCGAGCCTGCCGGGCACCATCCACACCGCGGCGGCGGCGATCGAAGCCGCGGGCGGCCAGGCCCTGGCGCTCGTGTGCGACATCCGCGACGAAGCGCAGGTCGATGCCGCGGTGGCGGCCACCGTGGCGCGCTTCGGCGGCATCGACATCTGCGTCAACAACGCCAGCGCCATCAGCCTGACCCCGATCCTGGCGACGCCGCTGAAGCGCTTCGACCTGATGCATGGGGTCAATGCGCGCGGCACCTACCTGGTCACGCAAACAACGCTCCCACACCTGCTCAAGGCCTCGAATCCGCACGTACTGATGCTGTCGCCGCCGCTGGCGATGCAGGAACGCTGGTTCGCGCCGCACGTGGCCTACACGATGGCCAAGTTCGGCATGAGCATGGTGGTGCTGGGCGTGGCGGGCGAATACCGTGGTCGCGTGGGCGTGAATGCCCTGTGGCCGCGTACGGCGATCGACACCGCCGCGATGGCCATGCTCAAGGGCCAGCTGCCGGTTGGCCCGCTGCGCTCGCCAGCCATCATGGCCGACGCGGCCTGGCTGGTGCTGACGAGCGATGCGCGCACCACGAGCGGAAATTTCTACGTTGACGACGAACTGCTGGCCTCGCACGGCATCACCGACCTGTCGGGCTATGCGCCCGCGGGCGTCGCCGATACGGAACTCACGCCGGATTTCTTCGTGCCCAGCCTGCGCGAACTCGGGGACCGGCGATGAGCGAGGCACAGGCCCCCGTCGTCCTCGAACGGCGCGGGGCAGTGGCGCTGCTGACGCTGAACCGCCCCGAGGCGCTCAATGCCTTCGATGGCGCGCTGCGCACGCAGCTCGCCGCGGTTCTGCAGCGCGTCGCCGTCGACCCGGAAGTGCGCGCGGTCGTGCTCACTGGCGCCGGCCGCGCCTTCAGCGCCGGAGCGGACCTGAAGGCGATGGGCGCCGGCAAGGCCGACGGCGGCGAGGTGCGCCGCCAGCTCGACCAGGAATATGGCGCCGGGGTGCGCGCGATCATCGGCATGGACAAACCTGTCATCGCCGCGGTCGAGGGCCTGGTCGCCGGCATTGGTTGCGCGTTCGTGCTGGCGAGCGACCTGGTGGTCATGGCCGACGACGCCTATTTCACGCTGCCGTTCCACAACATCGCGCTGGTGCCCGATGGCGGCATCAACTGGCTGCTCGAGCGGCAGGTCGGCGCGCGGCGCGCATTCGAGTTCGCGGTCGACTGCACGCGCCTCGCGGCCGGGCGCTGCCAGGAACTGGGGCTCGCCAACCGCGTCGTGGCCAAGGGCACAGCGGTGGACACGGCGCTGCAGTGGGCTGCGCGCCTCGCGCAGCGCGCGCCGCTGGCACTGATGCACAGCAAGCGCTTGCTGCGCGCGGCCGGCGGCGTCGGCTTTGCCGACAGCTTCCAGGCCGAGATCGAAGCGCAGGCGCAATGCATCGACAGCGCGGATTTCCGCGAAGGCGTGGCCGCCTTCCTTGCCAGGCGCGAACCGCGCTTCACCGGCCGCTAGCGCCTGTTCAGAGGCGGACGCGGCGTTCGAGCCGCAACCGATCGAGAATGCGGCTGGCGATCTCCTCGATGCTGCATTCGGTCGTGTCCAGGAATGGCAGGCTGGCCCGCGCGTAGAGCGCCTGGGCGGCGCGCAGTTCCGACTGCACCTGGGGGAGCGAGGCGTAGCGGCTGCCCGGCCGCCGCTCCTGGCGGATCTGCTGCAGCCGGTCCGGCCGGATGGTCAGCCCGAACAGCTTGTGGCGGTGTGGCCGCAGCACGGCGGGCAATTCCTCCGCCTCCAGGTCTTCGTCGGCGAGCGGATAGTTGGCCGCAAACACCCCGTACTGCAGCGCCAGGTACAGGCAGGTCGGCGTCTTGCCCGAGCGCGACACCCCGACCAGCACCACGTCGGCCGCCGCATAGTCGCGGGCGCCGGCGCCATCGTCGTTCGCCAGCGCGAAGTTGGTGGCATTGATCCGCGCGGTGTAGGCCACCAGGTCCGCCATGCCGTGCGCGCGCCCGCTGGCGTGCGCCGACGGCACGGCGAGCTCCGCCTCGAGCGGCCCGAGGAAGGCGGCAAAGAAATCGAGCACCAGCGCGTTGGCCCGTTGCAGTACCGCGCGCACCGCGTCATCGACCAGCGTCGCGAACACGATCGGCCGCAGGCCGGAATCGCGCCCGGCCGCATCGATCCGTGCCACGACCGCGGCGGCCTGCGCAGCGGTCGCGATGAACGGCAGCGTCAGCGACTGGTACTGGGCGCCGTCGAACTGCGTCAGCAGGCTGTGCCCCATGGTTTCGGCCGTGACGCCGGTCTGGTCGGATACGAAGAACACCGTGCGCTTGTGCAAGTCTGCCGCTCCAGCGGGTGTTGCGCGAACCGCGCGCTGCAGTGTCCCACGCCCCGAAATGAGGGACAATAAGCCACCGGACCGTCCAGGGAAACCCACGGTGAGCGATCTCGTCCTGTCATTCGACGCCGTGGGCCTCGCCGACCTCGAGCGCGTCGGCGGCAAGAATGCCTCGATCGGCGAGATGCTGGGCGCGCTCGCGAATCTTGGCGTACGCGTGCCGCGCGGCTTTGCGACCACGGCGGCCGCCTACCGCGAGTTCCTGGCCCAGGGCGGGCTGGCCGCGCGCATCAGTGCCGAGCTCGCCGCGCTCGATGTCGAGGACGTGGCCGCGCTGGCCGCGAGCGGCGCGCGCATCCGCCAGTGGATCCTCGCGACCCCGTTCGCGCCCGCGCTGCAGCAGGCGGTGCTCGAGCGCTGGCGCGCGATGGATGCCGGCCAGGGCATTGCGGTCGCGGTGCGCTCATCGGCGACCGCCGAGGACCTGCCGGAAGCCTCGTTCGCCGGCCAGCAGGAAACCTTCCTGAACGTGCGCGGTGAAGCGGCGCTGCTGGCCGCCATGCACCAGGTGTACGCCTCGCTGTTCACCGATCGGGCGATCGCCTATCGCGTCCACCAGCGCTTCGACCACGCGCTGGTGGCGCTGTCCGTGGGCGTGCAATACATGGTGCGGAGCGATGTGGGCGCGAGCGGGGTGATGTTCACGCTCGACACCGATTCGGGCTTCCGCGATGTCGTCCTGGTCACCAGCGCCTACGGGCTCGGCGAGACGGTCGTGCAGGGCGCGGTGAACCCGGACGAATTCTACGTCTACAAGCCCGCGCTCCGCGCCGGCAAGCGCGCCATCGTCCGCCGCAACCTGGGCGCCAAGGCCATTCGGATGGTCTATGCCGAGCCGGGCGGCGCCGAGCGGGTACGCACGGTCGAAGTGCCGGCCGTGGAGCGCGCCCGCTACTCACTGACCGACGCGGAGGTGGAGGCGCTGGCGCGCCTGGCGCTGATCATCGAGCAGCATTACCGCTGTCCGATGGATATCGAGTGGGCGCGCGACGGCGTCGACGGGCAACTCTACATCCTGCAGGCGCGCCCCGAGACCGTGCAGAGCCGCGTCGGCCGCAGCATCGAGCGCTACGCGCTGCAACGGCGCGGGCGCGTGCTGGCCGAGGGCCGCAGCATCGGCGGCCGCATCGGCAGCGGCCGGGCGCGCGTGGTGCGCGATGCCGGCGGCATGGCGCGGGTGCAGCCAGGCGATGTGCTGGTCGCCGACATGACCGACCCGGACTGGGAGCCGGTGATGAAGCGCGCCGCCGCGATCGTCACCAATCGCGGCGGCCGCACCTGCCACGCGGCGATCATCGCGCGCGAGCTGGGGGTGCCGGCGGTCGTGGGCTGCGGCGATGCGACGCGGGCGATTGCCGACGGTCAGGACGTGACGGTCTCGTGCGCCGAGGGCGACACCGGCTTCGTCTACGAGGGCCGCCTGCCCTTCGAGCACCAGCAGATCGAACTGGACGCAATGCCGGTCCCGCCCGTGCGCATCATGATGAACGTCGGCAACCCGGACCGCGCGTTCGCGTTCGCGGGACTCCCGCACCGCGGCGTCGGCCTGGCGCGGCTCGAATTCATCATCAACCGCATGATCGGCGTGCATCCGCGCGCGCTGCTCGAGTTCGAGCGGCTCGAACCGGAGCTGCAGCAGCAGATCCGGCCGCGCCTGGCCGGCTACGCCGCGCCGCTCGACTTCTTCGTCGACCGGCTCAGCGAGGGCATCGCGCAGATCGCCTGCGCATTCGCGCCGGAGCCGGTGATCGTGCGGCTATCCGATTTCAAGTCCAACGAATACGCGAACCTGCTCGGCGGGCGGCAGTTCGAGCCGCAGGAGGAGAACCCGATGCTGGGATTCCGCGGCGCCGCCCGTTACATCGACGCCGCCTTCCGGCCCTGCTTCGAACTCGAGTGCCGGGCGTTGCGGCGCGTGCGCGCCGACATGGGGCTCGGCAACGTCCAGGTGATGGTGCCGTTCGTGCGCACGCTCGCCGAGGCGCGCGCGGTCACCGAACTGCTGGCCGCGAATGGTTTGAAGCGCGGCGTCGACGGCCTCAAGCTGATCATGATGTGCGAGCTGCCGGGCAATGCGCTGCTGGCCGACCAGTTCCTGCAGTATTTCGATGGCATGTCGATCGGCTCGAACGACCTGACGCAGTTGACGCTCGGCGTGGACCGCGACTCCGCGCTGGTGGCCGCGAGCTTCGATGAACGCGATGCCGCGGTCGAATCATTGATCACGCTCGCGATCGCCGCCTGCCGGCGCGCCGGCAAGTACGTCGGCATCTGCGGCCAGGGGCCGTCGGATCACCCGGACCTGGCGCGCTGGCTGGTCGCGCAGGGCATCGACAGCATCTCGCTCAACCCCGACACAGTCGTCGCGACCTGGATGATGCTGGCGGGCAAGTCAGCCTGAGGCGGCGGCGCCCGCCGGCGCGGCGAGTGCGGCCTCGATCGCGTCCGCCAGGCTTTCCGGGGTGTCGCCCGGTGCGTAGCGACGCAGCACCTCGCCATTGCGCGCCACCAGGAACTTGGTGAAATTCCACTTGATCGCCGCGGTGTTCAGCACACCGGGACGCGCCGACTTGAGCAGCTGGTAGAGCGGATGCGCATGCGCGCCGTTGACCTCGAGCTTCGCGAACAAAGGAAAGCTCACCTGGTAATTGAGCGTGCAGAATGCGCGGATCTCCGCCTCGTTGCCGGGCTCCTGGTTGCCGAACTGGTCGCAGGGGAAACCCAGCACCTCGAAGCCCTGCGCATGGTACTTGCGGTACAGGGCTTCAAGGCCGGTGTACTGGGGCGTGTAGCCGCAGCGGCTGGCCACGTTCACCACCAGCAGCACCTCGCCGGCGTACTGGCGCAGCTTCGCCGTCCTGCCGTCGAGCATGCGGACTTCAATGTCGTACAGGTCCATCGCTGCGCTCCCGGCTGTGTGGGTGCGAGCCTACCAGACTCGTTACAATGAGGGCATGGACGTTGACCAACGCGAGGCCGCCACGCGCGCGCTGCTGCGACGCTGCGCCGCGCGTGAGCCGCGCGCGCTCGAACAGCTGTACTCGCTGGCCGGGCCACTGCTATTCGGCCTGCTGACCCGCATGCTGCGCCGCCACGCGCTGGCCGAGGAGGCGCTGCAGGATGTATTCGTCAGGATCTGGCAGCGCGCCGGCCAATATCAGGAGGAGCGCGGTTCCGCGCTGGCCTGGTTGATCGGCATCGCCCGTTATCGCGCGATCGACCTGCTGCGCCAGGAACGCGCCGCACCGGTGCTGATGCCAGCGGTACCCGAAACAGCCGCCGGTGACGCGGACCAGGAACCGCATCCACCCACGCCCACCGCCCTGCTCGAACGATGCCTGGCACGTCTGTCGGACGATCAGCAGCGGTGTCTGCAGTTCGCGTTCATCAACGGGCGTTCGCACCAGGAAATATCGCAGCTGACCGGCAACCCGCTGGGCACCGTGAAGAGCTGGATCCGCCGCGCGCTGTTCGCGCTGCGCGAGTGCCTGGAATCCTGAGCCCATGCAGCCCGCTGCACGCCATTCGCACTTGCTCGACCGGCTCGCCGCCGACTACGTGCTGGGCACGATGCGTGGCGGCGCCCGCGCGCGCTTCGAGCGCTGGCGCGGCACTTCGACGCTGGTCGATGAGCTCGCGCGCCGCTGGGAACAACAGCTGGCGCCGCTCGCCATCCGTTTGCGACCCGTCGCGCCGCCGCCTGTCCTGCTGGCACGGATCCAGCGGCGCCTGTCGCTCACCGCGCCAACGTGGCGGGGCTGGGCGAGCGGCTTGGCGCTCGGCCTGCTGCTGGCCGCAGTCCTAGCCTACGGTCCGGCTGTGCGCGCTCCGCATCCTGACCAACTGGCCCTCATCAACAATGGCGTCGGCGCGCTGCAGTGGCGGGTTGAGGTCTACGCGCAGCCCGCGCGCCTGGTGGTGGGCAGCCCCGTGCTGGCGGCCAAGCCTGCCGATCGTGACTTCGAGCTTTGGGCGCTGCCGGCCGGCGCACCCGCCGTCTCGCTGGGCGTGATGCCGGTGCGCGGGGAAGCCTCGACCAGGCTGAATGCCGCGCAACGGCAGGCGTTGGCACGGTCGGTCCAGGTTGCGGTAAGCGTCGAGCCGCGCGGCGGCTCCCCGACAGGTCACGCAACCGGACCGGTGGTCTTCGTCGCGGCGCTGCGCGCTCCCGGATGAGCGTGATAGGGCACGCCCTTCAGCCACAGCAGCAGCGCCTGCCAGTGTATCGCCAGAATGACGCGTGCGCTCATCCACGGATGGCGCAGCAAGGTCGCCGCCATCGTGGCTGAGTCGAGCGGACGGCGGCGCAGCGCCAGGGTCGCAGCGAACAGCTGTTCGCCAGCGCGCGTGCAGCGCATCTGCACGAACAGCCGTTCCGCGGGCGCGGCCAGCGACCATTCGTATTCGAGGTCCATCGGCATGAAGGGCGACACGTGCATGCGCTTGGAGGTGCGCCAGCGCACCAGCCGTGCCGCCGCTGCGCCGGGCTCGGCCGGCACTGCGTCGCCGGCGCGGCCATCGAGCACGTAGCAATGCCGATCGCCCCAGGGCGTGTTGTTCACCTCGGCGACCACGGCCGCCACATTGCGGTCCGCGGCGTCGTAGCAGTAGTAGAAGCTCACCGGATTGAAGCAATAGCCGAAGTAGCGCAGGTGCGTCAGCAAGCGCACCGGGCCCTCTGGGCGCCAGCCGCGCTCGCGCTCGACCAGGTCCCGCACGCACTGGGCGAGCGGCCGGCCCGGATCGCCCATGTGATCCGCGCGCCGGAACGATGCGATCGCCCGGCGTTCCACGCCCCACAGCCAGCGCCCGATGAAGACCCGATCGAGTTCGGCGAGATCGAGCCACGCCATGAACAGCGGGTAGCGAAAGGCGTGCTCCCGCGGTCGCCGCCGCCGGTGGCTAAGCCAGCCGGTGTAGAGCGCGCTGTGCACGCGAGCCCTCCGTCGCGAAGCTCGCCAGGGCGGCTTCGGCGCTGGCCACGCCGTCCTCGTGGAAGCCAAAGCGCGCATAGGCGCCGCAGAAATACGCGCAATTCACGCCATTGATCTCCGGCAGGCGCGCCTGCGCCGCCACCGCCGCACGCGTGAAGACCGGGTGCTGGTACGAGAGGCGTCGCAGCACACGCCGCGGGTCGATCGCGTCGCTCCGGTTCAGCGTCACGCACACGGTTTCTTCCGTGGGCAGCGCCTGCAGGATGTTCATGTTGTAGGTCACGCGCACGCTGGCTGCCTGCGCTGCGGTCACATGGTAATTCCACGCCGCCCAGGCGCGCCGCTGCCGCGGCATCAGGCTCGCATCCGTGTGCAGCACGACCTCGTTCTCCTGGTAGGGCATGGCGCCGAGCACGGCGCGTTCCGCTTCACTCGCATCTTCCAGCAACGCGAGCGCCTGGTCGCTGTGACAGGCGAGGAACACCCGGTCGAAATGCCGCCGCTCGCCCCCGGGCAGGCGCAACCATACGCCGCTGGCGTCGCGGCGCACGCCGAGCACGGCCGTGCGCAACCGGATGCGGGCCCGGAACGGCGCCACCAGCCGCGCCACGTACTGCGCCGATCCGCCGCAGACCGTGCGCCATTGCGGCCGGTCATTGATGCTCAGCATGCCGTGGTTGCGGAAGAATCCGATCAGGAACCGCGCCGGCATCGCGCCGATGTCCGCCGGCGCCGCCGACCAGATCGCGGACGCCATCGGCACCAGGTAGTCGCGCACGAACGCGCCCGAGTAGCGTTGCTCGCGCACATAGTCGCCGAGCGTCAGCTCGTGGTGCCCATGCGCGTCGTGGAATTCCGTGGCGTTGCGGTTGAAACGCAGGATCTCGGCCCACATGCGGTGGAAGCGCGGGCGCAGCAGGTTCGACCGCTGCGCGAACAGCGTATTGAGCGAGGCGCTGGCGTATTCAAGGCCGCTGACCTCGTTGCGTACGCTGAAACTCATCGCGGTAGTGCGCGTCGGCACGCGCAGCTCGGCCAGCAGCGCGCTGAAACGCGGATAGGTGAGGTCGTTGTAGACGATGAAGCCGGTATCGACCGCGACGCTGCGGCCGCCGACCTCCACCTGATGGGTATGCGAGTGGCCGCCGATGTGATCGCCCGCCTCGAATACGGTGATTTCGTGCTGCCGGCACAGCAGGCGCGCGACGACGTTGCCGCTGATACCTGCACCGATGATGGCGATCTTCATCGCGCCGCGCGCCTCGGCCCGGGAAGGAAGGCATTGGTGCGCGCCACGTATTCGCGGTACGCCGGGCGCCGCGCGCCGATATCGCGCTCCAGCAGCGCGACGCCCGAGACACGCAACAGCAGCGCAGTCATCAGCACCGGAGCGGGCACGGTCCACCATGCACCCGCCGACGCGGCCAGCAGGTAGAAACCCCACCACACGCAGCATTCGCCGAAATAGTTGGGGTGACGCGAGTAGCGCCACAGGCCGGTGTCCAGCACTCCGTCGTGGTTGCCGGCGGCGCGGCGGAAACGCGCCAGCTGCTGGTCGGCGAGCCATTCGCCGCTGAAGCCCGCCAGCCACAGCAACAGGCCCGGCGCGTCGCGCCAGCCCGGCGGGCGGTCCCCGGCCATCGATCCCAGCAGGGGCAGCGAGATGACCCAGACCAGGACCGCCTGCAGCCCGAACACGATGTACAGGCTCTTCCAGGCGAAGCCCGGTTCGTGATTGCGGCGGATCTGCCGGTAGCGCCGGTCTTCCCCCTGCCCCCAGTTGCGCAGCGTGATATGCAGCGACAGACGCAGCGCCCAGGCGAGCAGCAGGGTCGAGGTCAGCAGTACACGCGGCCGGGCAGGTCCGAGCGCGAGCGCGTAGCCGACCGCGACGGCCACGAACAGCAGTGACCACGCGCGATCGACGATGCTGGCATCGCGCAGCGGCAGGCTCGCGAGCCAGCAGGCCACGGCCGGCGGCGCGATGTACGCCAGCGCACCCAGCCAGACGTGCAGCAGCTGAGGTTCAGGCATCGCAGCGCCTCGCCAGGTCAACCAGCAGCGGCAGCAGCAACGCCCAACCCGCGGCCTGCGCGAGCAGCGCCGGCCACGGCCGCACCAGCTGCAGCGCCCCGAGCCTTGCGCCGCCGAAATACGCGAGCGGCGCGGCGAGCGCCCCCAGCAGACAGGCCTGCCACCAGCGACCGCGCAGCCAGCGCAACGAAATGGGCAGCGCCGTCGCAAACAACACCCACAACGCCAGGATCCACAGGGGCGCCAGCGACAGCGACGCCGGCGCCGGCGCCGGGCGGTAGGCGATCAGGCCGAGGACCACCAGAGCGCTGTCCCAGCACCAGCCCACCATGCCGGTCAGGGCGATCAGCGGCGCCAGC
>JAGWPD010000153.1 GCA_028870705.1 Gammaproteobacteria bacterium
GCGCTCGGCGGCGCGCGCCAGGATTGCCGGATGGAGGAGCGATTCGAGCTCGGCGCGCGCGGCCGCGTCGCGCAATATCCGCTCGCGCAGCGCCCGCCGGTCGAGCGAGCCATCGGCCTGGCGCAGCCCGGCCCCAAAACGCGCGAACACGCGCTCGAGCAGCGCCGTGCCCGGCGCAACCACCTCGCGCGCGACCTCGTCCAGGTCGATCACCGGCACGCCCAACGCGGCGAACAGCGCGGCGACCGTGCTCTTGCCGCTGGCAATGCCGCCGGTGAGGGCGATGCGGAGGGGCGCGGGCGGGCTCATGCGCCCAGTCTAATCGTCAGCCGCTCGCGCCGTCAGCCATGCGAGCCGTCAGCCGTGCGCGCGGTCAGTAGTGCGCGTACAAGCCCAGATAGCCGCTGACCCATTGCGGTCCCCACATCAGCGCGAGCCAGCCGGCCGCGGCGAGGAATGGCCCGAACGGGATCGGCACGCCGCGCTTGTGGCGTCCGCTGGCAATGAGCGCGATGCCGACCACGGCACCGGTGAAGGCGGATGCGAGGATGATCGGCAGCAGCATCCGCCAGCCCATCCAGGCGCCGAGCGCGGCCAGCAGCTTGAAATCGCCGTAGCCCATGCCTTCCTTGCCGGTCAGCAGCCGGAACAGGTGATACATGCTCCACAGGCTGAGGTAGCCGGCCGCGGCGCCGGTGATTGCGTCCGCGGGGCCCACCGGCAGGCTCGTGACCGCGATGCCCCCCGCGCCGGCAGCGCCGGCAGCGCCGAGCGAGGCCAGCAGGCCTGCCCACAGCAGCGGCAGCGTGATCGCATCGGGCAGGTATTGCGTATCCAGATCGATGCCGGTGAGGGCGAGCAGCGCCCAGGTGACCGCGAGCGCCTCGATTGCGTTCCAGCCGAATCCGAAACGCCACGCCACCGCCGCGCTCAGCAGCGCGCACAGCAGTTCGATCAGCGGATAGCGCAGGCTGATCGGGGCCGCGCAGCGCGCGCACCTGCCGCGCAACCACAGCCAGCTGAGCACCGGGATGTTCTGCCACGCGCTGATCGGCGCATGGCAGGCGGGACACGCCGAGCGCGGCACCACGAGGTTGTAGCGCCCGGCCGTGGCCGCAGGCGAGGCCGCGGGCGCTCCCGCGCCGGCGCTGGCGGCCTGCGACTCCTGGCACTGCTCGCGCCACTGGCGCTCGAGCATGACCGGCAGGCGATGGATGACGACGTTGAGGAAGCTCCCCACCACGAGCCCCACCACTCCGGCCAGCACGATCCAGGCGGCCGGTGATTGGCTGAGCAGTTCGAGCACCTAGACGACGGAACCGAGCTTGAAGATCGGCAGGTACATCGCGATCACGAGACTGCCTACCAGCACGCCCAGGATCGCCATGATCAGCGGCTCGAGCAGGCTCGACATGCTGTCGACCGCATTGTCGACGTCTTCCTCGTAGAAGCTCGCGACCTTGCCCGACATCGTATCGAGCGATCCCGATTCCTCGCCCACCGCGATCATCTGCACCACCATGTTCGGGAACATTCCGGTGTTCTCCATCGAGCGCTGCAGCCGCTGGCCGGTGGCGACCTCATCGCGCATCTTCATGACCGCGTTCTCGTACACGATGTTGCCGGTCGCGCCGGCGACCGACTCGAGCGCTTCGACCAGCGGCACGCCCGCCGAGAACATCGTCGAGAGCGTGCGCGCGAAGCGCGCGATCGCCGCCTTGTTGAGGATCGGGCCGATGATCGGAAACTTGAGCGACATCCGGTCGATGCTTTCGCGCAGCTTGCGCGAACGCTTGTAGGTGTAGGAGAAAAACCAGATGCCCGCGCCGACGACCATGGCGATGAACACGCCGTAGTGCTGCACGAACTTCGACAGGTCGATCACCGCCTGCGTGAAGGCCGGCAGGTCGGCGCCGAACCCCTTGAACAGGCTCTCGAACTGCGGGATCACGAAGATCAGCAGGATGGTGGTCACGATCAGCGCCACGACCAGCACCGCGGCCGGGTAGAACAGCGCCTTCTTGACCTTCTTCTTGATCGCCTCGGTCTTTTCCTTGTAGGTGGCGATCTTGTCGAGGAGCGACTCCAGGGCACCAGCCTGCTCACCGGCTTCCGTAAGGTTCACGTAAAGGTCGTCGAAATGCAGCGGATGCTTGGCGAGCGCCTCATGGAGCGAGGTGCCGCCCTCGATGTCGGACTTGATCTCCAGCAGGAGCTTCTGCATCGAGGGCTTCTCGTGCCCCGCCCCGATGATCTCGAAGGCCTGCACCAGCGGGATGCCGGCGCCGAGCATCGTGGCGAGCTGGCGGCTGAACACCGCGATGTCGCCGGGCTCGACCTTGCCGCCTGCGCCCCGGCGCGGCGACTGCTTGCGGATGCGCGTCGCGGCGATGCCCTGGCGGCGCAGTTCGCCGCGCACGGCCTGCTCGTTCTGCGCCACCGTGCGGCCCTTGACCTTCTGGCCCTTGCGGTCGCGCCCCTCCCAGTTGAAGGGCACATCGCGCTGCACGGTGCGGATTGCGGTACTTGCCTGAGCCATGGTTTGCCTACTCGATCGTTACGCTGTTGATTTCGGCGATGCTGGTCAGTCCCGACCGGACCTTCTCGAGGCCGGCGCGGCGCAGGTCCCAGACGCCTTCCTTGGCCGCCTGGTCGGCAATGTCGATGGCGTTGCCGCCCGTCATGATGATGCGGCCGATCGCCTCGCTGACCTCCATCACCTGGTACAGGCCCACGCGCCCCTTGTAGCCGTCGGTGCAGCTCTGGCAGCCCTTGGCGGCGTAGATCTTCAGGTTCGGGATATCCGCTTCCTGGAAGCCTTCCTTGCGCAGCGCCTCGGCCGGCACCTCGACCAGCTGCTTGCAGCTGTTGCACAGGCGACGCGCCAGTCGTTGCGCGATGATCAGGCTGACCGAGGTCGCGATCGCGTAGGGCTTCACGCCCATGTCGATCAGGCGCGTGAGCGTCTGCGGCGCGTCGTTGGTGTGGAGCGTGGAGAGCACGAGGTGACCGGTCTGCGCGGCCTTGATCGCGA
>JAGWPD010000015.1 GCA_028870705.1 Gammaproteobacteria bacterium
CGGCTTCGAGTTCCTGGATGATCTTGCCGTTGCCGCGCACCGGACCGTCGAGACGCTGCAGATTGCAGTTGATGACGAAGACCAGGTTGTCGAGGTTTTCGCGGCCGGCCATGCCGATGGCGCCGAGCGATTCGACTTCGTCGCACTCGCCGTCGCCGAGGAAGGCCCAGACCTTGCGGCCTTCGGTCTTCGCGAGTCCGCGGCCCTCGAGGTACTTGAGAAAGCGCGCCTGGTAGATCGCCATCATCGGCCCCAGGCCCATCGATACGGTCGGGAACTGCCAGAAATCCGGCATCAGCCACGGATGCGGGTATGAACTCAGGCCACCGCCATCGACCTCCTGGCGGAAGCGGCGCAGCTGCGCTTCGCTCAGCCGGCCTTCGAGATAGGAACGCGCGTAGATGCCCGGCGAAGAGTGCCCTTGCATGAACACGAGGTCACCCGGATGTTGAGCAGTGGGCGCGCGCCAGAAATGGTTGAAGCCCACCTCGTATAGCGTCGCCGAGGAAGCGTAGCTGGCGATATGGCCGCCGTACTCGGTCGACTTGCGATTGGCCGCGACCACCATCGCCATCGCGTTCCAGCGGATCCAGGCCTCGATGCGCCGCTCGAGCTCGCGATTCCCCGGGTACAGCGGCTGCTTGCCGACCGCGATGGTGTTCACGTAGGCGGTGTTCGGGCTGTAGGGCAGATACGCCCCCGAACGTCGTGCGTGCTCGACCATCCGGTCGATGAGGAAATGCGCCCGTTCAGGGCCCTCGGCCTGCAGCACCGAATCGATCGATTCAAGCCATTCGCGTGTTTCCACCGGGTCGAGATCGCCGGGTTCTGTAGGCTCACTCATGACTGGAAAAATTACCTTGCGGGACGCTGTGTTAGGATGCGCTGCATACGCGGCCGGGCCGGCGGATCGGCATTATACGCAGATCCTGCGCTGCCACCCCCGAAGGGCCCGCCCCAATGGTGACCATGCAAGAGCTGACGATTCGCCGTCCCGACGACTGGCACCTGCACCTGCGCGACGGCTCGGTCCTCGCAGCGGTGCTGCCGTTCACGGCGCGGCGCTTCGCGCGTGCCATCGTCATGCCGAACCTGGCTCCGCCAGTGACGACCACGGCCGCGGCGCTCGCGTACCGCGGGCGCATCGTGGCAGCCCTGCCTGCCGGTGCCGTATTCACGCCGTTGATGACCCTCTACCTGACCGATACCACGCCGCCAGAGGAAATCGACCGCGCCGTAGACAGCGGCGTGGTGCTTGGCTGCAAACTCTATCCCGCCGGCGCGACCACGCACTCGGCGGCCGGCGTCACCGATGTGCGCCGGATCGACGCCGTGCTCGCGCGCATGAGCGAGCGCGGCCTCGCCTTGCAGGTGCACGGTGAGGTCACCGACCCCGCGGTCGACATCTTCGATCGCGAGGCGTGCTTCATCGAGCAGGTGCTGGGGCCGCTCGTGGCGCGCCATCCTGGCCTGCGGGTGGTATTCGAGCACGTGACCACCCGCGCCGCGGTCGAATACGTATGCGCCGCGCGCCCGGGCATCGCGGCGACCGTCACGCCGCAGCACCTGCTGCTGAACCGCAATGCGCTGTTCCAGGGCGGCATCCGCCCGCACCTGTATTGCCTGCCGGTGCTCAAGCGCGAGGCCGACCGCGAGGCGCTGCGCGCGGTAGTGGCCGCCGGCAATCCGCGCTTCTTCCTCGGGACCGACAGCGCGCCGCATGCGCGCACGCAGAAGGAATCGGCGTGTGGCTGCGCCGGCATCTTCTCCGCGCACGCCGGCATCGAGCTGTACGCCGAGGTGTTCGAGCAGCTCGGTGCGCTGGCGCGACTCGAGGACTTCGCCGCGCATTTCGGCGCGGACTTCTACGGCCTGCCGCGCAACAGCGGCACGCTCACGCTCGAACGGCGTGCCTGGTCGGCGCCGGCCAGCTATCCGCTGGAGCGGGCGGAGCTGGTGCCGCTGCGTGCCGGTGCAGCGCTCGCGTGGGCGGTGCGCGCGTGAACAACGATGCGGGCCAGCGCCTGATGGCGCGGCGCTTCCGCGGATTCCTGCCGGTGGTCGTCGACGTGGAGACCGGCGGATTCAACTGCGCGCGCGATGCGCTGCTGCAGGTGGCGGCGGTGATGATCGAGCTCGACGATTCGGGCCGGCTGGTGCGCGGCCCGACGCACAGCTATCACGTCAAGCCCTTCGCGGGCGCCAACATCGAAGCCGCCGCGCTCCAGGTCAACAAGATCGACCCCTGGCATCCGCTGCGGCCGGCGATCGATGAACGCGAAGCGCTGCAGCGCATCTTCAAGGAAGTCCGCGCCGGCATGCAGCGCGCTGCCTGCAAGCGCGCGATCCTGGTCGGGCACAATTCCTGGTTCGACCTCTCGTTCGTCAATGCCGCCATCGCGCGCAGCGGCGTGAAGCGCAGTCCCTTCCACCCTTTCTCGAGCTTCGACACGGCAACGCTGGCCGGCGCCGCGCTCGGCCAGACGGTGCTGGCCAAGGCCGCGACGATCGCCGGCCTGGGCTGGGACAACGCCTCGGCGCATTCGGCCACCTACGACGCGGAGCGCACGGCCGAGCTGTTCTGCAGCATCTGCAACGAACTGGCGGGCAGCTTCCAGTGGGCCGAGAACCGGGCCCGCGAACTCGGCTGGCATGAGGGCATCGGCGAAGCACCGGCAGCGGCAGCCGATCGCGACCTCGACCCCTGAAGGGTCGGACCGCCGCGCCATCCCTCGTGACGGTGGCCTCAGGCCGTGGCCGCAGGCAGCGCTCCGGCCGCGGCCAGGATCGACTTGAGTTCGCCGTTGCGGAACATCTCCATCGCGATGTCGCACCCTCCGACCAGCTCGCCCTGCACGTACAGCTGCGGATAGGTCGGCCAGTTCGAGTGCTTCTTCAGCGCCTCGCGCATTTCGGCATCGTCGAAAATGTTGACGCTGTGGAATCGCGCGCCGAGCTTGCGCAGCGCGCCGGCGGTCTGCGCCGAAAAGCCGCACTGCGGGAAATCCGGCGTGCCCTTCATGAACAACACCACGGGCGCGCTGGCGAGTTCCTTCCTGATCCGTTCACTGACATCCATGGCTAGTTCACCTTGAGTTGATTGTTCACCGCGCTGACGCCCGCGACCGCGCGCGCTGCGCGTTCGGCCTGCGCGCGCTGCGCGCTCGTGGCCACCGTCCCGCGTAGCGTAACCGTGCCGCCCGCGGCGCTGACGCTGATCGCCCCGCCGCGCAGCGCCGGATCGGCGCCGAGCCGCGCACGCACCGCGGCGTCCACCGGCACCGTGCCCTGCACCGCCGGGCGCGGATCGGCGAGGGTGCCGCTGTGGGGCGCATTGCCGATCAGCGCGGCGACGCAGCCGCCCAGCAGCACGGCCCCGGCGCCGACCAGGCCTGCGAGCACACGCTTGTAGACGGTTCCAGTCATGCCAACGTTGAATTATGGGGGTCGCTGCCCTATTCTTCAAACAGGGCAGGCAATAATCTTGCCATCCAGAACAACGACTTAATGAGGCACCCACCATGAACCCACTGAATTCCGTACGCGGCGCCATCATCACCGGGGTGATCGTCGCGGTCGCCATCACGATTGCGATACCGCAGAGTGCGTTCAACGAAATGGGCCTGATTCGCTGGTTGCACATCCTCGCGGGCGTAATGTGGATCGGGCTGCTATGGTACTTCAACGTGGTGCAGGTACCCGCCCTCGGCGAGGCCGCGGCCGACAAGGGCGGCCCGGGCGGCGCGGGCATCTCCAAGTACGTGGCGCCGCGGGCGCTGCTGTGGTTCCGCTGGGCGGCGGTCGCGACCTGGTTGACCGGCGCCGCCTACCTCATCCGCGGCCAGAATTTCCTCAACGCCTTCACCTTCGGCCATTTCGGCGAGGACATTTACGGCCTGATCATCGGCACCGGGGCCTGGCTCGGGACCATCATGCTGTTCAACGTGTGGGTGCTGATCAATCCGAACCAGATGAAGGTGCTCGGCTTCGTGCCGGCCACCGACGAGGAGAAGGTGCGCGCGCGCCGCGTCGCCTTGCTCGCCTCGCGCACCAACTTCGTGCTGTCGATCCCGATGCTGATGTGCATGGCGGGCGCCACGCACGGCCTGCCTTACTAGCGCGCAGACTCCAGCACGGACTTGAAGCTCCGGCTCCCTGGGGATCTGGCCGAGCAGGTATCCCGCGCATTGCGCGAGGATATCGGCCCGGGCGATGTCACCGCACGCCTGATCGCCGCCGACACGCATGCGCGCGCGCGCGTGCTGTGTCGCGAGGCCGCGGTCATCAGCGGCACGGCCTGGTTCGATGAAACCTTTCGCCAGCTCGAGGCCGCGGTGCAGGTACGCTGGCAGGTGGCCGATGGCGAGCGCGTCGCCGCGGATACCGTGTTATGCGAGCTCGCGGGGCCGGCACGCGCGCTCCTGAGCGGCGAGCGGACGGCGTTGAATTTCCTGCAGCTCCTGTCGGCCACGGCGACCGCCACCGCGCGCTACGTGCAGGCGGTGGCGGGCACGGCCTGCCGCATCCTCGACACGCGCAAGACACTGCCTGGACTGCGCACGGCCCAGAAATACGCCGTGCTGTGCGGCGGCGGCCAGAACCACCGCATGGGGCTCTACGACATGGTGCTCGTCAAGGAGAACCACATCGCCGCGGCCGGATCGATCGCGGCCGCGGTCGCCTCGGCCCGCACACTTGCGCCCGGGGTGCCGATCGAGGTGGAGACCGAGAACCTGGACGAGGTCACCGCGGCCCTGGTGGCGCAGTGTGAGGTCATCATGCTCGATGAATTCGCGCTCGAGGACCTGCGGCGGGCCGTGGCGCTGAACCACGCCGCGCCGCGTCCGGCGAAGCTCGAGGCCTCCGGTGGCGTCAGCCTGGAACGCATTGGTGCAATTGCCGCCACCGGCGTCGATTTCATCTCGGTCGGCGGCCTGACGAAGCACGTGCGTGCCATCGACCTGTCGATGCGCCTCGTCGAGCGCGGCTGACCCGATAGCGCGGCGTGCCGGCCGCGCCTATTTCTTGCGTGCCGCCCTGCGGTGAGACTTTGCTGCGGGCCGCCGCCTCGCCTTGGCCGCGCGCTTGGCCTTGGACCCGCGCTTTGCCTTGGCCACGCGTATTGGTTTCCCGGCGCGCTTCGCCGCCGGCCGCCGCGCGGACTTCCTGGCAGGCTTCTTCGCCATCCTCTTCGCCGCTTTCTTCGCAGGCCTGCTGGCGCCTTTCTTCACGGCCGGTTTCTTCGCCGGCTTCTTCGCCGGCTTCCTGGCGGGCGCTTTCGCGTCGCTGGCCGCCGCCGCGGGCCTGGCAGCCGGCTTCGCGGCTGCCACACCCATCGAGTGCACGGCGAACATGGCATGCTGCGGATCGAAGAACTGTACGATGCGGCCGCCGCCGGGTACGTCGACCGGCCCGTGGCTGAGCTGCCCGCCCGAGGCGATCACCTTGCCCGCGATCTCGTCCGCGCTCGCACAGCTGGCGTAAGGGCACCAGGCCGGTGACATCGGCCGGTCAGCCGGTATCGTGTAGGCGCCGCCGAAATCCTGGCCGCCGAGCCCGAAGGTCTGGTAATGGAACCCGCCGCCCATGTCCATCGGCGCGCGCAATTCCCAGCCGAACAGCTGTTGGTAGAACGCGAGCGCGGTCTCGCGCGAACGCGCGGCCAGCTCGCACCAGGCAAAGCCGGTTTCGCCGGGGGCGCCGGCGTTCGCCTCCTGCAGAGGCTTGTAGACGCCAAAGCGCGCCCCCTCCGGATCGGCCAGCATGGCCGCGCGGCCCACCGCCGGCAGGTCGCGGGCGGGCTCGAGGATGCGTGCGCCGAGACGCGAGGCATGCGCCACGATCGCGTCGACGTCGCCGGCGCCGATGTAGCCGCGCCAGTGCGGCGTCGTGCCCAGCGCGCGCGATTCATCCGAGAGCGCCATGGCGCCCGCGATGGTGCGCCCGGATCTGTCCAAGAACAGCAGATACGGCGAGCCGGGGCTGAAGGGCCGCGACTGCCACCCCAGGACGCGCGAGTAGAAAGCCGCGGCGGAGCCCGAATCATTGCTGAACAGTTCGTGCCAGACGAAGCGCCCGTGGTAGCTGGGTGCGGCCATGTGGATCCCCTTAAGATGGAAGCCGGCGAGACCCGCGAAGATATCGCAACTTTGCGTCAGGCAAAAGCGGGCGGGTTCACTTCGACCGTCACATGGACCAGTTCGCCGTGCACCCGCAACAGCGAGCGGAAATAATCAGGCGTCGCCGGGGCCGCGGCGGTGACGCTGACGATGCAGGCGTACCTGCCCTTGCCGACGCGCCACACGTGCAGGTCGTCCAGGCGGGCCGGGAGGGGCGAGTCGCGCATGACAAGGCGGATCGCGCTGACGATCGGGGCGTCCATGTCCGCGTCCAGCAGCAGCCGGCCGGTCGAGCGCAGCAGCGACCAGGCCCAGGCTGCGACCACCGCGGAACCGAACAGGCCCACGCCGGCGTCCAGCCAGCCGAGCTGCAGGTACTTCCCGCCGGCCAGAGCGCCGATTGCCAGGAGTGAGGTGGCCGCGTCCGCGGCCACGTGGATGTGGGCCGAACGCAGGTTCAGGTCGGCGTGCCGGCGCTCGTAGCCATGCTCATGGCCTTCGCCACGGGCCGCCCCAGCCAGGATCCAGGCCGAGGCGAGGTTCACGCCCAGCCCCAACACCGCCACCAGCAGGGCCTGGTCGTAGGCGACGGGCTCGGGACGCACCAGCCTGGTCACGCATTCGTAGGCCATCAGCAGCACGACACCCGCCAGCAGCAGCGCGCTGGTGTAGCCGCCGAGCACCTCGATCTTCCAGGTGCCGAAGGCGAAACGCGCGTCGCGCCGCAGGCGTCGCGCCAGCGCGTAGGCGGCCACCGACAGGCCAAGCGCGATCACGTGCGAACTCATGTGCCAGCCATCCGCCAGCAATGCCATCGAGCCGTACCACCATCCGGCCAGCAGCTCGACCACCATGGTGACGGCAGTCAGCATCACGACCCAGCGGGTGCGCTGCTCGGCCAGCGGATTGGCCGCGTCGAAATCGTGCTCGTGCGCGCCGGATGCGCCGTGACTGTGCTCGCTCACGTCCCGCTCACTCGCGCCGACCCGCGGCGCCTGAGGCCGTATACTGCGCGCCACTATAAACCAGCCCGATCCGTCCCATGCTGCGAGCGAGCCGCACCCATCATTTTGGCTTCATCCGCGACTTCGTCACGCGCTGGGACGCGCTGGCGCTGCTCGTAGTCCTGGCGCTGGTGGTGTTCATGGCCGAGGCGAGCCGCGGCCTGCTCGAGCCCCTGTCGAAGCTGGACGCGACGCCGCTGTCGCTCGACCCCCGCCAGTTGCCGGTGTATGCGGCGCGCACCACGCTGCGCATGTTCACTGCGCTGGCGCTGTCGCTGGCCTTCACGTTCAGCTACGCGACCTGGGCCGCGCGCAGCCCGCGCGCGGCACGGCTGTTGATACCGCTGCTCGACATCCTGCAGTCGGTGCCGATCCTGGGTTTCATCTCGATCACGTTCGTGTTCTTCATGTCGCTGGTGCCGGGCCGGGTGCTCGGGGCCGAATTCGCCGCGATCTTCGCGATCTTCACCAGCCAGGCCTGGAACATGGCCTTCAGCTTCTACCAATCGCTCCGCACCGTGCCGATCGAGCTGTCCGAGGCCGCGGATTCCTTCCGCCTCACGCCGTGGATGCGCTTCTGGCAGCTCGAAGTGCCCTTCGGCCTGCCGGCGCTCACCTGGAACATGATGATGTCGATGTCCGGCGGCTGGTTCTTCGTGGTGGCCGCCGAATCGATCAGCGTCGGCCACACTTCGGTGGCGCTGCCCGGCATCGGCTCGTACATCGCCATCGCGATCGAGCAGCGCAACCTGCATGCGATCGGCTGGGCGATCGCCGCGATGGCGGCGGTCATCCTGGTCTATGACCAGCTGATCTTCCGGCCGCTGATCTGCTGGGTCGACCGGTTCCGCGTCGAGCAGGAGCCGGGCTCCGAGCCGCCCGAGTCCTGGGCGCTGACGATGATGCGCCGCTCGCGGATCATCAGCGGCCTGACGGCGCTGTTCCACGCGACGGTGCGCTGGACGAGCTGGAAGCTGCCGCGTCGGGCGGGTCCGCGCGCGCCATCTCCCGCGCGCCGCACGCGGGCAGCGCGGCGCTGGGAAGTCCTGTGGATCGCGTTGGCGCTGCTGGCGGCGACGCTGGCGCTGCACCGCCTGGTCGTGACGCTGATGCTGCATACGCGGCTGGCGGAGCTGCGCGAGGTCGGCCTGCTGGCGCTGATCACGATGGCACGCGTGGTGATCCTGATCGCGCTGGCCAGCCTGCTGTGGGTCCCGATTGGCGTCTGGATCGGGCTGCGGCCGCGGGCGGCACAGGTCATGCAGCCGGTCGCCCAGTTCATGGCGGCGTTCCCCGCGAACCTGCTGTTCCCCCTGTTCGTGTACCTGATCGTCGCCGGGCGGCTCAATCCCGATGTGTGGCTCAGCCCGTTGATGATCCTCGGAACGCAGTGGTACATCCTGTTCAACGTGATCGCCGGCGCCTCGGCGATGCCGGCGGAGCTGCGTTACGCAGCGCAGAACCTGCGCGTCGGCGGCTGGCTGTGGTGGAAGCGCGTCGCGCTGCCCGGCGTCATGCCCTACTTCGTCACCGGTGCGATCACCGCCTCCGGCGGCTCCTGGAACGCGGCGATCGTCGCGGAAGTGGCCAGCTGGGGCGATACGAAGGTGGAGGCCCACGGCCTCGGCGCCTACCTCGCCGCGGCCTCCGCGGACGGCGACTTCCACCGCATCGTGCTCGGCATCGCGACGATGTGCGTGTTCGTCGTGTGCATCAACCGCTGGTTCTGGCGACCGCTTTATTACTACGCCGAACGCCGTTATCGTCTGACCTGAGATGCCCTCCTTCGTCGACACGAACGCGATTCCGCTCCTGCAGGTCAGGGGTGTCGCGAAATCATTCCCGAAACCCGACGGCCAGGAACTGCTGGTGCTCGAGGGCGTCGACCTGCAGCTCGCCACGGGGCAGATCGTCGGGCTGCTGGGCCGTTCGGGCTCGGGAAAATCCACGCTGCTGCGCCTGATCGCCGGCCTCACCGAGCCGAGCCAGGGCGTGCTCAACTACCTCGGCGCGCCGGTGGCGGGCCCGGCCGAGGGCATCGCGATGGTGTTCCAGAGCTTCGCGCTGTTCCCGTGGCTGACGGTCTACGAGAACGTCGCGCTGGGCCTCGAGGCGCAACACCTGGCGCGCGCCGAGATCCGCAGCCGCACGCTCGCCGCGATCGACCTGATCGGACTCGACGGTTTCGAGTCGGCCTACCCGCGCGAGCTCTCGGGCGGCATGCGCCAGCGCGTCGGCTTCGCGCGCGCGCTGGTGGTGCACCCGAACATCCTGCTGATGGACGAGCCGTTCTCCGCACTCGACGTGCTGACCGCCGAGACGCTGCGCACCGACTTCCTCGACCTGTGGTCCGAGGGGCGCATGCCGATCAAGGGCGTGATCCTCGTGACCCACAACATCGAGGAGGCGGTGCTGATGTGCGACCGCGTGCTGGTGTTCGGCAGCAACCCGGGGCGCGTGCTCACCGAGATCGAGGTCACGCTGCCGCAGCCGCGCAACCGCCTCGACCCGCAGTTCCGCGAACTGGTCGAGAAGATCTACGTCGAGATGACCGCCCGCGCGCTCAAGGGAGCAGCGGGCACGCGCACCGAATACTTTCCGGGCACCGGCCTCGGCAGCGTGCTGCCGCCGGTGTCCAGCAACGAGCTCTCGGGACTGCTGGAGGCGGTGGCGGCCGCACCCTACAACGGCTCGGCCGACCTGCCGAAGATCGCGGCCAGTCTGCAGATGGAGATCGACGAGCTGTTCCCGGTGGCCGAGACGCTGCAGCTGCTGCGCTTCGCGGAACTCGAGGGCGGCGACCTGAAGATCACGGACGCGGGGCTCGCGTTCTGCAACGCCACGCAGGACGAGCGCAAGCGCATCTTCGCCCGCCAGCTGCTCACCTACGTGCCGCTCGCGGCGCACGTGCGGCGCGTGCTCGATGAGCGCACCTCGCACGTGGCGCGCAAGAGCCGATTCATCGACGAGCTCGAGGACTACATGACCGAGGAAGCCGCGGAGCAGACGATCCGCGCGATCGTCGGCTGGGGCCGCTATGCCGAGCTGTTCGCGTATGAGGACGAGAGCGCGCGCTTCACGCTGGAAAACCCGGCCTAGGGCCTGTTCACGCTCAGGAGCGCGTGCCCGGCAGCTGCGACCAGACCCCGGCAATTGCGGTAGCCGCGAGCAGCAAGGCCGTCGTGACATTGAAGGTGCGGCGCCGGAGCGGGTTCGACAGCAGGCCGATCAGCGCCTGGCCCGCGGCCGCCCACAGCGCGATGCTCAGCAGGTTCACCACGCTCCAGATGGCGATCACCGCGGCCAGCCGCCCCGATGACTGCGCGGCAAAGGCGGTCACGGTGCCGAGCGAAAGCGCCCAGGCCTTCGGATTCGAGAACTGGAACGCGACCGATTGCGGGAAGCTGAGCGCGCGGAACTGCATGGCGGCGTGGCCTCCATGCACCGGGCTGCTGGCCAGGCGCCAGGCCATGTAGAGCAGGTACAGTGCGCCGCAAACCTGCAGCGCCAGGCTCCAGGCCGGCAGCGCCAGCAGCAGCGCGCCCAGGCCCGTACCCATGATCGCGGTCATCAGCGCGAAGCCGGTGGGCACGCCCAGCAGGTGCGGCACCACGCGGCGCAGGCCGCGGTGCGCGCCGGTCAGCATCGCGATCGTGTTATTCGGACCCGGGGTCACCGCGCCAGTCAGCGCGAAGATCGTGAAGGGCAGCAGCCCTTCGGTGCCGGTGGTCAGCATGCGGTCACGATGCTCCTACAGATCGATCAGCTCGACATCGTCGGCGGCGATCGGCGCGCCGAGGAAACGCCCGCCGACCGCGGCGAAGCGGCTCACCGCATCGGTCGCGAGAAACCGCACGCCGGCGGGCACGGCGCCAGCCGGCAGCAGCAGGCCGCGCGCGGCGAGCTGCGAGCGCACTTGCGCTGCCGAAGTCGCCGCCGAGTCGACGATGCGCACGTGCTCGCCGGCGGCCGCGGCGATCACGGCCTGCAGCACCGGGAAATGGGTGCAGCCGAGCACTATCGTATCGGGCGCGGCCGCTTCGGCCATGCGCAATGGCGCGAGGTAGCGCTCGGCCGCCGCGCGGGCCACGGCGCCCTCGGTCCAGCCCTCCTCCGCGAGCGCGACGAACAGCGCACAGGCGATGGCCCTGACCTCGGCATCCGGCCGGAGGCGCGCGATAGCCCGGGTGTAGGCGCCGGCACGCACGGTGCTCTCGGTCGCCAGCACCGCGATCCGGCCACTGTGCGAAGCGGCACAGGCCGCGCGCGCACCGGGCTCGATCACGCCCACGACCGGGAGTTCGCCGAAGCGCTGTTGCAGGGCAGGAAGCGCGGCCGCTGAAGCGGTGTTGCAGGCGACCACCAGGCACTTGATGCCGCGTTCCACCAGTTCGTCGGCCGCCTGCAGCGCGTAACGCGCGACCGTGTGCTCGCTCTTCGTGCCGTAGGGGAGGCGCGCCGTGTCGCCGAGGTACAGGAACGACTCGGCCGGGAGAGCCGCGCGCAGCGCGCGCAGCACGGTCAGGCCGCCGACGCCGGAATCGAACACGCCGATGGGCCGTTGCATGCCGCCGGGCGGCGGCGCCGGTGGCTCGCTCATGCCGTACGCCTCAGGCTTCCGGCCGCATCTGCGGGAACAGCAGCACGTCGCGGATCGACGGTGAATCGGTCAGGAACATCACCAGCCGATCGATGCCCAGCCCGAGGCCCGCGGTCGGCGGCATTGCATACTCCAGCGCACGGATGTAATCGGCGTCGTAGTGCATCGCCTCGTCGTCGCCCGCCTCGTGGCGCGCCACCTGCGCGCGGAAGCGCGCCGCCTGGTCCTCGGGATCGTTCAGCTCGGAGAAGCCGTTGGCCAGCTCGCGTCCGCCGATGAAGAACTCGAAGCGGTCGGTGAGGAAAGGGTCAGCATCATTGCTGCGTGACAAGGGCGAGACCTCGGCCGGATAGGCGCACACGAAGGTCGGATCGAGCAGCGTATGCTCGGCGGTCTTCTCGAAGATCTCGATCTGGAGTTTCCCGGCGCCGTCAGAGGGCTTCACCGCCAAGCCCAGTCGCCCGCAGGCTTCGCGCAGATACGGCACATCGCGCAGCCGCGCCGGATCGAAACCCGCGTTGTGTTCGAGCACCAGCTCGGCCACGGTGACGCGGCGGAATGGCCTGGCCAGGTCGTAGGCGCGTCCCTGGTAGTTCACCAGCCGCGTGCCCAGGAGCGAGTCGGCCAGCCCATGCAGCAGACGTTCGATCAACTGCATCAGTTCGTTGTGGTCGCTATAAGCCCAGTACAGCTCGAGCATCGTGAATTCCGGGTTGTGCTGCGTCGACAGGCCTTCGTTGCGGAAATTGCGGTTGATCTCGTAGACGCGTTCCAGCCCGCCGACGATCAGGCGCTTCAGGTACAACTCGGGGGCGATCCGCAGGTACATCCGCGCATCGAGCGCGTTGTGGTGCGTGACGAAGGGCCGCGCGGCCGCACCGCCCGGGATCGGATGCATCATCGGCGTCTCGACCTCGAGGAAATCGAGCGCGTCGAGCGCATCGCGCAGGTAGCGCACGATCTGCGTGCGGGCGCGGAACACCGTGCGGCTGGCATCGTTCATCACCAGGTCGAGGTAGCGCTGGCGATAGCGCGTCTCGGTGTCCGCCAGCCCGTGCCACTTGTCGGGCAGGGGCCGGAGCGACTTGGCGAGCAGCTCGAGGCCCGTGACGCGCACCGACAGTTCACCGGTGCGCGTGCGGAACAGCGGGCCGGCCGCGCCGAGGATGTCGCCCACGTCGTAGTCCTTGAAGGCCTCGTAGGCGGCGCCGAGCGCGTCCTTCTGCAGGAACAGCTGGATCGCGCCGCTCCGGTCGGCGAGCTTCGCGAAGCTCGCCTTGCCCATCACGCGCTTGAACATCATCCGGCCGCCGACCCGCACCCGCACCGGGTTGGCCTCGAGCCATGGCGCGTCGCGCTCGGCGTAGGTGGCGAGCAGGTCCGCCGCCAGCGCATCGCGGCGGAAATCGTTCGGATAGGCCGCGCCCTGCCTGCGCAGCGCGGCCAGCTTGGCGCGCCGCTCGGCGATCAGGTGATTTTCGTCAGCGTTGCTCACAGTCCCGCCTTGAGGCTTGCTTCCATGAATTGATCCAGGTCCCCGTCCAGGACCGCGCCGGTATTACCGACCTCGACACCGGTTCGCAGGTCCTTGATCCGCGACTGGTCGAGCACGTACGAGCGTATCTGGTTGCCCCAGCTGACGTCGGATTTCGAGTCCTCGAGCACGCGCGCGGCCGCATTGCGCTTGTTGACCTCGAGCTCGTAGAGCTTGGCCTTCAGCATCTTCATCGCGGTGGCCCGGTTCTTGTGCTGGCTGCGCTCATTCTGGCAGGCGACCACGATGCCGGAGGGCGCGTGCGTGATGCGCACGGCCGATTCCGTCTTGTTGACATGCTGGCCGCCGGCGCCGCTCGAGCGGTAGACATCCATCCTGAGATCCGCCGGATTGATCTCGATCGCGATGTCATCGTCCACTTCCGGCGAGACGAACACCGAGGCGAACGAGGTGTGGCGCCGGTTACCGGAATCGAACGGCGACTTGCGCACCAGCCGGTGCACGCCGGTCTCGGTGCGCAGCCATCCGTAGGCGTAATCGCCCTTGACCTCGACGGTCGCCGACTTGATGCCGGCGACCTCGCCCGGCTGGGAATCGATCACCTCGGCCGAGAAGCCGCGCGCGGCAGCCCACTTGAGGTACATGCGCAGCAGCATCTGCGCCCAGTCCTGCGCCTCGGTGCCACCGGCGCCGGCCTGGATGTCGAGGAAGGCGCTGTGGGAATCCATCTCGCCGCGGAACATGCGGCGAAACTCCAGCGCGCGCACGCTGGCCTCGAACTTCGGCCGGTCGCGCTCGATGTCACCGGCGGTCGATGCGTCGTTCTCGGTCTCGGCGAGCTGCAGGAGTTCGAGCGCGTCGCGCACCGAATGATAGGCGCGGTCCATCTCGGCCAGCTCGCCGCTGAGGCGGGCGCGCTCGCGGCCGAGTTCCTGGGCACGCTCCGGCTTGCTCCAGATCGCAGGGTCTTCCAGCTCTAGCGCGACTTCCTCGAGGCGTTCGCGCTTGTGGTCGTACTCAAAGAAACCCCCTCAAGGATGCGGCGCGCTCCTCGAGATCTTTCAGGGTTCGTTTGAGCTGAGTGACTTCCATGGTCGGGTCCGGTGCTGGCGACGGCGCGCATCGTAGCACGAGCGGCGCCGTGCTTTGGACGCCGGCACCGGTGGCCGGCTCCGGCGTCGGCGCTCAGGCCGGCAACAGGTGCTCGACGACCAGCTGCAGCCGTCGTTCGCCCTGGTAATCGTTGGTGCCGAGCCTGTACACCAACCTCAGCTTTCCCTGCGGCAATGGCCCGGGGTGCTCCGGATCCACGCTGTTGAACGCGATGGCCTCGAATCCGCCCCGCCCCTCGCGCGCGGCGACCTGGAATTTCAAATGCCGCCCGGCCAGCACGCGCGCCGGACCGCGCACCTCGAATTCTCCGTCGAACAGCGGCTCCGGGAAGGCGGCGCCCCAGGGCCCCCCGGCGCGCAGCGCCTCGGCCAGCGGCAGCGCGATGTCGGCATCGCCCAGTTCACCGTCGGTCTCGATGGCGTCGCTGACCGCGCCCACCGCCATGGCCCGCGCGACTTCGAGGTCGAAGGCACGCGCGAACCGGTCCAGGTGCGCGCGCGGCAGGGACAGACCCGCGGCCAGCGCGTGGCCGCCGAATTTCTCCAGCAGACCCGGTTCGCGCGTCGCGACCGCCTCGAGCACGTCGCGTATGTGCACGCCGGGCACCGAGCGCGCCGAGCCGCGCAGCGTGCGCTCGTCGGCGGCGGCAAAGGCCACCACCGGGCGGCGCAGCTGCTCCTTGACGCGGCCGGCGACCAGACCCACCAGGCCCTGGTGCCAGCCGGCATCGAACAGGCACACGCCGGCGCGTTGCATGCCGCTGCCGGCTGCGCGCAGGCCCCGCACCGCGGCCAGCGCGGTAAGCTGCATGTCCGCCTCGAGCTCGCGCCGCTGTGCGTTGAGCGCATCGAGCTCGGCCGCGAGCGCGGCCGCCTCGGCCGGATCTTCGGTGAGCAGGCAGCGGATGCCGACCGACATGTCGGCGAGCCTTCCGGCCGCATTGAGTCGCGGCGCGACCGCGAAGCCGAGGTCGGCGGCGACCA
>JAGWPD010000016.1 GCA_028870705.1 Gammaproteobacteria bacterium
CTGGCTGCGCGCCACGCGCGCGATGAGCGCGCGCAAGCTCTCCATCGCCGCCGAGCCGCCGAGCAGCTGCGGGCCGAGGCGCGCCGTTTCCGCGCCCGCGTCGCTCGCGAGCCGGATGGCGACCGCCACGAGCCGGCGCAGCACGCCGAGGTCGAGCGGCTTGGAGACGAAATCGAAGGCGCCGGCCTTGAGCGCGCGCACCGCGGTCTCGACGTTGCCGTGCGCGGTGATCACCGCGACCGGAATCTGCGGCTGGTGCTGCTGGATCCAGGCGACGAGGTCCAGCCCGTCGCCGTCCGGCAGCCGCATGTCGGCCAGGCACAGGTCGAAGCGTCGCTCGCCGAGCAGGCGGCGCGCGCTCGCCAGGTCGCCCGCGGCCGCCGTGGCCAGGTTCATGCGCTCGAGCGTGAGCTTGACCAGCTCGGCCAGGTCGGGTTCGTCGTCAACGATGAGTACCGTGGGTTTATGCGCCATGACGATAGCTTATGCCAAGGGGCGGCAGCTCAAATGCGCGGCGCGCGGAAATTCACAGCACCGGCGCCCCGGGCAGCATCACCGAGGCCCAGCGCGAGGAATCGGCGAATACCAGCCGGAAGGTGCTGCCGCCGCCCTTGCGCGCCTCGTACAGCAAGGTCGCGCCGTTGATTTCGGCCAGTTCGCGCGCCAGGAACAGGCCGAGCCCGGTGCCGTGCGCGCCGCGCGTGAAGAAGGGCTCGAAGATGCGTTCCACGTCGTGCGCCTGCACGCCGGGGCCGCGATCCGACACCTCGAGGCAGACGCGGCCGTAGCGGGGCAGGCGCGCGAGCAGCAGTTCGACCACGGGCTCGCCGCCAGCGCCAGCGCCAGCGCCATCGGCCTGGCCACGGCCGTGGCGGTAAGCGTTCTCGCACAGGTTCCACAGGATCTGGTGCAGCTGGCTCGGATCGATGCTCGCCTCGAGGTCGGTGGCCGCGGCCTGCAGGTGGAAGCGCGCCGCATCGCATTGCGTGGTGGCGCAGAACTCCGCGCGGAAGCGCGCACACCACTCCGGCAGCGCGATGCGCTCGGGCCGCGGCGCCTCGCGGCGCGAGAGGCGCAGCACGTTGTCGACGATCGCGCTGACGCGCTGCGCATTGCTGCGCATGATCTCGGTCATGCGCAGCTCCGCGGGCCCGAGGCCGCTCGATTCACCCAGCAGCTGGGCGGCGTGGCTCATCGCGCCTACCGGATTCCTGATCTCGTGGGCGATGCTGGCGGTGAGCCGGCCCAGCGCCGCCAGCTTCGACTGCTGCACGCGCGTGGCGAGCGCGCTGGTGTCCTCGAGGAAGATCAGCACGGGCGCGGGCTCGGCGGCGCCGAGCGGCGCGAAGTGCGCCTCGACGACGCGCGCGCCATCGGCGGCGGTGAAGGTATCGGGCGCGGTGTCACCGGGCGCCCGTTCCGCCGCGCTGCGCCAGGTCGTCAGCAGGTACAGCAGGCGCGGCGAGACTTCGCCCAGCAGTGCGCCCGGCACGGCCGCCGCGTCGCCGAGCATCTCGGCGGCCGATTCGTTGATCAGCCGGATGCGGTCGCTCGGGTCGACGACCAGGATGCTCTCGCGCAGCCGTTGCACGATGTACTGCGAGAGTTGCGCCATGTTGGCCAGGTCGATCTCCTGGCGGCGCACCTGCGCCTCGCTCTCGCGCAACCGGTTGGCGACCGGCCAGGCGGAGGCGGCCACCAGGAACACGATCGCGCCCATCACGCCGGCGTGCAGGTAGTCGCTCGTGCCGCTGTAGCCCTGCAGCTGGCTGGCGATCTGCTGCGCCAGGATCGCGAGCGCGGCGATCGCGGCGATCGTCAGCGCCTCGCGGCCCACCGCCAGCAGGGCCATCGAGCCCACCGGAATCACCAGCAGGATGCCGAGGTTGCTGCCGACGCCGCCGCTGGCGTACATCAGCAGCGCGATCGCGCCGGCGTCGATCAGCGCATGCGTGAGCACCAGCGTGCGCCGCCCGGGCCAGTGCCGGCGACCGGCCAGCGCCAGCAGCGCCGCCAGCGCGAAGTAGACCGCCAGCACGCCGCGGAACAGCCGCGGCGCGCTGTTGCCGAAGACCGGCACCGGCTGCGTGAGCAGGTGCACGCTGAGCATCACCACCACCGCCAGCAGGCGGTAGAGGTTGGTCAGTCCGACGATGCGCCAGGCGAGATCGGTCTGCGCGCTCTCGCCGCCCGCGACGGCCTCCGCCTGGGAATCCATGGCGTCAAGGTAGCATCCGACACGCCTTTCCGCGACAATTCCGCTTCTTTCAATCCGGATCTGCCTGATGAACCTGCACGAGTACCAATCGAAGAAGATCCTCGCCAGCTACGGCGTGCCCGTGCCCGAGGGCCTCGTCGCCTCGAACCCGGGCGAAGCCGAGGCCGCTGCGCGCGCGCTCGGCGGCTCGGTGTGGGTCGTGAAGGCGCAGGTGCACGCGGGCGGGCGCGGCAAGGCCGGCGGCGTGAAGCTGGCGCGCGATCTGGCCGAAGTGACTGCGGCCGCGGCCGGCATGCTCGGGCAGCGCCTCGTCACCAAACAGACCGGGGCGGCGGGGCTCCCGATCGAGAAGGTCTACGTCGAGTCCGGCTCGGACATCGAACGCGAGCTGTACCTGAGCTTCACGCTCAACCGCGAACGCGGGCGCATCGCCGTGGTCGCATCGGCCGCGGGCGGCATGGATATCGAACAGGTCGCGCACGACACGCCGGAGCAGATCCTCTCGGTCAGCGTGCATCCGGCCGCCGGCCTCCAGCCCTGGCAATGCCGCCAGCTCGGCTTCGGCATCGGGCTCGAGGGCGAGCAGCTGGCGCAATTCCAGTCGATCCTGCTCGCGCTCTATCGCGTGTACACGGAGAAGGACGCGAGCCTGATCGAGATCAACCCGCTGATCGTCACGCGCGCAGGCCGGCTGGTGGCGCTCGATTGCAAGCTCGACATCGAGGCGAATGCGCTGTTCCGGCAAGGCGAAATGGCGGCGCTCCGTGACCCGGGCCAGGAAGATCCGGCCGAGCGCGTCGCGAGCGAGCATGACCTGAACTACGTCTCGCTCGACGGCGACATCGCCTGCATGGTGAACGGCGCCGGGCTGGCGATGGCCACGATGGACCTGATCAAGCTGCACGGCGGCGCGCCCGCCAATTTCCTCGACGTCGGCGGCGGCGCGACCGCCGCGCGTGTCAGCACCGCCTTCGAGCTGATCCTCTCGAACCCGAACGTGCGCGCGATCCTGGTGAACATCTTCGGCGGCATCGTCCGCTGCGATCTGATCGCCGATGGCATCATCGACGCGGTGCGCGACGTGGGCGTGCGCGTGCCGGTGGTGGTGCGGCTCGAGGGCACGAACGCCGAAGCGGCGCGCGCCAGGCTCGCCGGCGGGTCGCTCGCGATCATCCCGGCGGGCGATCTCACCGACGCGGCCCGCAAGGTGGTCGCCGCGGCCAGGGCGGCGCCGTGAGCGTGCTCGTCAACAAGCGCACCGCGGTCATCTGCCAGGGCTTCACCGGCAAGCAGGGCACGTTCCACTCCGAGCAGAGCATCGCCTATGGCACGCAGCTGGTCGGCGGCGTGACGCCCGGGCGCGGCGGCGAGCGGCACCTCGGCCTGCCGGTGTTCGATACCGTGCGCGATGCGGTGCGCGCCACCGGCGCTACCGCCAGCATGATCTACGTGCCCGCGCCGTTCGCGGCCGACGGCATCCTCGAGGCGGCCGATGCCGGCATCGAACTGGTCGTGTGCATCACCGAGGGCGTGCCGGTCAACGACATGATCCGCGTCAAGGCCGCGCTCGCCGGCAGCGGCACGCGCCTGGTCGGCCCGAACTGCCCGGGCGTGATCACGCCCGGTGAATGCAAGATCGGCATCATGCCTGGCTTCATCCACAGGCCCGGTTGCGTCGGCATCGTCTCGCGCTCGGGCACGCTCACCTACGAAGCGGTGTTCCAGACCACCAGCAACGGCCTCGGCCAGAGCACCTGCGTCGGCATCGGCGGCGATCCGGTGCGCGGCATGAGTTTCATCGACGTCATCGAGCTGTTCGAGCGCGACCCGCAGACTGAAGGCATCGTGATGGTCGGCGAGATCGGCGGGAGCGATGAAGAGGCCGCGGCCGAACACATCCGCCGTTTCGTCCGCAAGCCGGTGGTGGCCTACATCGCTGGCGTCACCGCGCCGCCGGGCAAGCGCATGGGCCATGCCGGCGCGGTCATCGCCGGCGGCAAGGGCACCGCGGCCGACAAGTTCCGCGCGCTCGAGGCGGCCGGCGTGCGCACCGTGAAGTCGCCGGCGGAACTGGGCAGCGCGATGGCCGAGGTGCTCAGGCGCACGCGCCGTGCACGGGCGCTGCACGCAAGGATCGCGCCGCGCGCAGCCGCGCCGGCAGCCGGCAAGCCTCGCGCGCGCAGCAAGCCGTCGGGCGCCAGGCGGCTGGCCGTCAAGCCGCGGGTAAAAGGCTCCGCCGCGACCAGGGCCGGGGCCAAGCGGGGTGCCCGGCGCCGCGCGGCCCGCCGAACGTAGGTTCCGCGCATCCATGAGCGATTTCGGGGGGTTGTGATGCTGCCGCCCGCCCGCGTGCGAACTCTGGGCCGAAGCCTGCTGGTGTTCGTGGCGGTGCTGGCCACGGGGCTCCTGGCCACGGCGGCGATTCCTCACTGGGGCGGCCGCGCCCTGTGGATGTTGCCGGGCGGCATGGCGGTCGCGGCCATCGTGCGGTGGGGCCGGGTGCAATGCCTGGCCGTGTTTGCCGCCGGCCTGGTGGTTGAACTGCTGCGCGGCACGGCCTGGCTCCCGGCCCTGGCGGTGGCCGCGGCCTTGCCGGCCGGCGCTGCGGTAATGACCGTGCTGCTCGAGCGTTACCGCTTCGCCAGCGCGTTCGAAACGCGGCGCGATGCGCTCAGCTTCATCGGCGCCAGTCTCGCGGGCATGGCCATTACCGCTGCGATCGGCGCCTCGGTCATGGCCACTTACTACCCGGTGGACCCTGCGGATCAGCTGACCTGGGGCGCGATCGACTTCGTGCGCTGGTGGCTCAACAACTCGGCCGGCGTGCTGTTGTTCGTACCGTTCCTGATTTCCGTCAATCGGGCCACCCTGCGGGAAGCGAACCGGCATCGCCTGGCGGTCGCCATCTGCCTGCCATTTGCCGTTGCGCTCGCCGCGCTGGTGCTGTTCATCCCTTCGCCGCTGGCGAGTCTGGGCGCGGCGCGCTCGCCGATCCTCGCGGCCTCGACCGTGCTCATCGTCATCATGTCCTTGCGCCTCGGGTTCATGCCGGCGGCCGCCACGGCGGCGCTGCTCGCGCTGACCGAGGCGAGCAGCTACTCGTTCAACCTTGGGGCTTACCACGGCGCGTCGCCCATCATCGGCCTGGTCTCGCTGTGGTCCTATATCGGCGCCATGATCGGGTTGACGATCGGGCTGGCCATCCTGCTGGCCGAGCAACGCGAATCGGAAGCCCGCCGGCGGCACGCCGAAGCGGAACTGCGCCGCAACCACGATCGCCTGCGCAAGGTGCTCAATGGACTGACTTCCTTCGTCGGCGTGTTCACGCGGGATGGCCGCTTGCTCGACCTGAATCAGGCGTCGCTGGATCTGGTCGGCCTCGAGCGTCACGAACTGGTCGGCATGGCGGTGCAGGATCTGCCGCACTTCGCCTATTCCGCTCCCGTGCGGCAGCGTGCGCGCGCGGCGCTCGACAGCGCCGCGCGTGGCGAGCTGGTCCGCTATGACGATGCCGTGCAGATCGCCGGCAACGCGCAGATCACCGTTGACCTGACTTTTGCTCCGCTGCGCAACGAGGCCGGCGAGGTGGCGCAGGTGGTGGCCTCGGCGGTGGACATCACCGAGCGCCGGGCGTTGGAAAAGCAGGTCGCGGCGGAATTCGCGCGCGCGCAGCAGTTTCTGCGCAACGCCGGCGACGGCGTCCACATCCTCGACGCGGATGGCCGGGTGGTCGAGGCCAGTGACTCCTTCTGCGAGATGCTCGGCTACGCCCGCGCGGAAGTGCTCGGCCTGCATCCATCGGACCTGGACGTGCGGCGATCCCGCCAGCAGATCGAGGCGTCACTGAACAGCGCCACGGTCGGTACGCACGAGCGATTTGAAACGGCCTATCGGCGCAAGGACGGCGAGAGCATCGAGGTGGAGATCCGCGTCAACCTGTTCGAGATCGACGGCCGGCGCTACTTCTACCGTTCGGCGCGCGACCTGACCGAACTCAAGCGGCTGGAACGTGCCCTGATCGAGGCGATCAGCAGCGAGCAGCGTCGTCTGGGCCAGGAGATGCACGATGGCCTCGGCCAGGAGCTGACCGGCCTCTCGCTGGGAGCGAAGGCGCTCGCGATGCGGGCGCAGGGGCTGGGCCTGCCGCTCGCCGCGGATCTGGACGGCCTCGCGGGTGGCATGGCCCACGCCATCAGGACCACGCGCGATATCGTGCGCGGGCTGTCGCCATTGGGCGATGTCGGCGGCGATCTGGTGATGGGGCTCGAAGCGATAGCGACCACCAACTCGACCGATGCCACGCAGATCCGGGTAACCGCCGACCGTGCAGTAGCGGATCTGCTGTCAGAAGAAAGTCGCGGCCACCTGTACAGGATCGCCCAGGAAGCGACCCAGAACGCGCTCAAGCATGCCCAGGCGCGGCAGGTGGAAATCAGCCTGGCGGCGCGCGATGGCAACGCCGAGCTCTGCGTCGCCGACGATGGTCATGGCATCGGGGTCGAGGCAAGCGCCGGCCGCGGGCTCGGTATGCAGACGATGAAATTCCGCGCCAGGGTCGTCGGTGGGCAGCTGTCGATCGGCACGTTGCCGGCCGGCGGCACGCTCGTGACCTGCTCCATTCCGAGAGCTTTGCTGTACCCTGTCGTCAGGGGCTCGAGGAACTGAGGGCAGCCCGCAGCGGCCAGGCCAGGGGAGGCCACAATTGAACGCCAACGCGCGCCTGACCCTGGCGTTAGCGCAATCGAACCTGCTGGTCGGCGACGTGCAGGGCAACCTGGCGCGGGCGTTGCGCGAGGCGGCGCGCGCCCGTGACGAGCTGCACGCGGACCTGGTGCTGTTCCCCGAGCTCACCTTGTCGGGCTATCCCCCCGAAGACCTGCTGTTCCACCGCGGCCTGCGCAGCCAGATCGACCAGGCATTGCAAGGCCTCGCGGCGGCGCCGGGCATCGGCCTGGTGGTGGGATTCCCCGAGTACGAGGGCACGCGCATCTACAACAGCGCGGCGGTCTATCGCGATGGCCGGCGCGAGGCGCTCACGCGCAAGTCCTGCCTGCCGAACTACCGCGTCTTCGACGAGAAGCGCTACTTCACCGCCGGCGGCAATCCGGCCGTGTTCGAGTGCCGCGGATTCCGCCTCGGACTGCTGGTGTGCGAGGACGTGTGGGAGAGCGAGCCCGCGCGGTGCGCGGCCGCGGCCGGCGCCGAGCTGCTGCTGGTGATCAACGCCTCGCCATTCGAGGTGAACCGCCAGCAGATGCGCGAGCAGGTGGTGCGCGAGCGCATCGCCGAGTGCGGCCTGCCAGTCGTCTACGTCAATCTCTGCGGCGGCCAGGACGAACTGGTGTTCGACGGCAACTCCTTCGTTATGGACGCGCGGGGTCGGCTCGCGCTGCGTGCGCCGGCCTACAGCGAGGGACTGTATCGCGTGCAGTTCGAGCGGCGGGCGGGCCAGGCGGTGCCGCTCGCCGGCGCGATCGCGCCCGAACTCGGCGTCGAGGCGAGCGTCTACCAGGCGCTGGTGCTGGGCGTGCGCGACTACGTCACCAAGCACCGCTTCCCGGGCGTGGTCATGGGCCTGTCCGGCGGCGTCGATTCGGCGCTGACGCTGGCGATCGCGGTCGATGCGCTGGGCGCCGAGCGCGTGCAGGCGGTGATGATGCCCTCGCGCTACACCTCGAGGATGAGCATCGAGGACGCGGATGCGCAGGCGCGCCGGCTGGGCGTGCAGATCAGCACCATCCCGATCGAAGGCATGTTCGAGGCCACGCTCGCTGCGCTGGCGGCGGATTTCGCCGGCCGCGCGCCCGACACCACCGAAGAGAACATCCAGGCGCGCATCCGCGGCCTGCTGCTGATGGCGATGTCGAACAAGACCGGCCGCATGCTGCTGACCACCGGCAACAAGAGCGAGATGGCGGTCGGCTACGCCACGCTCTATGGCGACATGAACGGCGGCTTCGCGCCGATCAAGGATTGCAGCAAGCTGCTGGTCTATCGGCTTGCCCACTACCGCAACTCGCTGGCGCCATCTGGCGCACCGGTGATCCCGGCGCGCGTGATCGAGCGCGAGCCGACCGCCGAGCTGCGCCACGGGCAGAAGGATACCGACTCGCTCCCGCCATACGCGCTGCTCGATCCGATCCTCGAGGCCTTCATCGAGGAGGATCTCTCGGTCGATGAGATCTGTGCCCGCGGCTTCGAGCGCGCGGTGGTCACGCGCGTGCTCAACATGGTCCAGCGCAACGAGTACAAGCGCCGCCAGGCGCCGCCGGGCGTGCGCGTGAGCGCGCGGGCATTCGGGCGCGATTGGCGCTACCCCATCACCAGCGGGTACAAGCGCTAGCGCAGCCGGTTCCGCGTGCGCATTACCAGAAGCGCCACCACGCACTCCGCCGCGCGGCCCGCGTGCTGGGCTCGCCGTAGTTGGCCTGGTAGACCTTCTCGGTGTTGGCCTGCAAGTCCTTCAATCCGAGGTGCTTGTAGCAGTCGATCATGATCGCCAGGGCGTCCCGGACGGCCGGGGCGCCGTCGTACTGTTCGATCGTGCGCTGCGCGCGCTGCGCGGCGGCATCGTAGGCGCCGCGCCTGACGTAGTAGCGCGCGACGTTGATCTCGTATTCGGCCAGACGGTTGCGCAGGTAGATCAGGCGGCGCTGCGCGTCGTGCGCATATTCGCTCTTCGGGAACTGCTTGACGACCGTGGTGAAAGCGGTGATCGAGGAGGCCAGCGAAGCGGGCGGGCGCTTGGCCATGTCGACCCCGAACCAGCGCTCGAAGGCCCAGGGCGTGTGCTCGTAGTCGATCAGGCCCTTCATGTACCAGGCGTAGTCGATGCGCGGGTGGGTCGGGTTCTCACGCAGGAACTGCTCGGCCGCGTCGGTAGCCGTCTCGTTCTCGCCCTTGCGGTAGTAGACGTAGATCAGGTCGAGCCTTGCCTGGCGGGCCTGGTCGGAAAACGGGAAGCGCGCGGCGAGCGCCTCGTACAGCTTGACCGACAGCTCGTAGTCGCTGCTGTCCATCGCCTTGTGGGCATCGCGATACAGCGTTTCGGCCGTGTAACGGTTGGGGTCAGTCCTGCGGCCGAGATGGCTGCAGCCTGCCAGCGCACTGCAGGCGAGCAGCAGCGCCAGTCCGAGGGCGCGGGCCAGGCGGCGGGAAGGGGCGGGACCGGAGACCTTGCTGGCTGGCACGTTGTACCCTGCGACGCGAAAGCGCCAGTATAGCGAATAAACCCGTCCCGGCTGCGACCACGACATGCCCGCCAAGTTCCGCTTCCATGAGCTCGAAATGCCGGCCACTGCGGCCGGCGCGCGTTTCGATGTCGCGCTGGCCGCAGCGTTGCCGCAGTATTCGCGCGCACGACTGCAGCGCTGGATCAGGGATGGCGCGGTGCTGCTCGACGGTCGCGCCGTGCAGCCGCGCGCGCGGCTCGCGGGCGGCGAACAGGTGCGGCTCGAGGCGCAATTCACACCCGCGGCAGGCGTGGCACCGGAGGCGATCGCACTGCGCATCGTGCACGCGGACGACTCGCTCCTGGTGATCGACAAGCCCGCCGGGCTGGTCGTGCATCCGGGCGCGGGCAATCCGGCCCACACGCTGCAGAACGCGCTGCTGGCGCACGATCCGGCGCTGGCGCTGGTGCCGCGCGCGGGGCTGATCCACCGCCTCGACAAGGACACGAGCGGGCTGCTGGTGGTGGCGCGCACGCCCGAGAGCCACCATGCGCTGGTCGCGATGCTGCAGCGGCGCGCGATCGCGCGCAGCTACCTCGCGCTGTGCTACGGCCGGCCGACCGCAGGCGGGACCATCGACGAGCCGATCGGCCGGCACCGCTCGGTGCGCACGCGCATGGCCGTGCGTCGCGATGGGCGGGAGGCGGTGACGCATTTCAGGATCGAGGAGCGATTCCATGGCCTCACGCTCCTCAAGGTCCAGCTCGGGACCGGGCGCACGCACCAGATCCGCGTGCACCTGGCGCACATCGGACTGCCGATCGTGGGTGATCCGGTCTATGGCGGGCGGCGGCGCCAGGTCGCGGGCGCCGGCGCGGAACTGCAAAACGCGCTGCGCCGCTTCCGCCGCCAGGCGCTGCATGCGCAGCGGCTCGCCTTCGACCACCCGCTCACCGGGCGTCATCACACGTTCGAAGCGCCGCTCCCGGACGACTTCCGTGCGCTGCTGGCCGCGCTGCGCGAGGATGCGGACGAGCGCGCGGAGCGGGATCAGCCGTGAGCGTGGCGTTCCTGGCCGCGCAATGGAGCGCGCCCGCGCTCGTGCGCGCAGGCTGCAGTCTGCGCGGCGGTGGCCGGAGCCTGGCGCCATACGCCAGCCTCAACCTTGGCGATCACGTCGGTGATGACCCGGCGGCGGTGCGGGCGAATCGCGTGCTGCTGCGCGCGACGCTGCGCCTGCCGGAAGAACCGCTGTGGTTGCGGCAGGAGCACGGCATCCATGTCGCGGACGCCGACGCCGAGCGCGGTGCACAGAGCGGTGCCGAGTGCGGCACCGAAGTGGACCTCAACGCCCTGGCGAAGGCCGGTGCGGCGGCGGCGCATGCCGACGCCGCGGTCGCGCGTGCGAGCCGGCGGCCGCTGGCCATCCTGGTGGCCGACTGCATGCCGGTGCTGCTGGCGAGCGCGGATGGCGCCGTGTTGGGCGCCGCGCATGCGGGCTGGCGGGGATTGAGTGCCGGTGTGCTCGAGGCGACCGTGCGTGCGATGGCGGTCGCGCCGGCGGGTATCCATGCCTGGCTGGGTCCGGCCATCGGCGCGCGGCACTTCGAGGTCGGCGATGAAGTGCGTGCGGCATTCCTTGCGCACGATGCGCACGCGGGCGCTGCGTTCACCGCCAACGCACGCGGCCGCTGGCAATGCGACCTGCAATGGCTCGCGCGCTCGAGGCTGGCGGCACTCGGCGTGCGCCAGATTGCTGCTGCCGGCCCGTGCACCTTCGAGGACGCGGCGAACTGCTTTTCCTACCGGCGCGAAGCGCGCACGGGCCGGATGGCTGCGCTCCTGTGGCGCGAAGGCACCGCTGCACGGGGCGCGTGCTAGAGTCGCCCGCCCATGCCGGTATTGATCTGGATCCTGCTCGCGACGCTGTTCGGCGGCCTGCTCAGCGCCGCGCTGGCGGGCCTGTTCCTGCTGTTCCCTGAATCGCGCCGCGCGCGGCTGCTGCCGCACCTGATCAGCTTCGCCACCGGCGCGATGCTGGCGGCCGCGCTCCTCGGGCTGCTGCCCGAAGCGGTGGCGGAGGTGGGGCCGGGGCGGGTGCAGGCGATCGGCGCGGCGCTCCTGGGCGGCATCGCGCTGTTCTTCGTGCTGGAGAAATTCGTGCTCTGGCGCCACTGCCACACCGAGGACTGCGAGAGCCACCACGTCCCGGAGAGCCAGCACCGCGATCGCGCCGCCGGCTGGATCGTGCTGATCGGCGATGGCGTGCACAATGGCTTCGACGGCGTGTTGATCGCCGCGGCCTTTCTGACCGACGTGCGGCTGGGGGTCCTCACCACGATCGCGATCACCGCGCACGAGATTCCGCAGGAGCTGGGCGATCTCGCGGTGCTGCTGCATGCCGGCATGAAACCCACGCGCGCGCTGCTGTTCAACACCGCGAGCAGCCTGACCTCGATCCTCGGCGGGCTGGCCGGCTACTACGCGCTGCGCGGCTCGCTCGAGCTGCTGCCGTACGCGATCTCGGTCGCGGCGGCCTCGCTGATCTACGTGGCCGTGGCCGACCTGATCCCCGGGCTCCACCGGCGCGTCGACCCGGCCGGCAGCGCGATGCAGGTGGTGCTGATCTGCGCCGGAATCGCCGTCATCTGGGCTGCGGAAGTGGCCCTCGGCGCTTGAAAAGGGCGTGTTTCGACCCCAAGAACGCTCCAGCTGCATCCCGGAACGGTAGGCCAGGCAATCATGCGAATGGACAAGCTCACGAGCCGCTTCCAGGCGGCGCTCGCCGACGCACAGTCGCTGTGCGTGGGGCGCGATAACCAGTTCATCGAGCCCTCGCATGTCATGCTCGCGCTGCTCGATTCGCAGGGTGGAGGCATCGCGCCGCTCCTGCTGAAGGCCGGCGCCGACGTCAACAAGCTGCGCACGCTCCTGGGCGGCGCGCTCGACCGGCTGCCGAAGGTCGCGGGCACGCCCGGGGAAATCCACGTCTCCTCCGACCTGAACCGGCTGCTGAACGTCACCGACAAGCTGGCGCAGCAACGGGGCGATCAGTACATCTCCAGCGAGCTGTTCGTGCTCGCCGGGTTCGAGGACAAGAACACGCTGGCGAAGATCTTCAAGGACAGCCGCGTGCAGAAGGCCGCCATCGAGCGCGCCATCGACGAAGTGCGCGGCGGCGAGGCGGTCAAGGACCCGGCCGCCGAGGAGCAGCGCCAGTCGCTGGAGAAATACACGGTCGACCTGACCGCGCGCGCCGCGAGCGGCAAGCTCGATCCGGTGATCGGGCGCGATGACGAGATCCGGCGCACGATCCAGGTACTGCAGCGGCGCACCAAGAACAATCCTGTACTCATCGGCGAGCCGGGCGTCGGCAAGACCGCCATCGTCGAGGGACTCGCCCAGCGCATCATCAACGGCGAGGTGCCCGAGGGCCTGAAGAACAAGCGCATCCTGGCGCTCGACATGGGCGCGCTGATCGCCGGCGCCAAGTTCCGCGGCGAATTCGAAGAACGCCTGAAGGCGGTTCTTACCGACCTTGCCAAGCAGGAAGGCCAGGTGATCCTGTTCATCGACGAGCTGCACACCGTGGTCGGCGCCGGCAAGGCCGAGGGCGCGATGGACGCCGGCAACATGCTCAAGCC
>JAGWPD010000154.1 GCA_028870705.1 Gammaproteobacteria bacterium
CGATTTCTCTGCCGACTGGTGCGCCTCCTGCAAGGAAATGGAGCGCGACACCTTCGCGAACCCGCAGGTGCATGCGGCGCTCTCGCAGCTCACGCTGCTGCGCGCCGACGTGACGGCCAACAACGAAGATGACCAGGCGCTGCTCAAGCGCTTCGGCATCTTCGGCCCGCCGACCATCGCGTTCTACGGGAGCGACGGGCGGGAACGCAGCAATTACCGGGTCGTCGGTTACATGAAGGCGCCGGAATTCGCGCAGCTGCTCGCCCGCGCCACTGCGCCAGGCAGCTGACGCGCTTTGAAGGCGGTCCCTGCACTGCTGTTGACGGCCGCCGGGCTCGCGGGCGCGGCCGCCGGGTTCGTCGCCCTCCGCCACTACGCGCCGGCCAAGGGCGGCCTGCAGGCGCTCGCGACGAGCGCGATCGCGGCAACACCCGCCGGGCCGGTCGAGCCGGCCGCGCCCCCGGCGCGGACCATCCCCGCCCTGGTGCCCGAAGTGGCGCTCCCGGACCTCGCCGGCCAATCGCATGCGCTGCGCGACAATGCCGGCCACGCGCGCCTCTACAATTTCTGGGCGACGTGGTGCGAACCCTGCCGGCGCGAGATTCCGCTGCTCAACCAGCTCCAGGAGCGCCACCGGAACGAGGGCCTGCAGGTGGTCGGCATCGCGGTGGACTTCCGCGATTCCGTGCAGGCCTTCCTCAGGAAGACGCGGCTGCGCTATACGCTGCTGGTGGGCGAGGAGGATGGCCTGGAGGCGGCGCAGAAATTCGGCATGGACCTGCTGCTGCCATTCTCGGTGTTTGCCGACGAGGGCAACCGGATCGTCGCGGTCAAGGTCGGTGAGCTGCACCGGGACGAGGCGGAGGCGATCCTGGCCGAAATGCGCCGGCTGAAGGCCGGCCAGATCACGCTGCCGGCAGCCCAGTCGGACATCGCGGCGACGCTCAGGAAGCTCGGTCTCGAAAGAACGAAACAATCAAGCGCGCAATAGCGCATTTGTAGCGTATCTGCGTCAATCGTCTGCTACCGCAGCTCGGCGGTTCCATGCAGTTTCGCCGATAATGAATATCAATCCGCCCAAGATTCCGCTAAATTCGCCGCAATTGAACCATAAGACCTCGGCAGAACCGAAGCCATGGCCCGACTGTTATTGCTGAACGGCCCGAATCTCAACCTGCTCGGCAGCCGCGAACCGGATACCTACGGCGTCGTGACCCTGGCGGAAATCGAGAGTCGCGCCAGGAGCCTGGCGCGCGAGCTCGGGCACGAGCTGCATGCCGCGCAGAGCAATGCAGAGCACGTGCTGATCGAGGCGGTGCAGCAGGCGCCGCGCGCAGGCACGGCCTTCCTGATCGTGAACCCGGGCAGCCTGACCCACACCAGCGTGGCGCTGCGCGACGCCCTGCTCGGCGTGAAGCTCCCGTTCATCGAGGTCCATCTGTCCAACACCGCCGCCCGTGAGCAATTCCGCCACCACTCCTATTTCGCCGATATCGCCGTGGGCTCGATCGTCGGCCTCGGCGCATTGGGCTACGAACTCGCGGTGCGTGCCGCGGCGGCCCGGCTAGGCGCCTGATCGGCGCTGTCGCGATCCTCACTCCTCCGGAGAGCCGCCACCGATGGACATCCGCAAAATAAAAAAACTGATCGAATTGCTCGAGGAATCGGGCGTTGCGGAAATCGAGATCCGCGAAGGAGAGGAGTCGGTGCGTATCGCGCGCCAGGCGCCGGCGGGCTCGTACGCCAATCCGCTGCCGCCCGCCGTGACCTATGGCGGGGCGGCAGCGCCGGCCGCCCCGCCGGCATC
>JAGWPD010000155.1 GCA_028870705.1 Gammaproteobacteria bacterium
CGCTTACGTGGAACAACCACGCCGCGCGCCTCGCGCCTTGTCTGAAAGCCTTTTGAGCAGCAACGCATCGATGTCCTAAGTGTGAACAGGCCCTAGGGCGGATTCGCCAGCGCCCGCGCGATGGCCGCTTCGGCCAGAGCGTGCATCGCGGCGTAGCCCGCCGGGTTCGGATGCACGCCATCGTAGGCGAGCTCGGCCTTGAAGCCCCCGTGGCCGTCATTGAGCACGGCGTAGTAATCCACGTAGACGTGGCGTTCGCGCGCGGCATAGGCGCGCAGCCATTCGTTCAGCGCGCTGACCGAGGCGATCGGCTGCACCTGCGAGTGCCAGCCGTACTGCGCCACCGGCAGGATCGAGGCGAGGATCACCCGTACGCCATGCGCGCGCGCGAGTTCGGCCATCGAGGCAATGTTGCCCTCGATGATCGCGAGCGAGGTGGAGCCGGTGTTGCCGGCGATGTCATTGGTGCCTGCGAGGATATGCACGATTGCCGGATGGAGCTCCAGCACGTCGGCGCGGAAGCGCAACAGCATCTGGCCCGTCGTCTGGCTGCTGATGCCGCGATCGAGGCGGTCGGTGCGGAACAGGTCCGGGTCCAGGTTGATCCAGTTGTCGGTGATCGAATCACCCAGGAACACCACGCGCACCGCCGTGGCCGGCGGCAGCCGGGCGTTCGCCGCCTGATAACGGCACAGCTGGCCCCAATCGAGGCTCAGCCATTCGCGCATCCAGCTCTGGTACGGATCGGCGCTCGCGTTGTGCGCGGCCGTCGGCTGCGTGGGCACGCCGCGGCAGGGTTGTTCGGACACGCCGACCGTGGGCGCTGCCGTCGCGGACGATGGCCCGGCCGGGTCGCCGGTGGCCAGTGGACCCAGCACCATCGAGGCCGCGACCAGCAGCGCGCTCCGAAGCATGAAACAGGCTCCTCGCCCTGGGATGCGCGGCGCTCAGTAATCCAGGCGCCTGCCGCCGATCCAGGTTGCCTCGATATTGTAGCGGGCGTCGGCGACCAGCAGGTCCGCGCGGCATCCCACCGCCAGCCGGCCGTGGCTGGCGCCGAGCCCGAGGAAGCGTGCCGGATTCTCGCTCGCCATCTGCACCGCTTCGGCGGGGGGCAGAGCGAGCATCGCGATGGCATTGCGCACCGCCATGCTCATGTCGAGCGCTGTGCCCGCCAGCGTACCCTGCTCATCGACGCAGTAGCCGTCGGCGACCGTGATGGTGCGGCCCTGCAGCAGGAAAGTCGCATCGCCCGTACCCACCGGCGGCATCGCGTCGGTCACCAGCATAAAACGGTCGTGGCGGCGCGCGCGCAGCGCTATCCGCAGCACGCGCGGATCCACATGGCGGCCGTCGACGATCAGGCCGCAATAGGATTCATCGTCGCCGAGCGCCGCGCCGACGGTGCCGGGTTCGCGCGCAGTGAGCTGTGACATCGCATTGAACAGGTGGGTGTAGCCGCGCAGGCCGTGCCGGCGCGCCGTCTCGATTTCGGTCGCACTCGCGTTGGTATGGCCGGCCGAGAGGATCACGCCGGCCGCCGCGAGCTGATCGAGCGCTTCGGGCCGGGCATGTTCCGGCGCCAGTGTCAGCAGTGTCACGCCCCGTCGCAGTGAGCACAGCAGCGCGACCGCGTCGCGGTCGAGCTCGAGGAAATGCTCGGCGTTGTGCACGCCCTTGCGCCGCTCGTTCAGGTACGGGCCTTCGATGTGGATGCCGAGGACGCCGGGGACCCCCGCAACAATGGCCGCGTCGACCGCCGCAATGGCGCTGGCCACCACCGCCAGGTCGTCGCTGATCAGCGTCGGCAGGAAACCTGTGGTGCCAAAGCGCGCGTGCGCGTGCGCGATGCGCCGGATCCCGTCGATGGTCGGCACATCGTTGAACAGCACGCCGCCGCCGCCATTGACCTGCACGTCGATGAATCCGGGCAGCAACAGGCGGCCGGCGAGATCGACGAGCTCGACGCCGCGCAGCGGCGCGTCGCCAGCCGGCAAGACGGCACTGATGCGGCCGTCCTCGATCAGCAACACCTTTCCGGTCGCGAATCCGCCCGCCACGAGCAGTGCGCCGTTGACGAAGGCGGTGCCTCTCATACGGTCTCGGTCACCTTGCGCAGGTGCGGGGGGCGATCGGGATCGAGCCCGCGCAGTCGCGCGAGCGAGGCCAGCATCCGGTAAGCGCTCATGGCCAGCGCGATTGGCGCCAGCGTCGCGGGCATCGGCAGCGTCGGCAACTCGACCGCACCCGCAGCGCTGGTGCCAGCCACCAGCACCTCGACGCGGCGTGCGGCCAGCTCGGTCGCGAGCCCGGCGAGACCGGCGCGCGTCGCGTCGTCCTGCGCCAGTACCAGCGCCGGGAATCCCGGGCCAAGCAGGGCCAGCGGCCCATGCCGAATCTCGGCGCCGCTGTAGGCCTCGGCATGCAATCCGCACGTCTCCTTGCACTTGAGGGCCGTCTCCTGCGCGGCGCTGAGGCCAAGTCCGCGCCCGATCACGTACAGGTGGGCGGCATCGGCCAGGCAGCGCAGCGCCGCGCCCCAGTCGAGACGCCACGCGGCCTCGAGCTGTGCCGGCAGCGCGTCCAGTTCCGCGGCCAGTGTCGCATCGCCGGTCCAGGCGGCCGTGAGGTGGGCGAGCGCGCTGAGCGAGGCCAGGTAGGATTTGGTCGCGGCCACACTGCGCTCGGCACCCGCCAGCATCGGCACCGCATAGTCGGCCGCGGCGCACAATGGCGCGTTGGCGTCATTGCAAAGCGCGACGGTGATCGCACCGCTCCGCCTGGCTGCCGCCAGGGTCGCCAGCAGGTCCGGGCTCCGCCCGGATTGCGAAATCGCGATGAACAGGCAGCCGCGCAGGTCAGGCTCCACCGCATAGACCGAGGCGATCGCGGGTGCCGCCGAAGCGGTCAGGACGCGGGTGCGGGTTTCGATCAGGTATTTCGCGTAGGTGGCGGCGTGATCCGAGCTGCCACGCGCGCAGGTGACCACGGCCCGCGGCCGCTGCGAGCGCAGGCGCGCCGCGATCGTGGCCATCAGCGCCGCGTTTTCGCGCAACTGGCGTGCCACCACGGCCGGGATCTCGGCGGCCTCGGCCTCCATCAGGCTCACGTTCAGGCGCTCAGCTCGGCCACGAAATCGTAGACGTCGCCGCGGTAGTAGGACTGCGAGAACTCGATCGCGCGCCCGTCGCGGAGAGATCCCAGGCGCTCGACCAGGAGTCCCGCCGCGCCTTCGGCCGACTTGAGCAATTCGGCCTGCTCGGCATTCAGCAGCACCGCGCGCAGCCGCTGCAGCGCGCGCACCGGCCGCTGGTTGTTGCGCTCGAGCGCCTCGTAGAGCGAATCGTGCACCGCTTCGAGCGACGGGAGCGCCGCCGCGACCACGGTCGCGAATTCGATCGCCATCGGCGCGTCGTCCGCATAACGCAGGCGGTGGAACCGGTAGACCGGGGTGCCGGGGCTGAGGCGGAGCGCCAGCGCCTCCTCGGGCGTCACGGTACCGGAAGATTTCTTCAGCCACACGCTCCGGGGCGTGCGCCCGCGGGCGCGCATGTCCTCCGAGAACGAGGTCAGCATCGCGAAATTCTTCTCGACGCGCGCGGAGACGAAATTGCCCGAGCCCTGGCGCCGGATCAGCAGGCCGTCCGCGACCAGTCCGTCGAGGGCCTTGCGCACCGTAATGCGCGAGACCTTGAAATCCGTGGCCAGGTCGCGCTCGGCCGGCAACGCGTCATCGGGGGTCAGCACGCGATTGTCGATCGCGGTCTTGAGCGCGCGCTGCAGCTGCAGGTATAAAGGGAGGCTGCCGCGCTCGTCGAGCGGGCCTACGGTCTTGGCGAGCGATGTCATCGGCCGATGCCCCGGTTCGAATGTCTCAGAGGTCCATTTAATACCAAAAAGATACCAGTTACAAGCCCGTAATTAGCTGCCGCTTGGGCAAATATTGGGAAAAGCCAGCTAGAAAGTCCCGAAGCGGGGCCGGTTGGTGCCGGCTTTTCATTGCGGCGACAGGGTATTGGTATTATCTTGGCTTTGTGTGGTCTAGGCACGCAGCGAAGACGTTTCCAAGCGAGTGGGCCATGGCGAACGGATGGGGCAGGGGCATGCGGAAGACCATGACGTGGCTGTTCGCCGCGGCACCGCTGTGGCAATTTCCGGCCGGCGCGAATGCCGCAGGTGCGCCCGTCGCACTCCGCTGGGAGCCCGCCGGCGCGGAGCCGGGTCTGACGGTGCCCGACGGAGGCTCGGCAGCCCGGTTCATCCTCACGAACAGGAGTGCGCAAGCGTTACCCGCCGCGGGTTGGGCGCTCTATTTTGATTGCGAGGAGGGCGTGGCAACGGGAGACGTCGGCAGCGGCTTCAGCATCGAGCAGGTCGCCGGCACGTTCTATCGCATGCATCCGGACGCAGGCTTCGCCGGCCTTGCCCCGGGCCAGAGCGTTACCGTGCCATTCGCGATGCTGGGTGCGGCACACAACCGGGTGCAGGCTCCAATCGGTCCGTATTTCGCGCTCGATGCTGCGCCGCCCGCGGCGGCTGCCGCAATCGAGTATACCCAGGCCCCGATCGCCGCGGATTCGCGGACCCGGACGCCCGAGCAGACTTACGAGCGCAATACGCTCATCGTCGCCGTCGCGCCGGAATCGCTGGCGCCGGTACTGCCGACGCCGCGGCGCTATCAGCGCGACACCGGAACCCTGAGCTGGCGCGCCATGCCGCGGATCGTCGCCGCTGCCAGGCTGCGCACCGAGGCGGCGACGGCGCGCGCGATGCTGGCGCC
>JAGWPD010000156.1 GCA_028870705.1 Gammaproteobacteria bacterium
CGCGGCCGCGGGCAAACCCGCAGGCGCCGCTGCACAGGCACCCGGCACCACCAGGCCCGCTGGCGCTGGCGCCGCGGGCGCGGCCGCGGACGTCGAGGAAATACCGGTGATCGGCATCCGCCGCGTGATTGCGCAACGGATGAGCGAGGCGGCGCGCAGCATCCCGCACTTCTCCTATGTCGAGGAGGTCGACATCTCGGCGCTCCATGCGATGCGCGAGCACATGAATGCGACGGCGCCCAAGGGAGCGGCGCCGCTGAGTTACCTGCCGTTCATCGTCGCGGCGCTGGTGCGGGCGCTGCAGCGCTACCCGCAATGCAATGCGCATTATGATGCCGCGCGTGAAGTGGTGCTGCGTCAGCGCGCTGTACACGTGGGCATCGCTACGCAGACGAACGAGGGCCTGAAGGTGCCGGTGGTGCGCAATGCCGATCAGCTGAAGCTGCGGGCGCTGGCGGCGGAAATCAGCCGTGTGACCGCGGCGGCGCGCGACCGCTCCGCGCGCCGCGAGGAGTTGAGCGGCTCGACCATCACGGTCACCAGCCTCGGCAAGCTCGGCGGCATCGCCAGCACGCCGATCATCAACATGCCCGAGGTGGCGATCATCGGCGTGAATCGCGCGGTCGAGCGTCCGATGGTGGTGGCGGGCGCGATCGCGGTGCGGCGGATGATGAACCTGTCGTCCTCCTTCGATCACCGCTTCGTCGACGGGGCCGACGCCGCCGGCCTCATCCAGGCGCTGCGCGATCTGCTCGAGCACCCGGCGACGATCTTCATCGCCGAATAGCCACGTACGGGCCGCCTCAGCCGGCCTCGAGCCTCGGGCTGGCGTGCGTGAAGGCCTGCACGCAACCAATCAGTGCCGGGTATTTCGCGGTGATCACGTAAGCCGGAATTGCGGTCAGGAAGCCGCGGAAGCGCCCCTTGGCCTCGAAGCAGGGCCGGAACGGCGAGACCGCGAAATATTCACCGAGCCGGGGCACGATGCCGCCGCCGATGTACACGCCGCCGCGCGCGCCGATCGTCAGCGCCAGGTTGCCGGCCACGTTGCCGAGCCAGCCGCAGAACAACTGCACCGTCTCGCGGCAGCGCGCGTCCTCGCCGGCCAGCGCGCGCCGCGTGATATCACCCGCGTCGAGCCGATCGACCGCGGCGCCATCGAGCTCGGCCAGCGTGCGGTGGAGCAGTTCCAGTCCGTCGCCGCACAGAATCCGCTCGGCCGACACGTGCTTGTAGCGCCGGTGGAGCGTCGCGACCACCGCCATCTCGCGCGGCTCGACCGCCGGGAGCGTCACGTGCCCGCCCTCGCCCTGCAGCGCCAGCCAGCGCCTGTCGGCGCGCAGCAGTCCCGAAACGCCGAGCCCGGTGCCCGGGCCGATCACCGCGATCGGCGCGTCGGCGAGCGGCGCGGCGCCGCCGACCTGGTAGCGCTCGTCCGCGGCCAGGCGCGGAACCGACAGCGCCAGGGCGGTGAAGTCGTTCAGGAAGATGAGCTGCCTGAGCTTGAGCGCGCGGCGCGTCACGGCGGCGGAGAAATCCCAGCCGTTGTTGGTGAGCGCAATGCGATCCTCGAGCAGCGGGCCGGCCACCGCAAACGCGGCGATGCGCGGCAGCGGCACCGAATTCTCCGCGCGCAGCCCCTGCAGGTAGCGCGTGGCGGCGGCCGCGGGTCCGTCGAAGTCAGCGCACTTGAGAACCTGCTCGGCGTGCAGCGCGTCGCGATACCAGACGCCGAAGCGCGCGTTGGTGCCGCCGATGTCGGCGACCAGCAGCGCGGCATCGGCCGCGCGCCGCCGGGAAGTGCGTGGCGCCGCGCTCATGGCTCAGTACATCGAATTGTCATTGGCGGAATTTGCCGGGATATCCTGCCGCACATCCCAATGCTCGACGATCCTGCCATGCTCGACGCGGAAGATGTCGACCGCCGCCTGGCCCGAGCCACGTTCGCGATCGGCGCTGGTGGGCATGTAGCGCGATTGCACCGCGACCAGGTCACCCTGCGCCACCGTGCGCTTCACTTCCTGGCGCAGTTCCGGGTAAATCTCGCGCGTGTACTTCGTGAGCGCCCGTACCGCGCCACCGACGCCGTCGGGCCCGTGCGGATCGTGCTGGCGATAGCTGGCGCCGACGTAGAGCTTGAAGGCCTTCTCGACCTCGTGCTTGTTGAACACGGTGTCGAGGAAGGCAAGCACCACCGCGGTGTTCTGCTGGGCACGCGCCGCGCGCAGCTCGCCAGTGCTGGCGCAGGCGGCCAGCAGGCAGGCCGCAATGCAGCCCGCGAACGGCAGCACGCCGCGCCACAGGCTTGCCACTGGATGTCGGGCCCGGCTCACGTGCCTGAGGATTACCCAATCGCAACGCACCCGCAAGCCCCTGCGCGCCCGCGCGCCTGCCCGCTCAGGAACCGCCCGCGCGCGCGGCCCCGGGCTGGAAGTGGTAGCGCACCATGCCGGCCAGCGCCCCGTCTTCGTCCCAGCTCCATTCGGCAAACGAGACCGCGCCCTCGGTATCGGTGGTGACGATCGTCGAGCAGCGCGTGCCGTAGTGCTCGCCGTGGATGAAGGCGCTGGAGAGCATGCGTTCCATCGCCAGGCTCACGCCGGTGCGCGGCAGGTCCTCGTCGGCGGCCGGCTCCGCGTCGCGCAGCAGATCGAGCATTGCGGCCGATTTCGGCAGGTCATCGAGCGCCTCGGCGAGGCGCGACTTGGCCTGCCGCACCTTCGGCCAGGGTGTGTCGAGCAGGTGGTTCGACAGCGCGTAGACGCCAGGCCCGAGCATGCGTGAGGCCGCGGTCGTGCTCTCGTAGATCCCCAGCTCCCGCCCATCGCTGCACAGGATGTTGAACGGATTGCAACCCCGGCCGCGCCGTGCAATCTCGCTCAGGCCCTGCGCCGCCGGCCACTGCGCCTCGAGGAAAGCCGTGACCAGCGCGCCTCGGCTCGGCGCGTTGGCGACGGCCGCGGCCGGATCGCGGAAGTTCGTCAGCGCCGCGAAACGCCCGCCGCGCGTCACCCCCAGCCAGGTGCCGCCGGCCTGGAGGTCGCGCCCGGCCAGGATGCCGGCTTCACCCGGCCACCAGTCGGCCTCCGCAGTCGGCCGCCCGAAGAATTCGTCACGATTCGCCGCCACCACGCACGGAAACTTCGGATGAACCTGCCAGGCGACCAGGATGAGGCGCACGGGATTCAGCCTCGCGCGCCGGCCGCGCTGGGCCGGCTGGCCGCGCAGCTACTTCGCATGCGCGCGCTTGTGCTGCGGCAGCCACTCATAGAGTTTCGGTTCGCCGTAGGCGACATTCCACACATCATGCCCGACATCCGGATAAACCGATATTTTCGCATTGCCACCGCAGGCATTGATCGCCGCAATCATCGCCTCGTCGCCCTCGATCGGCACCGCGTCATCCCTGGCGCCGTGGAAAGCCCAGATCGGCACGTGCTTGAGCTTGCAGGCGTCCTCCGGCTCCCAGCGGCCGCAGACCGGTGCGATCGCCGCGAAGCGCTGCGGATTCATGCTCGCCCACCCATAAGTCCAGATGCCACCGAGGCTCAGGCCCGTCAGGTAGACGCGGTCCGGATCGGCCGGGAGCCTGGCGAGCAGTTCATCGAGCATCAGGTTCAATTCGGCCGGGTCGAAGCTGCCGCCGCTGGTCGACTGGGGCGAAGCGACGATGAACGGAAAATCCGGCCGCGCGGCGACGAACTCCGGCGGTCCATGCGCCTTGAGCTTTTCGAGGTCGACGCCCGCTTCGCCCGAGCCATGCAGGAAGATGAGCAACGGGTAGCGCTCCTTGCCGTGCGCCTTGAATCCGGCCGGCAGGAACAGCAGGAACCGGCCCGACACGACGCGCGTCACCTTGCCCTGGTAGGCCTGCGGATGCTGGCCCTCCGCCAGCGTCCACCGGTGCTGCGCGGCGCAGCCGGCCACCAGTGTCGCCATGCCGAGGATCACGAGCCAGTTCGCGATGCGCATCGAGCCTTGCTTCCTCATCCGTCATGCGATGCCGCGCAGCGGGCTTGTATCGCACGTGCCCGGGGCGCGGTGCAAGGTGCCATAATCGGCGCCGCAAGGACAACACCATGCGACCGATATTCCTGCTGCTCGCCCTACTGCCATTGCCCCGCGCCACATTGACAGCATAAACGCGCCCGCCATAGCATTGATGTAAACGTTTACCACCTTGAAAAACCAGCCCCTGCGCCCGGCCCGAAGGAAACCACCCATGCCCACGCCGAACCGGATATCCGCCGCCACCGACCGCATCCGAAGGTTGGCATGTGTGGCTGCAGCGGGCGGCGCGCTGGCGTTGCTGGCAGGCCCGGCGCACCGCGCGCACGCCGATGCCGCGCTGGCGAACTCGCCGGTGCCAGTGCGTACCGGCATCTACGACCCTCGGATCGATGCCCGGGTCGATGCCCTGCTGAAGAAGATGACCCTGGACGAGAAGGTCGGCCAGCTCGCGCAGTATTCAGCCGGGCAGCCCACCGGCCCCGGCACCGGCCGCACGGACTACAACGACATGCTGGCCAAAGGCCAGATCGGAGCCTTGTTCAACATTTCCACCGCCCGTGAGACCAATGCCTACCAGCACGTCGCGGTCGAGAAATCGCGGCTGCACATCCCGGTCGTGTTCGGGCTGGATGTCATCCATGGCTTTCGCACCGAATTCCCGATTCCGCTCGGGCTCGCCTCGAGCTGGGATCCCGGCCTGGTCGAGCAGGCGGCGCGCGTCGCCGCCCGCGAAGCGTCTGCAACCGGTATCCGCTGGACCTTCTCGCCCATGGTCGACATCGCGCGCGACGCGCGCTGGGGACGGATGGCGGAAGGCGCGGGCGAGGATCCCTACCTGGGCTCCGCGATGGCCGCCGCATACGTGCGTGGCTACCAGGGCGAGCGGCTCGATGCGCCCGACAGCATCGCCGCCTGCGCCAAGCATTACGTGGGTTACGGCGCGGCCGAGGGGGGCCGCGACTACAACAGCACCGAGATCTCCGAGCACACGCTGCGGCAGTATTACCTGCCGCCATTCCATGCCGCGGTCAACGTGGGCAGCGCCACCATCATGAGCGCCTTCAATTCGCTCAACGGCGTGCCCGCTTCGGCAAACCCCTTCACGCTGACGCAGGTGTTGCGGAACGAATGGGGCTTCCGCGGCGTCGTCGACAGCGACTGGACCTCGATTGCGGAACTTATCGCCCACGGCATCGCGAACGATGGTGCCACCGCGGCGCGCAAGGGCTTCATGGCCGGCGTGGACATGGACATGGCGAGCAGCCTGTACCACGATCACCTGGCCGAGCTGGTGCACGCGGGCCAGGTGCCGATGGCGCGGGTCGATGAGGCCGTGCGGCGCGTGCTGCGGCTGAAATTCGCGCTGGGCCTGTTCGAGCACCCGTACGTGGACGAGTCGCGGGAGGCTGGCGCCATGCTGCGCCCGGAGTACGTCGCGCTGGCGCGCACCGCGGCCGAGCGTTCGCTGGTACTGCTGAAGAACGCCCCGCCGGCCGCGGACGCCACCCCGCTCCTCCCACTCGCCAGTGACCTGAAGAACATCGCGCTCATCGGCCCGCTGGCCGACGATCCGCCCAACATGCTCGGCTCGTGGGCCGGGCTGGGACGCGCGCAGGACGTGACCTCGCTCCACGCGGCGCTGGCTGCGCGCATCGGCGAAGCGCACCTGCTGCGCGCGCACGGCGCCGGCATCCTCGACGGGAGCGATGCCGACATCGCCACCGCGGTGGCGACCGCGGCAAAGGCGGACGTGGTCATCCTCGCGCTCGGCGAGGACGCCGGCACGATGACGGGCGAGGCTGCGTCCCGCTCCTCGCTGGGCCTGCCGGGCCGCCAGCAGGAACTGCTGGAGAAGATCGTGGCCACGGGCAGGCCGGTGGTGCTCTTGCTCTTCAGCGGCCGGCCGCTGACCCTGCCCTGGGCGTTCGAGCATGTCCCTGCAGTCCTGGCGGCGTGGTTCCCGGGTATCCAGGCAGGTCCGGCGCTTGTGGATACGCTCTTCGGCGATGCGAATCCGAGCGGCCGCCTGGTGGTGAGCTGGCCGCGGAGCGTGGGCCAGGAGCCGCTTTACTACAACGCGCTGAACACGGGCCGGCCGGCCACGGCCTTCGACCTGACCAAACCACCAGTGGGCGGTGGCGACGAGAAATACGTCTCGCGCTACATCGACCAGCAGAACAGCCCCCAATTCCCGTTCGGCTACGGCCTCTCGTACACGAGCTTCAGCTACGGCCCTTTGCAGCTCGATGCGCACGGTCTCAGCGCGGCGAAGCTCAATGAGGCGCTGCGCCGCGGATCGGGCAAGGCCGTCGTGACCGCGAGCGCCGCGGTCACCAACAGCGGCACGCGCGCCGGCGTCGAGGTGGTGCAGCTGTATGTCGGATTGCGTGGCACCAGCGTCGCGCAGCCGGTGCGCGCGCTGGCCGGATTCCAGCGCATCGCGCTGGCGCCGGGCGAGACGAAACAGGTCACGTTCGACTTGGGCCCGGAGGCCTTCGCCTTGTGGGACGCAGCGCAGCACCACGCCGTCGAACCCTCGAGCGCGCGGGTTTGGATCGGCCCCGATGCCGCGCACGGCACCACCGCGGTCGTCGTCATCGGCCAATGATCGAAGTCCCGCGCCCTGACCCAAGCGTTTGATTTTTCGCTGGTAAACGCTTACATTCGAACCGACCGGGGGATCAGGGGGCATTGTTGGCAGCGACTATCAAGGACGTGGCGATGCGCGCCCGCGTGTCCACTGCGTCGGTATCCCGGGTGCTCAACGGGAGCGGTGCCGTAACGGAACCGACCCGCCAGCGAGTGCTGCGGGCTGCACAGTACCTGCGATACACCCCACATGAGGCGGCCCGCAGCCTCATTACCCGGCGCACCCGCACCATCGGCGTGCTGCTGCCCGACATCCACGGTGAATATTTCTCGGAACTGATCCGTGGCATCGATCGCGCCGCGCGCCTGCGGGGTCTGCATCTGCTCGTGTCCAGCTCACACGGCGATGCCGGCGAGGCGGCGCTGGCGCTGCGCGCGATGAACGGCCGCGTCGACGGTGTGCTGGTGATGTCGCCCTATCTCAACGCGAAATCGCTCGACGCGGCGCTCCCGTCAACGCTTCCGGCCGTGTTGCTGAACACGCCCGAGCAGGCCGGCCGCGCACCGGCCTTCGTGATCGACGATTTCGGCGGCGCCAAGGCGATGGTCGAGCACCTGCGTGCGCTCGGCTACCAGCGGATAGCGCACATCGCCGGTCCGGAAGGCAACTACGAATCGGCCGAGCGTCTACGCGGCTTTCAGGCGGCGTTGGGGCGCACGCTATCCGGGCGGGCGCTGGTGCTGGCGGGCAATTTCACCGAGGAATCCGGCTACCAGGCGGGCCAGCAACTCGCCGCCGCCGCGCCCCGCCCGGACGCCGTATTCGCCGCGAACGACATGATGGCCATCGGTTGCCTGCTGGCCTTGCGCGAGGCGGGCGTGCGGGTGCCCGAGGACATCGCGCTGACCGGATTCGACGACATACCGATTGCGCGCTACATCACCCCGCCGCTCACCACGGTGCGCGCGCAGACCACCGAGCTCGGACGGCAATCACTCGAGGAACTCGCGCACGCGATCGAGGATCGTGAGAGCGCACGGCCCGACCGCCATACGCTCAGCACGCAGCTGGTAATCCGCGAATCCTGCGGCCAGGCGCAGCGCCGCGCGCGCTGATCCGCGCCGCTACGCCGCCTGCGCGCGGCAGTAGCGTTCGATGAAGTTCTGGTGCGTGGGCATGACGTTCACGCTGCTCTGGATGACCGCCTCGACGTGCGCCAGGAACTTGCCCAGGTCGGCATCCGAAAGCACGCCGATGACCGGCGGAAAATCCGCGGGCTGCAGGCCCTGTCCGACCATCACCTGCACCCAGCTCGGCAGCGTGAACAGCTCGTCGGGCTTCGGGATCACGCGCGCGCTGTCCCTGAACAACTCCATGTACTCGCCCAGCCCGTCGGGAATCGCCATGGTACGGCAGTGATTCCAGAACGCTGTGTCGTTGCGCGTGGTCGCGTTGTAGTGCAGGACGAGAAAATCGCGGATCCGCTCGTATTCATACGCCACCTGCCGGTTGTACAGTTCGCTGACCGCCGGGCTCATGCCCTTGCGCGGGAACATCAGCGCCAGCTTGGCGATGCCGGTCTGGATGAGATGGATCGCCGTTGACTCGAGCGGCTCGAGGAACCCGGCCGAAAGCCCGATCGCCACCACGTTCTTCTTCCACACCTGGTTGCGGTGGCCGGTCGTGAATCTCAGCAACCGGGGTTCGGCCAGCGGCTTGCCGTCGAGGTGGCCCAGCAGTTCGGAGCGCGCGTCCTCGTCGCTGATGAAATCGCCGGCATACACGTAGCCGTTGCCGACGCGATGCTGCAGCGGAATGCGCCACTGCCAGCCTGAACGGCGGGCGGTCGAGCGCGTGTACGGCACCGGCGGCCCGACGTTGGCGCAAGGCACGGCCAGCGCACGGTTGCAGGGGAGCCAACGCGTCCAGTCCCGGTAACCGCTCTTCAGCGTCTCCTCGATCAACAGGCCGCGAAATCCGGTGCAGTCAATGAACAGGTCGGCTGTCAGTTCCTGGCCGCTGGCGAGCACCACGCTCTGCACGAAGCCGTTGTCGGCGTGCTGGCGGACCTCCACCACCTTGCCCTCGACACGCCGCACGCCCGCCTGTTCCGAGAATCGGCGCAGGAAGCGCGCATACAACGAGGCATCGAAGTGGTAGGCGTAGGCAATGTCCTCCAGCGGCGTGCCTTTCGGCGCGTCCACCGGAGTCGACATGAACTTGCCGGCCCGGCAGGCCGACACGTTGAACGAGTAGCGCGCGAGGTCACCGGCCTTGCCCGCCAGGTGCGCACGCGCCCAGTAGAGGTGGAACGGATGCCCGGCCAGATCGATGCCGAGCTTGCCGAAACCATGGATATAGGATTCGCCCAGGCGGCCCCAGTCGACGAACTCGATGCCTAGCTTGAAGGTTCCCTGGGTCTCGCGCACGAATTCCACTTCATTGATGCCAATGAGCGTGTTGTGCGTCTTGATGTGGGGAATGGTCGCTTCGCCGACCCCGATGATGCCGATTTCATCGGACTCGACCAGCGTCACCTTGATCAGCGGACCCAGGACCTTGACGAGCGCGCTGGCGGACATCCAGCCGGCGGTGCCGCCGCCGACGATGAGCACGTCGCGCACGGGTTCGGAACTCATGGATACCCTCTCGCTTGCCCGTCGGCAGTGTGGCGCAAGCTCACACGCACCGCCAGAGGAAGCGTGGCCGCGCGCCCCGCCGCGGCCGCGGGGTGATCACCGCCACAGCGGTGATCA
>JAGWPD010000157.1 GCA_028870705.1 Gammaproteobacteria bacterium
GCGGTGGGCGGCGCGGCGGTGGGCGCCTGTGCCAACCGCTGCCCATCCGGTGCGCCAAGCAGCCGCAGCTGCTCGAGCGCGCGGCTGACATCGCCGGCCCGCGTCTGCTTCGGCAGCACGCCCACCGCGCCGAGCGCGCGCGCCTGGTCAAGGTACAGCGCGCCCTCCTGCGAGGTGTACATCATCACCGGGATGGCGGCGGTGCGCGGATCGTTCTTGATCGCGCTGAGCGCCTGGAAGCCATCCATGCCCGGCATCAGGTGATCCATGAAGATCACGTCCGGATGCTGGCTGTGGAGGTACTCGAGCGCCTCTTCGGCGGAACCGGCGCCGTCGACCTGCAGGTCGTAGCGCTCGAGGATGCGGGTCAGGAAGGTGCGCGCGGAGCGCGAATCATCGACTATCAAGGCACGCTTGGCGCTCATGCGGTTCCCCGGGCGCGGCCATCGAGGCCGGCTCGGGCGCCATATTAGCGCGCGCGCAAAGCTGCGCGTAGCAGTCCCGCAGGCGCGCGGCCTGCACCGCCGATGACCAGCCGCGTGCGTACTGCTGGCCCTGCTGGCCGCAGCGCGCGGCGCGCGCGGGATCGTCGAGCAGCTGCAGCACCGATTGCGCGAAGCCCATCGGCTCGTCCGGTGCGACGCGGGCGCCGCAACCGGGCTGCAGGATCGAGGCGGTGCCGAGGTGCGCCGTCGAGACCACCGGGCAGGCCTGCGCCATCGCTTCCAGCAGCACCAGGCCCTGCGTCTCGGTGCGCGAGGCGAACACGAACACCGCCGCGGCCGCGTAGCAGTCGGCCAGCGAACGCTCGCGATCCAGGTAACCGACGAAGGCGACGTCGCGCACCAGCCCGAGCCGCTGCACCTGCTGCGCGAGCGACGCGCGCGCCGGCCCTTCGCCCGCGATCACCAGCAATGCATCCGGTCGGCTGCGCCGCACCGCGACGAAGCTGTCGAGCAGGAAGCCGATGTTCTTTTCATGCGCGACGCGCCCGACGTACAGCAGCAACGGCCGCTCGACCGGGAGATTGTGCAGCCGCCGGAAGCGCGCGCCGTCACCGCGCGCGAAACGGTCGGGCGGCATGCCGGTCGGAACCACCTGCACGGGCCGGCGCACGCCGCTCGCCGCCAGCATCGCGCGCATCGGCTCCGAGGGCGCGATGAGCGCGTCCACCTGCGCGCATTGCGAACGCGTGAGCGTGCGCGCCAGCCGGCGGCCAAGGGCGCGCGGCAGCAGCGGCACGTAGTGGTGCAGGTATTCCTCGAAGAAAGTGTGGTAGGTCTCGACCACCGGGATGCCCGCGGCGCGCGCGCAGCGCACGCCGGCATAGTGCGCGAGGAACGGTGTGTGCACGTGCACCAGCTCGAAGCGCTCGCCGCGCAGCGCCCCGAGCGTGCGCTGCAGCTCGCCCCACAGCATGCGCCGGTCCTCGGGATCGCGCGGCACGTTGCCCGCGCGCACGCGGACCACGCGCGCATCGTCGGGCACGGCCGGCGCTTCCGCGTAGGCGGGAGCCACCAGCGTCGTCTCGACGCCGACGGCGGCGAGGTCGGTGCGAAAGGTCGCGATCGAAGTGGAAACGCCGTTGACGCGCGGGAAATAGACGTCGGACAGGAACAGGACCCGCATCGGCTCAGGCCAGCGCCAGACCGCAGGCGGCGAGCGCCGCGCCGATCGCGGCGCCGGCCAGCACGTCGGTCGGGTAGTGGAGCCCCAGCACCACGCGCGAGAGCGCGATCAGCGTGGCCGCGGGCACCAGCACCCAGCCCAGCGCCGGGAAATGCGCGACCGCCTGGCCGGTGAAGCACACCGCATGCAGCGTGTGTCCCGACGGAAAGCTGTAGCGATCGAGTGGCGCCATCTCCAGCGATATGCCGGGGTGCCGCAGGAACGGTCGCTCGCGCACCAGCAGGGATTTCAGGCGGCGATAGATCAGCAGCCCTGCCAGGCCCGTCGCCACCATGATCAGCGCGGGCCTGAGCGCTGCGGCGCCATACAGCAGCGGGAGCGTCGCCAGCAGCGCGTACCAGAGCACACCATCGCCGAGCCGGCTCGCGATCCGCAACGTGGCGCGCAGCCAGGGACGGGCCGACGCGCGATTGAGTCCGCGGCAGAGGCGATACTCGGCGTCATCGAATCGGGCAAGGACGAGCTGGGCGCGATTCACGCCCGGCATGCTGCGCCGGCAATGCTACCGGACCGTGACCTGGCGGTTGCAGTTGTGTGACAGCGCTGCAGGCAGGCGCTGCCGCAGGTACCGCCAGCGGCAGTTGCTAGCGTGTGATCCGGGCAAAGGCGAAGCGGCGGCCCTGGCCCATGCGGAAAGCGAGGTGAATCCAGGCCATGGCCAGGGGCTCGAGGTAGCGCGCGGCGCGCAGTTCGCCACAGTCGACCGCGTCGAAACCAAGCTTGGCTGCGAGCGCCAGCACGCGCGCACGCGCCTCCGGGTCGTTGCCGCAGACGGGCATGAAGATGCGGTTGCCCGCGCCGATGATGGCTATGCTCATGGCGGCTCCTAACGACCCGGGGATTCGATGACCAGGCGCGCGGTCTCCGCGCCGGAGAAATTCTGCTGGCCCGTTACCAGATGGCCATCACGCACCGCGAAGCTGCGCCACAGCCCGGCCTGCACGTAGTTGGCGCCCAGGGCCTTCAGTTCATCCTCGCTGCACCAGGGCATGACATGCCGGCCGCGCGCCAGCAGTTCACCGCCCGGCAGCCGCGCGTAGCGCAGGATGGCGTCGAACTTCGAGCTGTCCAGTTCGCGGACGCTGCGCGTCGCATCGACCGGCGCGCGCAGGGCGGGGGTGTGGATGAAGCCCTGCGTCACCAGGTCCGAGCTGCTGCAGCCGCTGGCATCGTTCGGGTCGCTCAATGCGTCTGCCGTGCAACGGCCTCCGTCCGGGCTGAACACCTCGGTCCCGTAGCCCGCTTCCTCGAAGGCGAGACAGGGGTGCGTCAGCTCGCTCCACCAGAATCCGACCGGCCAGCCGGTGGTGCTGGAAAACGCCGGATTGGCAATGACGACGGCGACGCGCTTGCGGGCGGCCGATCGCGACACGTTGCCATCTCCGAAGCTCATGGCAGTTCCGCTCGGGATGGATGGGGGGCAGTATTGGCTTCGATCGGACGTTCATCAATAACCGCCTGCGGCAGATACTGTGTACTTCTGGGATATCAATGGAAATTCGCGAACTGACGGTGTTCGTCCGCGTGGTGCAGAGCCGCAGCTTCACCCGCGCCGCCGAGAGCCTCGCGATGCAGAAAACCTACGTCTCGCGCGTGGTGAGCAGACTCGAGCGCCGGCTCGGCGCACGCCTGCTCGAGCGCACCACGCGCTCGCTGTCGATGACCGAGATCGGGCGGGAGATTTTCGAACGCGCAGTAGGCATCCTCGGCGCGGTGGAGGACGCCGAGCGCGTCGCGCAACGCCTGCTGGCCGAGCCGCGCGCGATGCCGCCGTGAGCGGCCTGGGGGTGGCGGCTCTCCCACTGGCCATCCAGGCTTCACTGCCACCCGGCGGTAGGGATGTTCGGCCTGCGCGGGGCGAGACGCCGCGCTAGTCGCGGATGCCGACGCCGCGGTTCATCAGCTGGAGCGCGGCGATGAACAGTGCGACCACCAGCGCCCCCATGATCGCGAAGGCGCCCGCGACGCTGACGTCGCTGACGCCGAGGAAGCCGTAGCGGAAGGCGTTGACCATGTGCAGGATCGGGTTGACGTGCGAGAGCGCGCGCGCCCACGGCGGCAGCATCGCGACCGAGTAGAACACGCCGCCGAAATAGGTGAGCGGCGTGAGCACGAAGGCCGGGATCCAGTTCACCTGGTCGAAGTTCTTGGCGAACACCGCGTTGATGAAGCCGCCGAGCGAGAAGATCAGCGAGGTCAGCAGCACCGCCGCGACGATCAAGCCGAGGTGCTGCACCGGCAGGCGCGCGAAGATCAGCGAGACGATCGTGACCACGCCGCCCACCATCATGCCGCGCACCAGGCCGCCGGTGGCGTAGCCGGCGACGATGATCCAGTTGGGGAGCGGCGAGACCAGCAGCTCCTCGACGTGGTTGCCGAACTTGGCGCCGAAGAACGACGACACCGAATTGCCGTAGGAGTTGGTGATCACCGACATCATGATCAGGCCGGGCGCGATGTACTGCATGTAATCGAAGCCGCCCATCTGCCCGACGCGCCGGCCGATCAGGCTGCCGAAGATCACGAAATACAGGATCGCGGTGACCGCCGAGGGCACCAGCGTCTGGCCCCAGATGCGCACGATGCGGCTGTACTCGCGGATCACGATGGTCGCGAAGCCGATCCAGCGCGTCGCGTGCAGCGACGGCGCGGCACTGGCCGGCGCCGGGACCGGTGCGGTTGCGTGCGCTTCAGCCATGGGCGCTCTTGTGCTCCACCAGCCGCATGAACACCTCTTCGAGCCGGTTGACCTTGTTGCGCATCGACTGCACCTCGTGGCCGAGCGCCGCCAGCTGCGCGAACAGGCCATTCAGGCTCTGCTCCTTCGAGACCTCCACCTCGATGGTCTGCGCGTCGACCAGCGTGATCGGGAAGCCGGCCACCAGCGGCGCGGCCGGCACCGGCACGCGCAGGTTCAGCACGAAGGTCTCGGTATGCAGCCCGCGCAGCAGGTTGCTCATGCGGTCGCGCTCGACGATCTGGCCGTTGTCGATGATCGCGATGTTGCGGCACAGGTTCTCGGCTTCCTCCAGATAGTGCGTCGTGAGGATGATCGTCGTGCCGCGCGCATTGATGTCATTGAGGAAATCCCACATCGAGCGGCGGATCTCGATGTCGACACCGGCCGTCGGCTCGTCGAGCACCAGCAGCCGCGGCTCGTGCATCAGCGCGCGCGCGATCATCAACCGGCGCTTCATGCCGCCCGACAGGGCGCGCGCCATGCCATTGCGCTTGTCCCAGAGCTGCAGCTGCCTGAGGTATTTCTCGGCGCGCGCGCGCGCCACCGGCCGCGGGATGCCGTAGAAGCCCGCCTGGTTGATGACGATCGTGAGCGGCGATTCGAACTGGTTGAAGTTCAGTTCCTGCGGCACCACGCCGATGCAGGACTTGGCGCGCTCGAGCTCGCGGTCGAGGTCGTAGCCGAACACGCTGGCCGTGCCCGCGGTCTTGTTGACCAGCGAGGTGATGATGCCGATCAGCGTGGTCTTGCCGGCGCCGTTCGGACCGAGCAACGCGAAGAAATCGCCCTGCTCGACGTCGAGGTCGACGCCGCGCAGCGCCTGCACGCCGTTGCGGTAGGTCTTGGTCAGCCCGCGTATCGATAAGGCCTGCAAGCTACTTGGCTAGCTGGAACAGGCTCGACGGCACCCAGCCCTCGTTGCCGAGCTCGTCGGTGACCTTCCACCAGATGCCCTGCTTGTCGCCGGTGGGGTACATCGTCATGCCCGGATCGAGATCGCGCACCACGGCCGACTTGAGGTTCGGCTCGGCGTACAGCTTGCCGGGCTTCGACATCGCCACCGACTGCGAGACGTTGTCGGCCTTGGCATTGGGATTGATCTGCTTGACATCGTTGACCAGCTTCGCGAACGCATCGAGATAGGCCATGGTCACCACCTGGCCGATCTCGGTGTTCGCATAGCTGCTGGCTCCGCCCGCGGCGAAGCCGCCGAAGAACCCCACGCCGCCGCCCGCGCCCCAGCCCAGATCGGTCTTCTTCGCATGGCCCTGCTGCAGCGAGACCTGTTCGGTGGAGCGCACGTCGGTGAGTGTCAGCACCACATCGGCGGTCTTGCTCTTGAGGCTGATGCCGCCTAGGATCGCGCCGCCCAGCCCGGGCACCAGGCCGCCGAGGATGCCGCCGAGGTGGCGGCCGCCGGAGTTGGCGTTCTGGTTGACGATGTCGGGCACCAGCACGTAGTCGGCCGCCTTCATCTGGCCCTTGCCGATGTTGGAGCCGCCGCGCATCTCGCCTTCGCCGGCCAGCGCGCGCTCTGCCTGCGCCGCCTGCAGGCCCTTGCCGCGGTCGACCAGCGTGAAACAGTGGGATTGCGACACGAACACCTTCAGCAGCGCTTCGGGCGACTCGAGGTTGAGGCCCAGCCACCACTTGTTCTCGGGTTCGGTGACCGCGAGTGTGCCGATCTTGTGGTCGCAGGTCGGAATCTCGGGCGCCTTGGTGTCTTTTTCGGCGCGCGCCGGACTGGCCAGCATCCCCAGGCTGGTGAGGCCGGCTGCGACCGACGCCAGCAATGAAAACTTCACGCCCTGTTGCCACATTGCAATGACCCTCGTGGTTTTATGAGTGGACTGGCGGCCCCGTAAGTTTCTTAATAGTAGGGCCTGGGCGAACAAGTTTCCACCGCCCCACGGCGCGCCAAGGCCCCATGGCATCGGCGTTTTGCGGGATTTAACGCGTTCAGGGGCGGCGCGCCGTCGCGTCGGCAGCCAGCATCTGCAGGCCCCACAGCTGCAGGCTCTCGAGCGCGCGCGGCGACTCTTCGGCGGCCGCCGCGAGCCAGGCCTGCCAGACTTCCGGCCGGTCGTCCCAGCGCGGGCGGATCCAGGCCGGCCGGCGCTCGGCCAGAGCTTCCAGGTCGGCGAAACGACATGCGGCCACCAGTGCCGCGCAGGGCGCGCTCATGCCGAGCGCAACGCAGGCCGCGAGCCGGTTGGCGCGGGCGAGATGCCAGGCGAACAGCAGCGCCCGCCGCAGCAACGGTGTGGGCAGCGGGCCGCGCGGCGCGCCTGCCGCTCCTGCGCCGGATGATGGCTGAGATTCGTGCACACTGCTGCGCGGCAGATTGGCCCAGAGTTCCGGCCGGGCGAAGGCCGCATCCACCAGCAGGAACGGACAATGCGCGAGCCGCTGGCGCGCCGCCTCGCCCAGCGCGCGCCAGGGCCAGCGCAGCACGGCGGCCGCGCCCGCGAGCGCATCGAGTACCTCGAGATTGAGCTCGGCCAGCGGCTCGAGCAGGCCGCGATCCCAGGCGCCGGAACTGCCGGCGGGCAGATAGAGCGATTCGGTCATGCGTTCCTCGCTGAAGTGGCGACATATTCGCGGCCGTGGGGCTGGCATGCTATCCGTAAATTTGGGATATTTCGCCCAATTATACCCAGAAGCCGGCACACCGGCGAGCGAGGCAGCCATGCGCATCTCCGACGACCGCTACAGCCGCGACCGCCAGCGGCTCGACATCGCCATGCATTTCATCCGCCATGAAGCGCGCACGCACACGATCCGCCAGTGGACCGGGCTCACCGACGATCGCATCCGCAAGCTGTACCGCTCGTACCTGCAGGACGGCGGCTGCCGCGTGGCGCGCCACCGCGGCAAGTCGCCGCAGCAGGCGGCGTTCTTCATGCGCAGCGCGCGGCTGCGGCACGAGGCCGGCGCCTTGGCCGGCCTGTGCTGCCTGGTCGGCGTGCTCGCACGGGATCAGGGACGGGTGGGTACGGCCGGATCCGCCGCCACTGCGGCGCTCGCCGGTGTAGGCCGCGCCGCGGCCCTGTGTCAGGCCTACGACGCCTACCGGGCGATCGTCGCCTCGCCGGGCATCGGCTTCGAGCACGCGGTGCTGCTGGTGAATGCGCTGGCGCGCGGGAGCGAACTCGCGCTCGGCGCTTGCCAAGGCTGCGGCGCATTGCTGGTGGTCGATTCGCTGGCGCTGCGGCCCGCGCGCTGCGCGCTCTGCGCGGTCGATGATCCGCGCCGCGGGCCCGGCTGCAACAGCGCGCGCCGCGCGCGTCCAATGCCCTGATACACGCTCCGGGCGCGCGCCCCGGCCCGCGCAGCTCCGCGCGGCTACCTATAATACGGGCCATGCAGGCAGCGGCCCGATGACGGCGGAACACGACCAGAACCCCTTCTCGGGCGCCTGGCTGGAGCGCCGTTCGGAGGCCCGCGAGGTGGCCGACTGGGCCGCGCGGGCGCTGGCGGAGCCGGGCACGCGCTTCCTCATCGCGAGCGGCACGCGCCACCTGGTGCGTCGCGGCCCCGCAACCGGCATTGCCTTCCTCGATGCCACGCACCCGCTGGTGCGCGGCGCGGATCCGGGCCAGCAGGTGCTGCTCGGCTGGTTCCAGGGCCAGCGTTGCGTGCTGCTCGAGGCGCTGCCGGGCAGCAGCGCATTTCCCGCCGGCACGGAATTCGAGGAGCTGCGCCCACTGCTCAGCGAGTTGCCCGGGCCGCAGGCCGCGCTGCTGACCTGCGCGCGCGCGCTGCAGATCTGGCGCGCGCGCCACCGCCACTGCGGCGCCTGCGGGGCACCGACCGCGCCGCGCCAGGCCGGGCACTGCCTGCGCTGCACCAGCAGCGAGTGCGGCGCCGAGTTCTTTCCGCGGCTCGATCCGGCGGTGATCGTGCTGGTGAGCGATGGCGGGCACGCGCTGCTCGGCCGCCAGTCGAGCTGGCCGGCCGGCCGCTACTCGACGCTGGCGGGCTTCGTCGAGGCGGGCGAGAGCCTGGAGGATACGGTGGTGCGCGAAGTGCGCGAGGAAGCCGGCGTGCAGGCCGGCGCGGTCCGCTACTTCGCATCGCAGCCCTGGCCATTCCCCTCCTCGCTGATGCTGGGCTTCCACGCCAGCGCCGACCGCACCGAGCCGCTCCGGCTCGACGGCGAACTCGAGGACGCGCGCTGGTTCAGCGCCACCGAGCTCGCGCGCGCGGATGCGCTGCTCCCGCCGCGCCACACGATCGCCCGGCGCCTGATCGAGGCGTGGTACCAGCGCGCCACCGGCACGGCGCTCGGGCCCCGCACATGATCGCGCCCCACGCATGAAACGGGTCCGCGCCGCGCTGCTGGCCCGGATCGCGCTGCCGCTGGCCGGGTTGCTGGCGATGGCCGGGCCCGCCACCGCCCTCATCCACGTCGAGGTCAACGGCGTCGACAGCACGCTGCGCCGCAACGTGCTCGCGCTGCTCAGCCTCGAGCGCTACAAGGACCGCGACCGCATCGAGCCCGACGCGGTCGCGCGCCTGTTCCGGCGCGTCGACGGTGAAGTGCGCGACGCGCTGCGGCCATTCGGCTACTACCAGCCGGTGGTCCAGGCCACGCTCGCCGCCGAGGACAAGCAGCGCAACTGGCGCGTGCAGATCGACATCAGGCCCGGCGAACCGGTGCTGCTCGAAGCCGTCAGCATCGTCATCCGCGGCGCGGGCGCCGGCGATCCGGTGTTCGAACGCGTCGCCGCCGGCCACACGCTGGTGAAGGGCGCGCGCCTGGAGCATGCGGCCTACGAGAAGGTCAAGACCGACCTGCAGTCGGCCGCCGCGACCTTCGGTTACCTCGACGCGCGCCTGCTGCGCAACGAACTGCAGGTCGATCCGGCCGCGCACCGCGCCAGTGTGGTGCTCGAGCTCGACACCGGCGAACGCTACTCGTTCGGCGCCACCAGCATCACCCAGGGGGCGATCCGCGACGCGCGCATCCGCCGCTACCTGCGCTACCAGCAGGGCGAGCCCTACGACGCCGGCAAGCTGCTGCGTACGCAATTCGCGCTCGATGACAGCCAGTTCTTCTCCAGCGTCGACCTGGTGCCCGGCCAGCGCGACCCGGCGACGCATACCGTGCCGATCCAGATCACCGCGAAGACAGCGCGCAACAGCTACGCCTTCGGCGCCGGCTATGCCACCGATACCGGCGCGCGCGGGACGATCAGCTGGCTCGATCCGCGCGTCAACGATCGCGGCCACCGCATGCGTGTCTCGCTGCAAGTCTCGAAGACCACGCAGAACATCAACGCGCGCTACGACGTGCCCTTCGGTGACCCGGTGCTGGAGAAGATGTCGCTCCAGTTCATCGACCAGACCCAGCAGATCAGCAGCAACGTCTACACCCGGACGTTGCTGCCCGCGCCGGTGGCCCCGGATTCGGGCTTCACGGTCAGCGGCGCCGACATCAATACCCGCGAGGTGGCGATCACGCCCAGCATCAGCCTCAGTACCGGTCACTGGCAGCGCGTGTTCACGGCCAAGTTCGCGCACGATGTCACCAGCGACGCCATCGACAACAGCAAGGTCGACAACCTGGTGGTGCCGGGCATCGTCATCGCCGCGATACCCGAGGGCTACCTGGGCGAGGACCTGTTCTCGCGTTCGCTGTACGCGCAGCTGGACGGTTCGCTCAGCGCGCTCGGCGCCAAGGCCAACTTCCTGCGCCTCGACGTGCGCTCGGAACAGGTGCTCAACCTCGGCAATGTCTGGCATCTGCTGCTGCGCGGCGAAGTCGGCGTCAGCGCCGTGCACAATTTCGACGAACTGCCCGCCGCGTACCGTTTCTTCGCCGGCGGCGACCGCAGCGTGCGCGGTTTCGGCTACAACGATCTGTCACCGCTCCGTACCGTCGAACAGAGCGGCATCATCGCCAGCGGGCCCGGCCAGGGGACGCCCTACGACCGGCTGGTGTCGCAGCGCATCGGTGGCCGCCATCTGCTTACCGGCACCGTCGAGTTCGAGCGCGACCTGCCGCGCAACCTGGGCGTCGCGGCATTCACGGACTTCGGCAACGCGCTCGACCGACTTGACGACAAGCTGGCGATCTCCGTCGGCGTGGGCTTCCGCTGGCGGCTGCCCGTGGTCACCGTCGGCATCGACGTCGCCAAGGCGCTGCACGCGCCCGGCTTCGACACCCTGCCCGGCGCGCGCATCCACCTCAACATCTCTCCCCGCCTGTGATGCGCCGCCTGCTGCATACGTCGTGGATCTCGCTGCTGGCGCTGGCGCTGCTGGTGGCGGGCGCCTGCTACTACATCGGCTGGACCGAGAGCGGCCTGCAGCGGCTGGTGGCGCTGTCGAACCGCCGCCTCGGCCACGTGACGCTGCAGATCGACGGTGCGCGCGGCACGCTGCATGAGGGCGTGCACATCGACCGGCTGGTCGTCGACCACCCGCGCGTGCACATCGTGGCCGACCAGCTCGACGGCCGCGTCGCACTGCTCCCGCTGCTGTGGCAGACGATCCGGGTCGCGCACCTGCGGATCGCCGCGATCCGGATCCACGTGCTGCCGCACGCGGCGGCGCCCGGCGCGCCGTGGCAGCCGCATTTCCTTTACGGCCTGCTCAATATCCAGGCCGAGGATCTCGCGGTCGCGCATGCCGAGCTGATCTCGCCGAGCGGCGCGAGCCTGGCCGCCGACCGGCTGCGCGCGGTCGCGCAGGTGGGCAACAAGCAGATCCGCGTCTTCGACGGCGCGCTGCAGTACGCGGGCTTCGATGTGCGGGCGACCGGTTCGGTGCGCGCAGCCGCGCCGATCCAGCTGCAGGGCGGCGCACGCTTCAGCCTGGAGGCGCCGGGCAAGCCCGCGTGGCTGGCGGACGCGCAGTTCGAGGGCGACCTCGACCGCCTGTTGATCACGGGTGCGCTGCTCGCGCCGTTCAATGCCGATTTCCAGGGCGAGGCGCGCGCGCTCAGCGGCGACTGGCACTGGCAGGGCGTATCGCAGGTGCGCGATTTCGACCTGCGCGCCTGGGGGCTGGGCGGCATGCTGGGCGCCGTGCACGGCACGCTCGGGCTCAGCGGCAATCGCCACGGCTTCGGCGTGCAGGGCACGCTCGATCCACCGGGCCTCGCCGCGGGGCCGCTGGCGGTGGATTTCGCCGGCCGGTACGCCGCGCGCGTGCTCGAGGTCTCGCACCTGGTGTTCCTGCACCGCGCCTCCGGGGCCCGGCTCAGCGCCGCGGGCCAGGTCGGCATCGTCGCGGGCGGCCCGCGCCTCGACCTGCATGGTGACTGGCAGCAGTTTTGCTGGCCGCTGGATTGCGCGCACGCCAGGGTGCGCAGCAGCGCCGGCAGCTACACGCTCGCGGGCCTCAAGCCCTACGCGCTGAGCGCGAACGGCGCGCTGCAGCTGCTCGCGATGCCGAGGACGCAATTCCGCGCCACCGGACGCATCGAGCACAGTGGCCTGGACCTGCACGATCTCGCGCTCGATGCCTTCGGTGGGCATGCGCAGCTGCGCGCCGCGGTTGAATGGTCGCCGCACGCACGCTGGTCGGCCGCCGGCAGCGTGCGCGGCCTGGACATCGCCTCGCTTCGTCCGGCCATCAGGGGCCGGCTCGACTTCAACCTCGACGCGAGCGGCCTGGGTTTCGGCGCCGGCCGTTCGCTGCAGGCGAAATTCACCGCCGTGGGCGGCAACGTGCGCGGCCAGCGCGCCAGCGGCCAGGCCGGCATCACGCTGGCCGGCAACGACTGGCTGCTGCAACAGGTGCGGCTGCAGCTCGGCGCCACGCGGCTGGAGGCGGATGGCCGGCTCGGCGCGCATCCCGATCTGCGCTTCGCAATCGACGCCAGCGACCTGGCGCTGCTGCGCAACGGCGCGCGCGGCCAGCTGCGGGCGGCCGGGCACCTGCGCGGAGACCTGCGCAATCCGCTGCTGCTGGCGCGCGTCAGCGGCGCGGGAATCCACTACGACGGACTGCGGCTGCAGGCGCTGCGCGCCGACGTCAACTTCGAACCGCAGGGCAATGGCCGCGCCGATGTCGACCTCGAGCTCGAACACTTCAGCGCCGGGGCACGGCGCATCGAGCACCTCGGCTTCACCACCCGGGGCACCGCCGCCGCGCACCACTACGCGCTCGATATGCGCGCCCCGCCGTATCGCGTGCAGGCGGGCGGCGGCGCGCAGTTCAGCGACGGCATCTGGCATGCCGCGATCGATGAGTTCTCGGCCAGCGACGGCACCACGATGCACCTGGCGCTGGGCGCGCCGGCCTCGCTGAGCGTTGCGCTCGACGGCACGCAGCTGGAGCTGCGCGACTTCTGCCTGCACGACGCGGTGGCGACGCTGTGCGCCATGCTGGCGCGCCTGCCTGGCGGCAGCCGGCTCGCGCTGCATGCGGCGAACGTCCCGCTGCGCGCCCTGACGGCCGGACTGAGCACCGACACCGATTTCGACGGCCGTGTCTCGCTCGATGCGCAGGCCGCCGCCGCCGGCGCGACGGCGCCCTGGACCGGCTCGATCAACGGCGCGCTGGCCGAAGCCGCGGTCCGTCACCATCTCAGCGGCGGCCGCCTCGAGTCCTTCAGCCTCGGCAACGGCACGGTGCGGGCGCAGCTCGACGCGGGCGGCCTCAGCGCCAGCGTCGGCCTCGATGCCGGCGCAGCC
>JAGWPD010000017.1 GCA_028870705.1 Gammaproteobacteria bacterium
AGCCCAGCGCGTCGAAAGCCCAGTCGATGGCGGCGGCCGCGCCTTCGGTCGCGTAGCCCTTGCCCCATGCATCGCGCAGGATGCCCCAGCCCACCTCGGTGCCGGGCCAGCCTTCCGGACTCCACGGCCCGAGCCGGCCAACCCACTGCCCGCTGCCCTTCTCGAACACCGAGAACATGCCAAAGCCGTTCATCGCCCAGGCGCCGACCATGGTCGCCAGCCCGCGCCACACCGTGGGCCGCGGCTGCACGCCGCCGACCGGCCCGGCGGTCTCGGGATCCGCCATGAATTCCGCCCAGGCGTCCAGATCGGCCAGGCGCGGCTGGCGCAGGATCAGCCGCTCGGTCTCCACACGCATCTGCGGGTCGTACATGGCGGAATTTCCAGTCGGATTGCCACCGGGCCCGCAGCCGCGATGCGCTAGGACCTGTCGGGAAACTGGCGCTCCCACTCACGGCCGTCGCAGGCCTGCACGCGCATGCCGGCCACCGTGCCCGCATCCAGGCAGCGCGCATTGACACTGAATCCGTCGGGGTGCGAACGCGGCACGTAGTAGGACTTTATGCCGCACACGCGGCAGAACAGGTGGCGCGCGGTGCCGGTGTTGAACCGGTAGCAATCGAGCGCGTCCGCGCCCCGCAGCAGCCGGAACTGCGCCGCTGGCACGATCAGGTGCAGGAAGCCGGTCATCGCGCAGATCGAGCAGTTGCAGTCCAGCACCTCGATCTCGGCCGGCGCCTGCACTTCGAAGCGCACGCGGCCGCAGTGGCAGCCGCCCCGATGCGTAAGCAGTTCGGCCGATTGAACCATTGGCGCATGCTAGCAGAGCCGGGTACGCGCACCGTACTGTGACCTGGCTAACACCAGCGGGGCGGGCTGCCTGCGACACTGCGGCGATGGCACAGCCCGGATCCGCCATGCAGGTGACCTCCGACGACTACCGCATCGTCACCGACGACGTGGTGCTGGCGGCGCGCTTGCACAGTTCGCTGGTCGTATGCGTGTACGACGCGGTCGAGGAGCACGGTGCGCTGATGCACCTGCGGCTCGCGGCTCCCGGCCACAGCCGGGACCCGAACCTCACCGACAACACGCTCTCGAGCGACCTGGCGCTGCTCGACCGCGCGCTGCGTGAGCTCGCCGCGGCGAGTCCGCGCGCGCAGCACTGGCAGGCGAAGCTGGTGGCGCACACCGAGGACCAGGCTTCGGCGCGCGTGCGCTGCGAGGGCCTGCAGGCCTTCATCGGCGCATTCCTGCAGGATGCCGGCATCAAGGTGATCAGCTCGATGGCGCACGTGGAGAGCGCGGTGAGCGTCGAATTCCGCCCGGCCATGGGGCAGGTGCGCACGCTGGCCGGAACGCAGGCCTCGCTCCAGTAGCGCCTCAGCCCAACGCCAGTGCCTGCTGGCGCACCGCACCCTCGATGCGCAGCAGCCTGAACTTGGTGGCGACGCCACCGCGCGCCGAGAATCCGCCGGCGCCCCCGTGCGCGGCCAGCACCCGATGGCAGGGCACGATCAACGGATAGGGATTGCGCGCCATGGCCTGGCCGACGGCGCGCGCCGCGCCGGGCTCGCCGGCCCGCGCCGCCAGCTCACCATAGGTCAGCGTCGCGCCCGCCGGGATTGCCCGCGCCAGTTCGTACACGCGCCGGTGGAATGGCCCCTGCCCCGCATAATCGAGCTCGATGGCCGCCAGCTCATCGCCGCCGCCGCGCAGCAGCTGGCCGATTGCGGCGATCGCACGCAGCACGAACGGCGGCGGCAGCTCGCGCACCACGCCCGTGAAGCGCTGCCCGACGCGCCGTGCGGTCGCCGCCGCGCTCGCCTCGGGCAACTGCACGCCGGCGATCGCAGCCCCGCGCCACACGATCGCGCAGTGGCCGATGGGCGTATCGAAGACGGCGTAGGCGGGCGCGCTCATGGTGCTGGCCATGATACGCCGCCATCGCGTCGTGGAACACATCGCGACCTGCGCCACCGCGGCGTGCGCGCCGGCCTCGGCCCATGCGCCCCCGCTCCTGGAGCGCGAGCAGCAGCAGTTGCATCGTCGACATTGTCTGCGCCGTGGCCGGCCCGGGCCTATGGCGGTCCCGGCGCGCTCCGCGGCCGCGCTAGCCGCGCTGCCGGCGACGCGGCAGCACCTGCAGTTCCACCCAGTTGCGCAGCTCGGCCAGCTTGGCCCGCTCGTCCCGGATGCCCGGGCCGAGCGCATGCTTCCAGCACAGGCGCGCATCGCCCGGCGTGCGCTGCAGCTCGCGCAGCTCGGCCACCCAGGCATCGAGCTCGGCGGCATCGAGAAACAGTTTTTCCTCCAGCAACACCGGCGCGTAGCGCTGCGCGGTGGCGGCAATCTCCGCGAAGCCGTATTCGGGGTGGTACTGCACGGCCCACACCGTGCTGCGTGCGCACTGCATCTCGACGGCCTGCAGCCCCATGTCGCTGCTGGCGAGCACGGTCGCGCCCGCCGGCAGCTCGCCAATGTCGTCGCGGTGCACGGTGACGGCCTCGAACACCGCCGGCTTGCCGCGGAACAGCGCGTGCGCGCGCCCGGCCGCGCTGAGCGCGATGCGGCGCGCGAAGCCGAATTCGCGGCCGAGCGGATTGGCGCGCACGCGGCCGCCGGCCGCCGTCACCGCCACCTGCATGCCCCAGCAGCTCCCGAAGAACGGCGCGCCGCCGGCGAATACCGCCCGCACCAGCTCGATCTGCCGGTCGATGGCCGCGCCACCGTCGTAGACATTGAGCGCCGAACCGGTCAGCGCGACGCCGTCGTAGTCGGCGAGTGCCACGCCCGCGGGCCACTGCACGGCGCCATCGGCCGGGCGCACGATGTCGCAGTCCAGCGGCGCCAGCTGCTGCAGCACGCGCACGTAGCCCTCGCCCGTGGGCGAACCGCCGGCGGCCACCTGTGCCGCGCGCGTCGCGGCGCGGTTGCCGTCGATGACCAGTACGCGCGCGCGACTCATGGCGGCCTCCAACACGGCTCAGCCCTCGAGCGCCAGGTCGCCCTTGACCGCGGAGCGGAACAGCCGCGCGTAGGTCTGCGCGTCGGTCGGCACGGGATTGCCGCCGGCCGAAGGATCGAGCGCGGCCTCGTGGCCGATGAGCTCGTGGTTGCGCAGGTCTACGCCGATGTCGGCGAGACTGTGCGGGATCTTCAGCTGCTTCCGGAACTCCAGCACCCAGTCGAACAGCGCGGCGAAGGGCTCGCCCTCGAGGCCGAGCACCCGCGCGATCACCGCCAGCTGCGGCTCGATCGCCGGACGGTTGTGCACGATCACGTAGGGCAGGATCACCGCGTTGGTCAGTCCATGGTGCGTATTGAAGAACGCGCCGACCGGATGCGCGATTGCATGCACGCCGCCCAGGCCTTTCTGGAACGCGGTGGCGCCCATGCTGGCCGCCGCCAGCATGCGCGAGCGCGCCTCGATGTCCTGGCCGTTCGCGCAGGCGCGCGGCAGGTATTCCTGGATCAGCCGCATGCCCTCGAGCGCGATCCCATCGGCGAGCGGATGGAAGCCCGGCGCGCAATAGGCCTCGAAGCAATGCACGAAGGCATCGATGCCGGTCGCCGCGGTCACCGCCGGCGGCAGGCCAATGGTCAGCTCCGGGTCACTGATGACCACGCCCGGCATCATCTTCGGATGGAAGATGATCTTCTTCTGGTGCGTGGCCTCGTTGATGACGACACCGGCGCGGCCTACTTCGGAGCCGGTCCCCGCGGTGGTCGGCACCGCGACCACCGGCGCGATGCCGCGCTCGTCGGCGCGCGTCCACCAGTCGCCGACATCCTCGAAATCCCACAGCGGGCGCGTCTGGCCCGACATGAAGGCAATCACCTTGCCGGCATCGAGCGCCGAGCCGCCACCGAATGCGATGACGCCATCGTGATTGCCGGCGCGATACGCCGCCAGCCCCGCCTCGATGTTCGAGGCGACCGGATTGCCGCGCACGCCCGCGAACAGCCCGGCGCCGGGCACCAGCGCCAGCGCGGCGCGCACCATCGGCGCAGCGCGCAATCCCTCGTCGGTCACCAGCAGCGGGCGCTGCATTCGCAGCAGCGCACATGCGCTCGGCAGTTCGCGAATGCGCCCGGGTCCTGCCCACACCGTAGTCGGGTAATTCCAGTTCGCCTTGAGTACCGCGCTCACGTCGTCACCCGCAGATGGAAGGATTTTGGTCGCGTCAGATGCTCATAGCCGATCACCGAGAGCGTGCAGCCGCGCCCGGAATCCTTCACGCCGACCCAGGCAAGCGCCGGATCGAGGTAATCGCAGCGGTTGAGGAAGAAGGTGCCGGTCTGCAGCTGCTCGCCGATCGCGAGCGCCGCCGCCTCATCGCACGACCACACCGCGGCGGTCAGACCGAAGGCGCTGTCGTTCATCAGCGTCACGGCCTCGCTGTCGGAGCCGACCCGCATGACGCCGGCGACCGGCCCGAAGATCTCGTCGCGCATCACCGTCGAGTCGGGTGGCGCATCCAGCAGCAGCTGTGGCGCGAGATAGGGCGTGCCTGGCCGGCTCAGGCCGAAGGCGCGCTCGTCGATCACCGGCCGCGCACCCGCGCGCACCGCGGCCTGCACCTGCGCGCGGATCGCGTCCGCCGCGCTCGCGCGCACCACCGGGCCGAGCGTGGTCGCAGCATCGAGCGGATTGCCGAGCGTGTACTGGCGCACCAGCTCGGCCGCGCCGCTGCAGAAGCGCTCGTAGACGCTCGCATGCACGTAGATGCGCTGCAGGCCGCAGCAGGACTGGCCGGAGTTGAAATACGCGCCGTCGACGATGTTGCCGATCGCGTGCGCAAGGTCGGCATCGTGCCGCACGTAGACCGGATCGCAGCCGCCGAGCTCGAGGCCCACGCCGATGAAGCGCTCCGCCGCCACGCGTTGCACCGCATGGCCGCCGGCCACCGAGCCGGTGAAGGCGACGAAGTCGACGCGCGGATCGCGGATCACGCGTTCGGTGTCCGCGTGCTCGAGGTGCAGTACCTGGAACACGCCGGCGGGCAGCCCGGCGGCCGTGAAGCACTCCGCATAGCGCTCCGCGCACAGCGGCGTCTGCGCCGAGTGCTTCAGCACCACGGCGTTGCCGGCCATGAGAGCGGGCACGACGCTGTTGACGGCGATCAGGTAGGGATAATTCCAGGCGGCGACCGTGAACACCACGCCGAGCGGTTCGCGGCGGATGAAACGGCGGAAGCCCGCCTTCGGACCCGGATCCACGTCCGAGAGCGCGGTTGCGG
>JAGWPD010000158.1 GCA_028870705.1 Gammaproteobacteria bacterium
GCGCTGCGCGCGCTGCAGCAAGAACTGGAAGCCGAGGCGCTCGCGCCGCCCAATCCGCTGCGCTTCCACGCCGGGCACGTGCGCAGCTTCTGGCTGAAGAACTGCGTGGCCATTGGGCTCGCGGGCGGTTTCCTCGAGCCGCTGGAATCCACCAGCATCTCGCTGATCCAGATGGGCATCGACAAGCTGGTGCATTTCTGGCCGGACACGCGCATGGCGCCCGAACTCGCGGCAGAATACAACCGGCTGTCGATACTAGAATTCGAGCGGATCCGCGATTTCATTATCCTGCACTACAGTGCCAACGCCCGCACGGATGGCGAGCTGTGGCGCTACTGCCGCGAGATGCCACTGCCCGACAGTCTGCAGCACAAGCTGGCCTTATACCGTGCGCGCGGGTGCATCGTGCAGTACCAGTCCGAGAGTTTCTTTGACCCGAGCTGGGTCTGCATGTACGCCAATTTCGGCATCGAGGCGTGCGGCTGGGATCCGCTCGCGAACCTGCTGCCGATCGAGGAGCTCCGGGAAGTGACGCGCCGCCTGCGCGGCGACATCGCCGCCATCGCGCGCGAGGGCTCACCGCACCGGGAGTTCCTGCGGCTCGCCGGGGCGCTGGCCAGCACCTGACTGGCAGTGGCGGGCGATGAACTCTTCGTGCATTGGCAGCTTGCGCGCCGCATCCGCGATCAGTTCGCGGATTCCCTTGAGATAGTCGGCGCGGTCGCTGGGCGATACAGTCTCGACGAAAGGATGGGCAGAGCGCGGCTTTATTCCCTGGCCCCACATCACCTGCAGCCAGCTCGGCAGCTGGAACAGATCCTGCGCCGGGCAGAAGATGCCGCCGGTCTCACGGAACAGCTCGATCCTGTGCGTCAGCGAGTCGGGCACGGACATGTGGCGGCAATCGTCCCAGAACGGCTCGCCGACGCGGTTGTTCGCGTAGTAATGCAGGATGATGAAGTCGCGCACGAACTCGTATTCGGCCGCTGAGGAGCGATTGAACTCGTCGCGGCGGCGCGAATTGTCGCCGCGGTCCGGGAACAGCAGGATCAGCCGCTGGATCGTCACCTGGATCAGGTGGATCGCAGTCGATTCGAGCGGCTCGAGGAAACCGCTGGCGAGCCCCATGCACACCACGTTGCGGTTCCAAAGCTGGCGACGGCGCCCGGTCGTGAAGCGGATCGCGCGCGGCTCGGCGAGCGGTCGTGAGTCGAGATTCTTCAGGAGACTTTCGTGCGCGCGTTCGTCGCTGGTGTGCGCCGCCGAGTACACGTGGCCGTTGCCGGTGCGATGCTGCAGCGGAATGCGCCACTGCCAGCCTGCTGCCTGCGCCGTGGAGCGCGTATAGGGCGTAAGCGGGCTGATCCGCTCGCTCGGCACGGCCAGGGCGCGATTGCAGGGCAGCCAATGCGTCCAGTCCTCGTAGCCGGTCTTGAGAGCTTGCTCGATCAGCAGCCCACGGAAGCCGGAGCAATCAACGAACAGCTCACCGGTGATCTCGCGACCGTCCTTGAGGCGCAGCGCACGCACGTCGCCGTTTTCAGCCTCGAGCTGCACGTCGACGACCATCCCCTCGATGCGCCGCACGCCCAGCTGTTGCGCATAGCGACGCAGGTAGGCCGCATAGAGCGAGGCATCGAAATGGAAAGC
>JAGWPD010000159.1 GCA_028870705.1 Gammaproteobacteria bacterium
CATCGACACCAGCCTGGTGCAGCTCGATGCGGCGCTGCCGACCGGCGAGGCGCGCGCCACGCTCGACGCCACCGGCTCGGCGCGCTACGAGTTCCTGACGCCAGCGGCCTGGGACGCGCTGGTCGCCACGCCTGAATTGTTGGGCGCGGCCTCGAGCTGCGACGCTTTCGTGTACGGCACGCTCGGTCAGCGTGACCCACGCGCCCGCGCGTCCATCACGCAGCTGGCGGCCGCCGCGCGCTGGCGCGCGTTCGATCTGAACCTGCGTGCTCCGCACGTCAGCCGCGAACTGTGCGAAGCGGGCTTGCGCGGCGCGGCGCTGGTGAAGATCAATGAGGAGGAGCTGCGCCTGTTGTCGCAGTGGTACGGGTGCGAGGGCACGCCCGAGGCGCTGTGGGAGGCGCTGGCGCCGCGCTTCGCGCCCGGCGCATTGTGCGTCACGCTCGGCGCCACCGGCTCGCAGCTCAACTGGCAGGGCCGCTGGTACCGGCAGGCGGCAACGCCAGTCGAGGTCGTCGATACAGTTGGCGCGGGTGACTCGTTCCTCGCGCTGCTGGTATGCGAGCTGCTGCGCGGGAGCGATGCGCCCGCCGCACTGGCGCGCGCCGGCCGCCTCGCCTCCTTCGTGGCCTCGCAGCCGGGCGCGGTGCCGGCCTATGATGGCGCGCTGTTCCGGCGCTGACTGGGGCGCCGATCAGCGCCAGATCGAACCGAGCTCGTATACGGTCGCGGCGTTCAGCACGAACGTGCCGCTGCCGCGCAGCACCACCGAATCGTAGGGCGTTGCCGGAAATACCAGCGCGGTGAGCACCGTCTCGCCGTCATTGACGAAAACCTCGATGGACGACTGGTCCAGGTAGATGCGCAGTCGCAGGCGCCGGCTGCCGCCCGCCCAGGGCGCGCTCTGCAGGGCTGTGAATTTCGGGCTGAAATCGACCGCGCCGGAGGCGCTGCGATCAAGCTCGAAGCGCCGCTTGGCCGCGTTGATCCGGAATGTCGTGTGCTCACCGCGTGCATTGGCGAACAGCAGTTCGCAGCCGGTCGCGGCCGCGATGTCCAGGTCGAGATCCAGCTCGAGCAAGCCGCCGTGCGTGTGCGCGGCGCGCGTCAGGCCGAGCGGCGCGCTGACGATCCGCCGGCCGAGCACCGCGGCGGAACGACGCAGCGCCGCCAGCTCGGCGACCGGTCGCGAACGCAGTTCAGGGCCGCCGTCCGCATCGACCAGCCGCAGTTCGCGCGGCAGCGTCATCGCGCTGCGCCAGCCCTGCGTCGGCACATCGGCCGCGTATTGCCAGTTGCTCATCCAGCCGATGAACAGCCGCCGCGTATCGCCCGCCTTGCCGCCCGACCAGGTCGAACCGGCGTAGTCGTCGGTGCCATAGTCGAGCCAACGGACCGCGGACGCCGGCGGTGCTCGGCGAACCGCGTCTGCAGTGAATCGATGACCGTCGAAATCGCCCACGAAATACTGCGTGGCTGAGCCGCCATTTGGGCCGCCCTTGCCGATGCTGACCAACAGCACGTAGCGGCTCCGCGACGTGCCTTCGATGGGCATTGAGATCAGATCGGGACATTCCCACACGCCGTCGTGCGCGCCGTGTTCGCTGCCGAAGTCACTTTCGTGGCTCCAATGCCTGAGGTCGCGCGAGGAATAGAAGGCCACGTGGTCGCCCGCCGCCAGCACCACGAGCCAGCGCCCCGTCGGTGCGTGCCAGAACACTTTCGGGTCGCGAAAATCTCGTCCCGCGGGATTCGCCAGCACCGGATTGCCGGAATACGTAGCCCAGCTGCGACCGCGATCCAGGCTGTAGGCCAGGCCCTGCGATTCGTAGCCCGTCTGGCCAAGGTCCTGGCGCCGCTGATCGTGGTAGGTGTACATCGCGACCAGTGCCGGGTTGGCCCGCGAACCAAAGCCGGCCGAGTTGGCTGGATCTGCGACGGCGCTGCCTGAGAAGATCGCTCCCAGGCGATCCGGAAACAGCGCGATCGGCAGCGATTCCCAGTACAGCAGGTCGCGGCTGATCGCATGGCCCCAATGCATCGGTCCCCATTTATTCCCGTGCGGGTTGTACTGATAGAAAAGGTGGTACTCGCCATGGTCGTACACCATGCCGTTGGGGTCGTTCATCCAATGCCGTGGCGGGCTGAAGTGAAACTGGGGGCGGTACGGTTCCTGGTAAAGGCCGTCACCCGCAACCGTCGCCCCGGCAGGTGCTGCGCCAGCGCCTGCAGCCGTAGCAGCGCCCATCAGTGTCGCCGCGACCCACAAGCTGGGCGTCTGGCGGTTCACGGCCGCGCCTGGCCTACGGCGAGCAACAGCACGCCATGCGATGGCACTGCGGCTTCGCTGCCGGCCGTCAGTGGCGCCAGATCGTGTTGCCGCCAGACATCGCGCAGTGTCATGCCAACTGCAAGTTCCGGCACGCGTCCGGCCAGCGTGAGGCGGCGGAACCGATCGCCGAAATTAAAGACGCCCACAGCGCGTCGGCCATCCGCCAACTCACGCACCCAGATCTCCCAGTCATCCCCGGTCCAGGCGCGGCGGGCTGCGTGACCGAGTGGATCCTGGTCGATGGCGATGACTTCATCGTTCACCAACAGGTTGCGCGTGAAGGCATCGAGATGCGTGAGCTCGTTGCCAAGCAGGAGTGGTGCCGCCAGCAGGGACCACAGGCTGATATGGCTGTACTGCTCGTCGGGTGTGAGACGCGAGGGATGCAGAGCGCCACCCCAGCCGACCTCGCCGACCACCAGCATGTCAGGGTCGTTCCAGTGCCCGGGGTCGGCAAACGGAGCGGTCACGGCCTGCGAATCCATGATCTCGCGCACCACGCGCCAGCTGTCTTCGATGTCGCCGGTGGTGCGCCAGGAGTTGCCACGCACGTCGCCGCCCCACTTCCAGACTGCGGCGAGGCCGTACTGGCACAGGCTGTAGACGATATCGCGCGGCTGCGCCGCGAGCGCCTCGCCCATCAGGCGATACGGGGCCTGGTAGTCCGCCACGTTCGGCTCCTTCGGCAACAGCAACTCGTAGGAACACAGGTCGTACTTGAGATAGTCGACGCCCCAGGCTGCGTAAGAATCGGCGTCCTGGCGCTCGTGACCGAGTGAGCCAAGGAAGCGGCCGCAGGTCCTCGCGCCGGGCGAAGAATATATGCCGAATCGCAAGCCGCGCTCGTGCAGATAATCACTGAGCGCTTGCAGGTCCGGGAACTTGGCGTTGCTGCGGATCGTCCCGTCAGCGGTGCGCTCCGCCGCTTCCCAGCCGTCGTCGATGTTGATGTAGGTCCAGCCATGTGCCGCCAACCCGCTGCTGATCATCGCCTCGGCCACGGCGCGCACCTTGCCGGCATCGACCGCGAGACCGTAGGCGTTCCAGCTGTTCCAGCCCATCGGGGGCGTCAGCGCCAGCTGGTTGCCGACACGGATTGTCAGCGTCGCGTGCGCTGCGCCACGCGCGTTGCCGACCGTCAGGGCCACCCGATAATCACCCGGCTGGCGCGCCTGGCCGCTGATCACGCCGCTTCTGTGGTCGAGCCGCAGGCCGGCGGGCAAGCCCGCCGCGGAAAACTGCAGCGGCGCGCTGCCGGTGGCGGCGATTCGGAAATACACGGGCGAACCGGGTCGCACGCCGAACACGCGTGCGCCGTTGATCCTCGGACTGAGCGACTCGGGTGGCGTCAGCAGGTACGGCGCGTGCAGGGTGGCGTTCGCGGCCGCACCGGTACCGGCCTCAGTGAACTGGAAGCGCACCTCCACGCCGGCACGCTGCGGCGCCTCGATGGGCAGGTCCGCATGGCCATTGGCCCCGACATGGAACGGTGCGTGACCCCGGCGCAGCACCCGGTCCACGGCGGCGTCGTAGATCTCGTAATCCATGCGCCCGTCGAGCGCGACCGGGAAACTGTTCAGCCAGTGCACGCGGGCCCGAAACATCGTCGGCCCGTACGCGATCGGCGTCTGCGCCAGGTCCATGCTCAGCCCGTCGGTGATCTCCGCCAGGCTCAGAGTCGGCATGTCGCGATAAAAACCGCCGCCGCCCGAACCGTCATAGACGCGCACGGCAATGACGTTGTCTTCGTCCCAGTGCACCAGGCCCGTGGCGACATCCACATAGTAGTTGCGCAGCCCGTTCCAACGCGTAGCGTAGCCGCGCGGGTCTTCGGGGAACTGGCCCATCTCGCCTACCTTGACGCCATTGAGAAAAGTCTGGTCGACATCGTCGATGCTCGAGAGATACAAGTGCAGCCGCTGCGGCCAGCGCACCGTGGTCTTCAGACTGGAGGGAATGCGCACATGGAAGCGGTACCAGGAATAGCCATCATAGTCCGGGAAACCCTGTTTTTCGTAGTTGGCAAGCGTCGAGAGTTCGGTCCAATTGTGGTCGTCGAAATCCGGCCGCGCGCGTGCCGGGTCATCGCCGGTCGCGAATAACGCGCGCGGCAGTTCGATGGTGCCAGGCTCAGCCGAGTGGGCTGCGGGCTGCAACGCCAGCAGCGCCAGTGCGGCCAGAAGTCTTATTGCCATGTATTCTCGTCCTCAGTTGCGGGGCGCGCCTGTCAGCCAGCCTTGCAGTACTTGTCGATGTATTGCTGATGAGTCGGCAGCTGAAGCGCGGCGGCGGCCATCGCCTCGCGGAGCCTGGCCAGCCACTGCACGCCATCGACATTGCGGTAATCGAGCAGCGGGTCGGGCCGCTCCGGCATGTTCAGCTGTCCGATGTGCACGGCCAGCCATGACGACGGGCCGAACAGGTCGTACTCTCGCTGCACCAGCCGACCGTGACGGCGGAAATGCATGATCTTTTCCTGCAGCGTGTCCGGGATCGCCATGCGCGCGCAGTGCCGCCACAATTCCCCATCCTGCCGCTGGTTGAGGTGGTAGTGCAGGATGAGAAAATCGCGGATCCGCTCCAGCTCGTTGGCCGCGATGCGGTTGTACTCATCGCTGACGAGCGGATCGAAATCGCGATCCGGGAACAACGCGATGAGCCGGGCGATGCCCGCCTGGATCAGATGCAGGCTGGTCGATTCCAGCGGCTCGAGAAAGCCGCTCGCGAGGCCGATGGCGATCACATTGCGGTTCCACATCTTCCTGCGCCGGCCCGTCACGAAGCGCAGCGGCCGCGGCTCGGCCAGCGCCTGGCCCTCGAGGTTGGCCAGCAGCGTGGCCGCCGCCTCATCATCGCTGATGTACCTCGAGCAGTACACGTATCCGTTACCGATGCGATGCTGCAGCGGGATGCGCCACTGCCAGCCGGCCGCGCGCGCCGTGGACCGCGTGTGCGGCGTGAACTCGCCGGCGCTGGCGCAGGGCACGGCCATGGCCCGATCGCAGGGCAACCAGTGCGTCCAGTCATCGTAACCAGTTTGCAAGGCTCCTTCGATCAGCAGTCCGCGAAAGCCCGAGCAGTCGATGTACAGCTCGCCGGCAACGCTGCGGCCATCCTCCAGCCGCACGCTCGCGACGAAACCCTTGGCTTCGTCCAATCGCACGTCGCTGATCTTGCCCTCGACGCGCATCACGCCGCGCTTCACCGAATATTCACGCAGGAACGCGGCATAGAGGCCGGCGTCAAAATGGTAAGCGTAATCGTAGGTCGACAGCACGTTGCGCTGGTCGGACAGCGGTGGGGCGAAACGGCCGGCCGATGCCGCCGCCCAGGCCATGCAGTAGTCATCGAGGCTGCTGGCTTTCCCTGCGGCGTGCGCCTGCTGCCAGTAATGGTGCATGCCCACCGTGTCGAACGGGCGCCCGTAGGTGCCGAAGGGATGGAAGTATTGCCTGGCCGGCCGCGCCCAGTCCACGAACTGAATGCCGAGCTTGAACGAAGCCTGCGTGCGGCGCACAAACTCGGCCTCATCGAGGCCGAGCATCTGGTTGAACAGCTTGATCGGCGGGATGGTCGCCTCGCCCACCCCGACCGTGCCGATTTCCTCGGATTCGATCAGCGTGATCGCGCAGCCCTTGGGCGCCGCATTGCTGAGCGCCGCGGCCGTCATCCATCCGGCCGAGCCGCCGCCGACGATGACGACGCTGCGGATCCGGCGATCTGCACCGCTCATGGCACCGCCTCTACTCCGGCGCATCTGCGCCGGCCCCGATAAGCCGCCTCAGAATCGGTAGGCAATCGACCCCGTTACCGTCGTACCGAGCACCGCGCTGTTCTGGAACACCGCGGGTGTCGTCGCGGTCGCACTGACCACGCTGCCGCGGCCGCGGTAGCCGAGCGTGTTGAAAAGGTTGTTGACGTTGAGTCCCAGCTCCAGCGCGTTGAGCGGTCGATACTTCACGAAGGCATTCACGAACGTCTGCCCATCGATCGAAAACGCATCATCATTGTCCGTGTATGCCGAAGTCTGACCGTCGATGGTAGCGCCCAGTGACACTTTGCCGAATTCGTAAGCCGGCGAAACCAGGTAGATAACCCTGGGCGTAGCCAGTGGGGTGTTGCCCTGCGTGTTGCCCAGCAGATCCTCGGTGATCTTGGCATGCGTGTAGGTGACATCGCCGGTCAGGCTGAAGCCGCCATGCAGCCAGCTGCCGTCCACTTCCAGGCCGTAGGATTCGTAGGCCTTGTTGTCATACTGGCTGCCCACCGGCCGGGTCAGATCGAAGTTGCTGTCGGCGGTCCTGGCCCGAAAGACTGTTGCTTCGAAGTTGTAACCACCACCCAGCACGCGGCCCCGATTCTTGAGCCCAAGTTCCTGCTGCGTGACGATATTGATTGCCGAGCTCTGCCCCTGCGCGTTCAACGTACCATCGGCGTTGAAGTTGCCGCCCAGCGTCTTGCGGTCCGCATTGAAACGACCGCCGCGGCTGGCGCGCGCAAACAGGCTGGTATCATTGTTCAACGAGTAGAGGGCGCCGAACGACCAGGAGGTATAGTGAACCGTGTAGTTCAGCACTTCCTGCGCGCCGCCGGGCACCAGTGAGGGCAATGCGGCGCTGCCCAGCGCGTCGCTGACCGTGACAGTGGGCCCGGCCACGCCGCCCTGCGCCACTCCTGAAGCCTTGACCGAGTCGAGGCGCACGCTGCCATCGAGGTCGAGGGCGCCGACCGTCTGGTTCAGGGCCAGATACGGCGCGTCATCGGTGTAGCTCAGATCATAGGTGCGTGCGCAACAAGTACCCCAGTTGTTGTTGAAGCCCGCCTGACCGGCCGCGGTCAGTTGCGCGCCGGCCGCGGTAAACAGATCGAGCTGCGCCGGGTTGTTGCCGCTCAGCTCCGCGTATGACGGGTTGACGTGCCAGTCCATGGCGATGTTCTGCAGCATGTGGAACCAGCCGGCGTGCGCCGTGAGCCTGCCGGCCGCATTGTCGAACTTGCCCGAGAATTTCAGGTCATTCACCGTACCGCCGACATCGCGCATGTTCGTGTCGATGTTCGGGTTGTTGTTCAGGAACGGACCCGTGTACACCTGGCCCTGGTTCGGCCCGTTGGCGTAGCGGATTGTGCCGACCACCTTCCCGTTGACCGTGGCGCCGATGACGCTTTGCGTGGTGGCGACGTTCAGGAATTGCGTGCGGAAAGTGCCGCTCTGCTCGAGATAGCGGAACTTGTCGTCCACCGTGAAGTTGCCGGAGAACTCGTTGTGGAACTCGGCGCCGAAGGAAGTGGCCTTCGGATGGATGCCTTCCATCTTGACCTGTTCGATCTGGCCGCTGCTGTTCATCACCTGGAAGGTCTGGTTGTAGATCGATTGGTTCGATTGCTTGCGGGCATCGAATCCCGGCAAGGCGCTGAAGCCGCCGATCGAACCGCCGCTGACGTTCACCAGCGATGGCATGTTCGTGTAAGTCGGCTCCTTGTCGTCGAGGCGGCGGAAGTTCAGTCGAATGTAGCCCTTGCCGTCGTTGATGTCTTTAGTGATGTTGGCCTTGACCTGGTAACCCTGCTCGGCCTTGTAGTCGATATTGGTCGCGCCGTTGCCGTCCTTGATGAAACCGCCCACATGGAAGCGCACCGTATCCGAGAGCGGACCACCGTAGGTGAAGTCCAGGCGGTTTTCCGTGTAGTTGAGCGCCTTCGTAAGGCGGATCGAGCCACCCTGCTTCTCGCCCGTGTCGTTGATGTAGTTGATTACCGCGCCAGGCGCCTGTGAAGCCAGCGTCGAGGCCGAGCCGCCGCGCACGGCTTCAACGCGCGTCACGCTGTCGTCGTAGCGCAGCCAATAGTCGTTATTGCCGAACTGGATGTCGCCAAAGAGCACGGTCGGCAGCCCATCTTCCTGCAGCTGCACGAATTCGGAACCCCCGGTGACGATCGGCAGGCCGCGCACCGTGATGTTGGCGTTACCGCCCGGGCCGGCCGTGTCTTCCGCGCGAATGCCGGGAATCAGCCGGAACAGCTCGGATTCGGAACGCGGTGTGAAATTCTGGATTGCCAGCTGACTGATCTCGGTCACCGAGATGGAACTGCGCAGCCTGGACTTGTCACCCGCGGAAGCCGTAACCACAACTTCTTCGAGTGCGCCATCGCCGCCAGCGGCGGTCTGCTCGGCGGACGCGGCCGGCGCATCAGCGGCCTGGGCGTTCATGCCAGCGGCCAGTGCCGTTGCGGCGAGTATGCGTACCAGCAGCACGTCGTTGGAATACTTCTTCACGGTGAGAGCCCCCTGACGATGAATTGAAATTGTTGGGGCTGGCCCGGGCCCAGCTTGGAGGCAATTAAACCAAAAATTGCAATCGATTGCAACAATCGATTGCACAGCGATAATTACCCGATGAGCAAATGGAGTTGTTGCGCACTCAAAACGACCAGGCCCGCTTCAATATGTGGGGACCCGTACATCGTAGGCCACCGACAGGCGTTCACCGTCATCGAAGGGCACGGTCGCGTGCCACATCGTCGAGGGAAACATGACCAGCCGGCCGGATTTCGGTTCGATCTCGCCATACGCGGGCAGGTCGAGCCCGAGTTCCGACGGTGGCATGCCGAGGCGCAACCAGCCCGCCCGCGGCCGGCCCATGGCATCGGGCGCGGGCAGAGCCACGTAGAATGCTGAACTGATCCAGCCCTGCGGATGCGTGTGGCTCACGTGATACCCCTGGCGCTGCAGCCGAACCGACCAGCTCCCGGCGAACAGGATCTGCCCGCGTGGCGTGCCCAGCAGCGGGTGGCCGGGCACTGCTGCAGGCATTGCGGCGACGTAATCACGCACCGCTTCGACAAATTTCGCCTTCAGCGCGGCGATGATGGGTTCGTGCCGATAGAAGAGTGGCCGGTCGGTCTGCGTGCCGCCGCGCACGGATTGCTCCAGGTACGGCAGGCGCGCGGTGTGTAGCCCGCGAAGCAGCGCCGCGAGTTCCTCCAGCTCGGTGGTCGACATCCCGAGATCATAAATGCGTACCTGCGGCGGCGTGCCATCCAGCCACTGCGCGCGGGCGTCACCCGTGAGCCGCCAGATCAGCGACAGATAGGGCCAGGCGAGCCGCGCCGAGGCGGTGTCGGTCAAGCGCAGCGCCACCTCCAGCGCGCGTTCCGGACTGCCAGTGCGCAGGCAGTACCTCACCCACGCCAGGTCGCGCACCTCGTCACGCAGCCCTGCGGTCTGCGCGAACAGCGTCGCGGCCCGCGCCGGATCACCCGATTCGCTGGCGATAAACACGCGCGCGACCGCGAATGCCGCCTGCGCACCGAAGATCCGCTCGCCTTCAACGACGATGCGCGTGGCGGCTGCCCAGTCGCGTACCTGTGCCACAGTACGGAACCAGGCGAGGCGCAGTGGCAGATGGTCTGGCAGCGCGCGACAAGCGGCGGCGTAGCCGCGCGCGAATTCCCGGTCATCACCCCCAATCCAGCGCAACGTGGCCAGCGTCTTCTGACCGTCCAACCAGTCGGGCTGCTGTGCCAGCGACTTCACCAGCAGGTTCTCCGCTGCCTGCCGCTCGCCCTCACCCGCCAAGGCGGTCGCGCAACTGCCGATTGCCGTGCGATCTCCGGGCGCCAGTGCGAGGGCCTGCCGCGCCAGTTGCGCGGCCGGCAGGCCGCATTCATAGCGCGTTTGCGCAAGCGCCATCGCGCTCTTGGCGTCGGTGGGCGCCAATTCCACGGCGCGCGCGAAGGCCTGCACAGCCTCGCGCATGCGCTGGTCACCGCGATAGGCAAAGCCCAGCAGTTGCCATGCGGTCGCGTCCTGCGGCGCCGCCGCCACCAGCGGCTCGAGCCGCTCCACGGCCAACTCACAACGGCCGGCACGAATGGCTTCACGGGCCATGCCCAGCGGATCTTGAATCAGCGTCGCGCGGGTCACGACAAGGACGCAGCTCGCGGCACCGGTCGCCGCACGACGGCGCCAAGCGAGTTACGAAGTTCTGAATCATAAGCCGGGTACGTAGCCATAATGGTGCAGTCGATCATGCATGGCTCGTGTGCGCGGCCTGTCCCGGGCGGTCCGCATTCGACTTTCGACCGTGTATGGTATCACCGGTCTCTAATAACTCACTCTGCCTGAGGCACAAGCCAGGTGACGGGACGGTACGAATCGCGGGCCCCGGTATTCAACCCCACGCCGTTGATCCGTGTGGTGCCCGTCGGGCCCGGCCGCGTCTGCGTGGTCATCGACAACGCGCTGGGCGACCCCAGCGGCCTGGTCGAGTGGGCGGCCGGACAGAATTTCTCCCCGCCCCGCGGCTACCCGTATCCTGGAGTGGTGCTCGATGCGCCCGAGGAACTCGCCCGGCACGTGGGTGAGTGCTTCGCCCGGCATGCGCGCAGCAGGCTCGGAGCGCGGCGCACGGTGGCGCAGTCGATCCGTTTTTCACTGGTCACAACGCCGCCGGAGATGCTCGCACCCATCCAGTGGCAATGTCACCGCGACCGCCTCGCGGCAGATCCGAAGCGGGTGCTGTACGCCGCATCAGTGCTGTACCTGTTTCGCGATCCCGCGCTGGGTGGCACGACCTTCTACCTGCCAAAGCTTCCAGCAGAAAAAATCGACCGCATGATAGAGGACAGCGACCAGCTCGCCGCCGGCGAGTTCAGCGCGCGCTATGGCCTCAGCGCCGGCTACATGCGCGGCAGCAATGCCTATTTCGACAAGGTGGCGCGCATAGGCGCTGCGTGGAACCGCATGATCTGCTACGACGGCGAGCAATTCCATTCCGCCGATGTCGGCGCGGCCGCACTCGACGCCAGTCCGCGCTCCGGGCGCCTCACGCTAAACGGCTTCTACACCTGCAGCCGCGCGCAGACCTGACGCGGACTACATGCAGTCGTCGGTCAGTCCCTTGTTGCCCTGCGCCTGTTGCTCCTTGCACCGGGCTGAGCCTTGCGCGATGTCACTGTGCTGGAGCGCCTTCTGGCGTTCGAGCTCGCGCTGGCGGGTCGCGCTGACCTTCGTGGCATTATCGAGATCGGCCTGTAGCCCGGGCGCATCGGCGGGGCGCGCCAGCGTCGCAACGCGGTCCGCTCCCAGGTCGAGGTAAGTGTAGAAAGTCGTCTTCGCGCCGCTGGGCCACACGGCCGTGACATCCGGCGTGCGGATCGTGCCGGGCTTGCCGTCGCTCGAGTAGTCGCGGGTGATCGGCTCCATGCCCAGCGGCTTGTCGCCTTCGAACAGCTGCGCCCCGGCGGGTACGCTCTCGTAAGTCAGCTTCGCCGTGGTCGGTGGCGTCGCGGCGCAGCCCGTGAGCGCCGCCAGGGCGACCAGTGCGACGATCGGGCCGGAAGAATCGGTTCGCATGACGGCTCCTTCAGTGCTTGCCGGCCACTGCCGCGCCGGCAGCAGCACAGTGATCGGCGATGAATCTGGCGTGCGAAGGCATGACCTCGGTGCATGCGGCTATCACGCCCTCGATTTCCTCCAGGTACGCCCGGATTTCCGCCTCGCTGAGCAGATCGGTCAACGGATGGTAGGAAGCCGGGCGGACACGCTGCCCATGCATGACCTGCAGCCAGCTCACTTTGGCGAACAACTCATTGCCCTCGCGGAACACCCGGCCATGGGTCCGGAACAGATCCAGCCGGGTTTGCAATGAAGCTGGGACCTCCATCGTGCGGCAGTAGTTCCAGAAGGGCGTGTCGCTACGCTCCGTCGCTTTGTAGTGCAGGATTATGAAATCACGGACCCACTCGTACTCCTGCTGCATGACCCGGTTGTACTGATCCACGTCGGCGGCTTCGAAGCCCACCGACGGAAAGAACGTCAGCAGGTGGGCGATGGACATCTGCACCAGGTGGATGCTGGTCGATTCCAGCGGCTCGAGAAATCCGCTCGCCAGGCCGACCGATACGACATTCCTGTTCCAGGCCAGCCTGCGCCGGCCGGTCTGGAAGCGGATCGGCCGCGGCTCGGCCAGCGGAGCGCCGTCGAGATTGCCCAGCAGCGTTGCGGCGGCTTCGTCGTCGCTCAGGTATTTGCTGGAATAGACATGGCCGTTGCCAATTCGGTGCTGGAGCGGAATACGCCACTGCCAGCCCGCCTGCCGCGCCGTGGAGCGCGTGTACGGATGCAGTTCCATCGCCGATGCGCAGGGCACGGCGAGCGCGCGGTCACAGGGCAGCCAATGCGACCAATCTTCGAATCCCGTCCTCAGCGCACCCTCGATCAGCAGGCCGCGGAAGCCCGAACAATCGATGAACAGACCGCCCTCGACCCTGACCCCGGATTGCAACGTCACGGAGGCCACGTGCCCATCCGTGTCACGCAGGGTGACGTCGACAATGCGCCCCTCGACACGGTGCACGCCACGGGCCTCGGCGTAGCGGCGCAGGTAACGGGCGTACAGCGAGGCGTCGAAGTGAAAGGCGTAGGCAATCTGTGACAACGGCGACTTCGGCATGTCGATGCGCGGGCGCATGAACCTGTCGCGCAGGCAGGCAGCCGTGTTGATCGAATAGTGCTCCAGCTCCTTTGCCTTGCCGGCCAGGTACTGCTTGAGCCAGTACTGGTAGAAATCGACCGTCCACGTGTCCTGTCCGATGACGCCAAAGCCGTGGATGTAGCGGTCGCCGAGGCGCCCCCAGTTCACGAACTCGATGCCCAGCTTGAACGAGGCCTGCGTCTCGCGCATGAACTCATCCTCGTCGAACTCGAGCATGCGGTTGAACAGCGAGATCATCGGGATCGTCGCCTCGCCGACGCCGACCGTGCCGATTTCTTCCGACTCCACCAGCGAAATCCGGTAACGGCCCCGCAGCACCTTGGCGAGCGCCGCGGCCGTCATCCATCCGGATGTGCCGCCGCCCACGATAACGACGCTGAGCGGAGCATCGGCGGGAACACTGGTCTGCATGGCTTTACTCTACACCGGCACGACGAAAAAAAACCCTTGCCGCGGTCAGGCGGCAAGGGTCGCTATAGCGCGCGGCACCGTTACTGGAACTTGTAATGCACCTTGAAGGCGTAGGTCGCGCCGGTCTGGACCGCCGTGTTGAGCGAACCGTCGAACTTGTACTCCTTGTAGACCGGCTTGTTCAGGTTGTTGCCCTCGAAGCGGAAGCCGAGCCCCTTCAGGCGGCCGGAGGGCACTTCGTAGCCGACCTGTGCCGATATCCATTGCTGCGGCGCTATGCCCACCAGCGTCGGATAGCCGCCGACCGTGCTGTTGGTCACGCTGCCAACATACGTCGAGCGGTAGTTGTCGGCGACGAACGCACTGAAGCCGGCGCGCTCGTAGTAGAACACCAGCTTCTCGTTGATGTGCGAGAGGCCGGGAAGCGACATCGTGCCGCCGTTGAGCGGCACCCGCTGCGAGGGATTGAGGCCGATGAGGTTGGGCAACGCGACCGAGCTCAGCGTCGAGGAATAGCTGCCGGTGAGGCCAAAGCCCTCCAGCCAGTCAGCCAGCATGTTGAGCGGCAGCGAGCCCGCCAGCTCGATGCCACGCACGTTGCCACCGCTCCCGTTGACGGTGGTGGTGTAGATGCCGATCGGCCCGGAGCCTACCGGCGGCGACGTGGTCACCAGACCGATGGCGGTATTGTAGGCCGTGAAATCATAGGCCACGTTGGTCAGCGGCGTGATGTAGCTCTGCAGCCGCTTATAGAAAATCGCCGCGCTGAAGTACGCCTTGGTCTGGAAGTACTTCTCGAACGACAGGTCGATCGTGTCGGCCTTGAACGGCTTGAGCCGCGGGTTCCCCGACGAGCCGATCTCCACGTAGGGAGTAATGGTCCGGTTCTCCGATGCCGCCAGCGAATTGCGCATGTCGGTCAGGTTGGGACGCGCCAGCTGGATGCCGGCGGCGAAGCGCAGCAGTTTGCCGTTGCCCAGGTCACCGGTCAGGTTCACCGAGGGCAGGAAGTCGGTGTACTTGATGCCGTCGGAGGACAGGCCGATGGCCGGGTTGGTGAGTGTCACAGAAGCACCGACATCCGCACGATAGCCGCCGGATGATTGATCGGTGTTGACCACCTGCACACCGACATTGCCATGCACCGGCACGTTGACCCAGCGGGTATCGACCGTGAATTTCACGTAACCGGTCGTGACCTTTTCATCGACCGTCCAGGTCTTGGAAAGGATGTCGTCGTTGTACTTGCGCAGCAGGGTGACGCCCGGCCACAGGCTCACCTGCGGATCGAAGGTCAGGATATTGAGGCCGGTGCCGCCCACGTTCGGTTCGACATAGGCGTTCGACGGATAGGGAATGCGGTCGGTGATGACGCCGTTCGGCCCGATCAGCACGCCCTCGTCCGTGAGGCGGTTCTTGCTGCGCTTGGTGTAATTGAGGCCAAACTGCAGATCGGTGAATGCGCTCTCGTGGCCAAGCTGGTGCGCGAAATCCAGCCGGAATGCATCGAGCTTGTCAGTGACGGTCGGGCCCTTGTCGTAGCCGGCCTGCGGCACCTGCTGGCCGGCCAGCGGGCCGGTCTGGTAGGTCGCGCCGCTCCAGCCGTCCTTGTTCTGGATCATGATCTTCGTCGGATCGGTGTAGTTCAACGGATTGCCGAAGGTGAACGAGGGCACCGTCGCGCCGCCGTTGGTGAATGACAGCGTGTCGGCCGTGGTCACTTCACCGTAGGCCTCAATGTCACGCTCGACGCGCTCGGCGGAATTGTGGCTCAGATCCAGCGAGGCACTCCACGCGTCGGCGAATTTCACTGAGTTCTTCCAGCCCACCGACTTGATCGTGTCGTCGTCGAAAATGTTCTCGCTGTACGCGGTGAAATCACCCGGTTGCATCGTGAACGTGCCCGACTGCACCGTGGTGCCGCTCACGACCCCGTTGGTGATGGTGCCGTTGGTGCCACCCTTGAGCGCAGCCTTCTTGGTGCTGATCTTGAGCTTCGCGTAGTAGGCATCCAGTTCGCTGGTGAAGGAATCGTTCGGCTTGAAGTTGAGGATCAGCGCACCGCCGTCACGCTTGTCGTGATTGTGGTCGTTCTCGAAGCCGAGGCCGCCGGCGAACGGCACGTTGAAGGTTCCCAGGCTGGCGCCGTTGCTGTCGGTCACGCTGGCGTTGCTGCCCCAGCTGCCGTTGACGAGCTGGTTGCTGTCGCTCTTTGAATG
>JAGWPD010000160.1 GCA_028870705.1 Gammaproteobacteria bacterium
ACGGGCGCATCCGCCGCCGCGACGTGCTCGCCCGGGTGGCGGGCGCGGCGCCTGCCGCCGCGGCCAGGGCCGGGGAGACGCCGGCCCGTTCGGAGCTGGCCCCTGGCGGGCGGTTGGTGCCGTTCAATCGGCTGCGAAGACGCATCGCCGAACACATGGTGCGCTCGAAAGCGACCAGTCCGCACGTGCTGCAGGCGGTCGAGGTGGACTTCGGCGCCGTGGTGGCGGCGCGTGGCAAGTACAAGGCCGCGTTCCAGGATCGTCATGGTGTGCCGTTGAGTTTCCTGCCGTTCGTGGCCCACGCCCTCTGCCGGGCCCTGGCCGAGTTCCCGGCGCTGAATGCCAGCATCGAGGGCGAGGCGCTGCGGTTGCACGGTGACGTCAACCTGGCCGTGGCCGTCGATCTCAATTTCGAGGGACTGGTCGCACCGGTCCTGCCCCGCGCGCAAACCCTGACGCTGGCCGCAATGACCACCGGCATCCATGCGCTCACGCAGCGCGTGCGATCCGGAAAATTCAACGCCGACGAGCTCAAGGGCGGGACTTACACACTCTCCAATTCCGGCAGTTTCGGCACGTTTCTGACCGCGCCCGTCATCAACCAGCCGCAGGTTGCCATTCTTTCGATGGACGGCATCCACAAGCGCGCCACGGTCGTCGAGTCCGACGCCGGTGATTCGATCGCGATTCGGCCGATCGGAGTGCTGGCGCAATCATTCGATCACCGGGCGGTGGACGGGGCGTATTCCGCGGCTTATCTGCGCGTGCTCAAGGGATATATCGAAGCCCGCGACTGGGATGCCGCCCTCAACGCGTGAAGCGCGCCTTTGATTGGCGCTGTGGATCGCCTCGCGCCAGGCCAGGCGACGTTGACTGCTTGCGAGGGTCGCGTATGATCCGTCACTAGACCGATCGGTCTAGTGACATTGGACGCGGACAATCAGGAGGCGCCGATATGCGCGTTGCGAAGGATGAAGTGGATGTCCGGATGGCGATTCCGGGCGCGGTGATCCGCCAGCGAACCGAGTTTGGGGTTGGGTGTGGATTCGACCCGGTCAGCGGTGAATATTTCACGCTCTCTGCCGGAGTGGACACGACGCCGCTGTTTCAGGGACTGGAAGGCGGTCTTTGCCAATGCCCGCACTGGGGTTTCGTGTTGCGCGGTCAGCTAACGACCACCGACGCCACGGGTGCGCGGGAGACGGTGAAGGCGAACGATCTCTTCTATTGGCCTCCCGGACACAACGTCAAGGTGGACGTCGACGCCGAGATCGTCATGTTCAGCCCCCAACGTGAGCACAGCCACGTGATCGACCACATGATCAGCAAGGTCAAGGGCTGAGGCCGCCGGGACGCGCTCCGCTCGCGCGGGGTCGGTGGGCCAGGCATCATGGAGCAGACGCATGCAACCAAGCAGCGCCTGATTGAAGTCGGGATGGCCATGCTCCTGAAGCATGGCTATCACGATCTTGGTATCCAGGCCCTGCTGGATGCCACGAATACGCCGAAGGGTTCGTTTTATCATCACTTCAGCAACAAGGAAGACTTTGCGCTGCAGGTCATCGACGAGTACATGGAGCTGGTACATGCAGGCCTCTCCGCAAGCCTCGGCGACAATAACCTTCCCCCGCTCGAGCGCGTGCGACGGTTTTTCGAGCTGACGGAGCAGGCTTACCGGCGGGAGGGATACATGGGGTGTCTGCTGGGCGGCCTCGGGCAGGAGCTCTCCGGGGTGAGCGCACTCTTCCGGCGAAAAATCGATGACTGCTTCTCCGAGATTGCACGGCAACTCGCCGCCTGTCTGGAGGAAGCCGGAAAACAGGGCGACTTACCCGCTGGCGCCGATACATCCCGCATGGCGAGCCTGCTGGTGGGTTGCTGGGAAGGAGCGGCGCTTCGCAGCCGGCTCCGCGGCGATGCCACACCATTGACGAGGATGCTCGACTTCTATTTTTCAGCCGTGCGCACCCGTACGGTTACACTGGAACATTCGTTACCGAACGCTGAAGGTTGCAGCGACGAGGACCGCCACGAGCCGCGAACTCACTCGCAGGGATTTCGTCGACGGAGAGGCCTGCGGCAGAATTGATCCATTTCGTAACGGTATCGTCCAGCGCGTCTGTTTGCTCGTGATTGGGTGGAGGTAGCCTTGCGCGGCTCATCGTGTCGGCAAATGACGTCTCACGAGCCGGTATTCGTGCCAAATGAGGCCCATCACGAAGACGTCGAAGATGGTAAGGACGATCAGCCCGGCTCCGTGCGTGTAGGAAAATCGATAGAGCTGGTAGAGAACGAAAAGTCCGAGAACGATCATGGAGGCGGGATGGGACCAGAGTTTGCCTCTGAGCAGCCCGACGACCAGGAAGATCTTTACCGCACCGTGGCTCAGTAAATATAAGGCGTAGAAAGTCTTCGTGCTGACCGAGAAATGGTGCGCCCATGCAAACAGGCGCGTCGCCACGAGATCGCGCGGATCCTCGATAAGTTCGTCGCGAGTGAGCCAGTTGACGAGGTGCGCGATCGTGCTAGTACTGATGAAGGCCAGTGCAATGCCGCCAAGGCATTCGATGAGCGCGTGAGCTCCCTTGAGCAGGACACTCACTTCGAAGATCTGGTGGATCCGCTGCTCTTTCATGCACCCACTGCGATCATTGTCCGGACCATGCGGTCGGCAAGTGCCCCGAAGGGATAAGCCGGGCGCGAATATGCGATATACATCATGTCGAGCTCTGCCGGCACCAGCATCAGCGGCACGCCAATGAACTGGGCACGCAGCAGCAGCGAGGCCATGCTGAATCGCGCCAGGCCGAAGATCGTCCCGACGGCGATGACCAGCCAGCAAGGCGAGTCGAGGCTGCCAGGCCCGCCGCAACGACCCGGCTCATGGGCAAGGAGCGCGGGTTGAGCAAGGCGTGGTCGATGATTCGACGAAGACCATGCTGGCTGGTGTCGCGTCACGGCCCCGTATCAGTCGTGTGGCCGCACCCGGATCGCGCTGTCAACTTGGCGCGTGCCTGTCTCGGGAAACAGCGGCAAGTTTGTGGCAAGGGTGATGGCACAGTCTTGCCCTCTGGCGGCCAACCTGTAAGTAGCCTGCGCCCGTGTGGCCGAGAAGTCCACCGTGGCATCGACGCCAGCGTCGACCGACAGTCGATAAATAATGTGGCTACGGCGAATCCGCACAGCCGAAACGGGATCGCGGGTGGTGGGGCGCCGTTCAGGTACGAGGGGTCACTCGGCGGGCGAGAAAATAGATCGTCGCGGTGACCAGCAAGCCCAGGATCCAGGAAATATCGGCGCCGCCGAGCCGTTGCACCAGCGGTCCCGTGTACAAGGTGGTCGCCATGAACGGCACCTGGATCAGGATACCGGTGGCGTAGATCGCGATCGCCGTGAGGTTCCAGCGCCCGTAGCGGCCGCCGGGATCGGCCAGGGCGCCGATGTCGTAGCGCGAGCGCGTGAAGCAATAGTAGTCGACCAGGTTGATGGCGCTCCATGGCGTGAACACCGCGAGCAGCAGCAGGATGAAGGCTTCGAAGCTCTTCAGGAAGGAATGCCGGCCGGTCAGCGCCAGCAGCATCGAGATGCCCACCATCGAGGCCACGTAACTGAACCGGTGCAACGCGGTCAGGCGCAGACGGCGCCGGAAGGCGCTGACGATCGTCGTCATCGACATGAAGCTGCCGTAGGCGTTCAGCGAAGTCACCATGACCTTGCTGAACGCGATCGACAGGTAGAGCGCAGCTGCAACCGCGCCGGTGCCGCCCAGCCCGACGATGTAAGCGACCTCGCGATGCTCGAACTGTCTGCCGCCGAGCGCCGCGGCGAACACGCCGAACGACATCGCCACCTGCGAACCCAGCACCGAACCGAGCCACACGGCCGCAAACACGCTGGCGGTCGGTGTCGTGCGCGGCAGATAACGCGAATAGTCCGCGACGTACGGTCCGTAGGCAATCTGCCAGGAAGCCGCGAGCGACATCGCCAGCAGGAAGCTGCCGGTGGAGTAGTGCCGCTGGCCAAGCAATGCGCCGATATCCTGATGGACGAACAACCGAACGTACAGGAACGCGAACGCGCCGATACCGACTAGGCTCGAGACGCGCCCGAGCCAATGAATCAGGCGGTATCCACACAGTGCGACGATCACGATCAGCCCACTGAAGATCACAATGCCAAGCGCATCATCGATATGCAGCAATCGGCCAAGCGCCTGCCCGGCCAGCACAGTGCCCGAGGCGGAAAAGCCGATGTACATCAGGCAGGCCGCGACGATCGGGATGATGGCGCCGTGGACGCCGAATTGCACGCGGCTCGAGATCATCTGCGGCAGGCCGAGCTGCGGGCCCTGCGCCGCATGCAGCGCCATGACCGCGCCGCCCAGCAGCTGGCCCGTGAACAGACCGATCAACGACCACAACACGTCACCGCCGAGCACGACCGCGAGTGCGCCAGTGACGATCGCGGTGATCTGCAGGTTGGCGCCGAGCCAGAGCGTGAACTGGCTGGTGAGACCACCGTGACGTTCGGTGTCCGGAATGAAATCGATCGAGCGGACTTCGATCGAGGCGGCCAATGCGCGGCGTAGCGGGCCCGCACGCATCTCAGCCGAACCGCCCTGCGTCCAGCAGCGCCGCGACGGCCGCGATGTCCTCGCCGACGACCCGGTCGTTGATCATGACCGGCACGCGTGCGCGCACGGCGGCGTAGGCGGCACGCAGCGCCGGCGACGGCTCGAGGCGGCGGATATCGAGCGCCTGCGCCGCCAGCAGCAGCTCGATCGCGACGACCTGCATTGCGGTCCGTACCGCGAAGGCCGCACGCCGCGCAGCAAGCGGAGCCATCGGCACGTGATCCTCGGTGTTGGCGCAGGTCGGGATCGACTGGATGCTGGCCGGCACGGAATGCATCCGCAGCTCGGCCACCAGCGATGCCGCCGTGTACTGCGCGATCATGAAACCCGAGTTCACGCCCTGCGGCGCGTCCGGATGGATCAGGAAGGCAGGCAGCCCGCCGTTGGTCGCCGGGTCGACCAGGCGCGCACTGCGCCGTTCGCTCATGACGGCCACCGAGCTCATCGACGTGGCCAGGTAGTCGAGCACTTCGCCGGCCTGCTGGCCGTGGAAGTTGCCGGAGTTCGAGGTTACCCAGCCGTCGGCCAGACCGAACAGCGGGTTGTCGTTGGCCGCGTTGATCTCGATGCACAGCGTGCGCTCGCAATGCGCGAGCGCATCGCGCGCCGCGCCGAGGACCTGCGGCACGCAGCGCAAGGACAGCGCGTCGCGCAGCCGACCGGGGCGCGGCGCCAGCACCGCGGCGCTTCCCGTCGCGAGTTCCCGCAGCCGCCGCGAGCTCTCGATCTGGCCCGGGTGCGGCTTGGCCAGCGCTACGCGCTCATCGAACGAGTCGGTCAGCGAGCCGAGCGCCTCCATCGACAGCGCCGCCGCGCATTCGGCTGCATTCACGAGCGTCCGCGCGGCGGCCAGCGCCAGCACGCCGATGCCCGTGGTCTGCTCCGTGCCGTTGATGAGCGCGATGCCATCGCGTCCGCGCAGTTCCACCAGTGGAATGCCCGCCTGCGCCATCGCCTCCTGGCCGGGCAACCAGGTATCGGAAGCACCGAGCCGCGCCTGGCCTTCACCGATCAGCGGCAGCGCCATGTGCGCCAGCGGCGCGAGATCGCCACAGGCGCCTACCGAGCCCTGCTCGGGCACCCGCGGGGTGACTTGCCGGTTGAGCATCGCGAGCAGCGCATCCAGCGTGCCGGGCTGGACCCCCATCATGCCGCAGGCAAGCACATTGGCACGGATCAGCATCATCGCGCGCGTCGCGGCCAGGGACATCGGCGGCCCGACGCCCGCGGCATGGCTGCGCAGCAGGCTGCGCTGCTGTTGTGCGTTGTCGACGCCGGCCACTTTGCGACCATCGAGCGCCCCGAAGCCGGTGGTCACGCCGTAGATGGGGGTGCCGCCGGCGATCATGCGCTCGAGTGTCGCGGCGCTCTGCTCCACGCGCTGTCTGGCCGCGGCGGCGAGGCTCGCTACTGCGCCCCGCTGCGCGACGGCCTGCACCTGTTCTATCGTCAGCGTCTCGCCCGAGATTTCCACCGGCATCCGACCGCTCCCCAGGGTGTCTCCGCAACAAGAATAGCCGGCATGGCGCGCGGAAGGTAATGCGGAGGCGGGAGCTGAGGGGTACCCCGCCGGCCACGGCAGACGGAAGGTCAGGTTATTCGAGCTTGCCGCAGGCCCGTAGGAGCTCTGCCATCTCGCGCGTGCTGGCGCTCATCTGGAAGTCCGACGCGACCGCCCGATCTCGATTCCGACAATGGCCTTCTTATGGGCTTCGATGTAATCGGCCGGCACGGCAACAGCTTCGCGACCAGCCCTTCCCGTCCGTTCGCAATCAGCAGTCCAAAGTGTGGCATGCGTGCCTCAGGCATGCAGGTCGAAGCGATCCAGCTCCATCACCTTGGTCCACGCCGCGACGAAATCCCTGGCGAATTTCGACTGGCCGCCGGAGCTGGCGTAGACCTCGACCAGCGCGCGCAGCTGCGCGTTCGAGCCGAACACCAGGTCGACGCGCGTGGCGGTCCACCTGAGCGCGCCGCTCCCGCGGTCGCGCCCTTCGAACAAATCATTCGCGCCCGACGCTGGCACCCACTCAGTGCCCATGTCGAGCAGGTTCACGAAGAAGTCATTGCTCAGCGCGCCGGGCCGCTGCGTGAACACGCCGTGCCTGTTTGCGCCCGCATTCGCGCCGAGCACGCGCAGGCCGCCGACCAGCACGGTCATCTCCGGCGCCGTAAGCGTCAGCAGTTGCGCGCGGTCGATGAGCAACTCTTCGGCCGGCAGGTTGGCCGGTGGCCGCCGGTAGTTGCGGAAGCCGTCCGCGATCGGCTCGAGCACGGCAAACGAAGCGGCATCGGTCTGCGCCTGCGTGGCGTCCATGCGCCCGGGCGTGAACGGCACCGTCAGCCTGTAGCCGGCATTCCTCGCCGCCTGTTCGATGCCGGCGGCGCCAGCCAGCACGATCAGGTCCGCGAGCGAGATCTTCCTGCCGCCGGACTTTGTGCCATTGAATGTCCTGCGGATGCGCTCCAGTGCCTTCAACACCCGGGCAAGCTGCGCTGGCTGGTTGACTTCCCAGTCCTTCTGCGGCGCAAGGCGGATACGCGCGCCGTTGGCACCGCCGCGCTTGTCGGATCCGCGGAACGTCGAGGCCGCGGCCCACGCCGTCGATACCAGCTCGGATACGCTGAGCCCCGCGGCGAGGATCTTCGCCTTCAGCGAGGCGATGTCCTTCGCAATGACCAGGCTGTGGTTGACCGCGGGGATCGGGTCCTGCCACAAGAGCGCCTGCTTCGGCACTTCCGGGCCGAGGTAACGCGCGCGCGGGCCCATGTCACGGTGCGTGAGCTTGAACCAGGCTCGGGCAAAGGCAGCGGCCAACTGGTCCGGGTGTTCGAGGAAGCGACGCGAGATCTTCGCGTAGGCCGGGTCGAAGCGTAGCGACAGGTCGGTGGTCAGCATCGTCGGCGCGTGACGCTTCGTCTTGTCGTGGGCATCGGGAACCGCGCCCGCGCCCGCGCCGTCCTTCGGCCGCCACTGGTGCGCGCCTGCCGGGCTCTTCGTGAGCTCCCACTCGTAGCCGAACAGGTTCTCGAAGAAGTTGTTGCTCCACCGGGTCGGCGTCGTCGTCCACGTGACCTCCAGGCCGCTGGTGATCGCGTCGCGCCCCTTGCCGCTGCGGAAGCTGCTCTTCCAGCCGAAACCCTGGGTTTCGAGGCCCGCGGCTTCGGGCTCAGCCCCGACGTGCGTGGCGGGGCCGGCGCCGTGCGCCTTGCCGAAGGTGTGGCCGCCGGCGATCAGCGCGACGGTTTCCTCGTCATCCATCGCCATGCGCGCAAAGGTTTCGCGGATGTCGTGCGCCGCGGCAAGCGGATCGGGATTGCCGTTCGGCCCCTCGGGATTGACGTAGATCAGTCCCATCTGCACCGCGCCGAGCGGGTTCTCGAGCTGGCGCTCGCCGCTGTAGCGCTGGTCGCCGAGCCAGGTCCGTTCGGCGCCCCAGTACACGTCATTGTCCGGCTCCCAGACATCGGCGCGGCCGCCGCCGAAACCAAAGGTCTTGAATCCCATCGTCTCGAGCGCGACGTTGCCGGTGAGGATCATCAGGTCGGCCCAGGAAATCCGGTTGCCGTACTTCTGCTTGATCGGCCACAGCAGGCGCCGCGCCTTGTCGAGGCTGGTGTTGTCGGGCCAGCTGTTGAGCGGTGCGAAGCGCTGCTGCCCGCGGCCGCCGCCACCACGCCCGTCGGCGACGCGGTAGGTGCCGGCGCTGTGCCAGGCCATGCGGATGAACAGCGGACCGTAGTGGCCGAAGTCGGCGGGCCACCAGTCCTGCGAATCGGTCATCAGCGCGGCGAGGTCCCGCTTCAGGGACTTGTAGTCGACGCTACTGAAGGCGCGCCTGTAGTCGAAGCGTATTCCCATTGGGTCGGACTTCGCGGAATGCTGCCGCAACAGGTCGAGGCGCAGCTGCTTCGGCCACCAGTCGCGGTTGGTGGTGCCGCCGCCGGCGGCATGGTGGAACGGGCACTTGGATTCGCTGCTGGGGTTCATGGCTGGCTCCGGCACGTTGAGAATGCGGGGAGGATACGCGTCGGTCACCCCGTACTGAAATCGACTGTTCCGATGGTAGCGATAGACAGAAACTATGGATCACGGCCGACCTCAGGCGCGGCGGGACGCTTGCTCGGCGCCGCCAGGCAACGCGAACCGCAGCGCCCACGCTAGAATGGGCATGCTGCCGCGATGGCATTGACCGCGGGACTCACGCGCATGGCACTCGTCCTCTACTCGCACCCGTTCGCCTCCTACTGCTGGAAAGTGCTCATAGCACTGTACGAGAACGGCACGCCGTTTGAATACCGCATGGTCGACGAGCCGCGCAATTTTGCCGAGCTGGCGGCGCGCTGGCCAATGAAGAAATTTCCGCTGCTGGTGGCGGGGGACGAGACGCTGGTCGAGTCCAGCGTCATCATCGAATACCTGCAGCTGCGCCATCCCGGTCCGGTGCGGTTCATTCCGGATCAATCCGCCGCGGCGCTGCAGGCGCGTTTCATGGACCGCTGCTTCGACAACTACTTCATGACGCCGATGCAGAAGGTGGTCGGCGATGCGCTGCGTGCCGCCAAGGTGCGCGATGCCTTCGGTGTGAGCGAGGCGCGCGGACAGCTCGGCCAGGCCTACGCCTGGCTCGAATCGCTCCTGGCGGGACGGATGTGGGCGATCGGCGAGCGCTTCACGCTGGCCGATTGTGCCGCCGCGCCGGCGCTATTCTATGCCGACTGGGCGCATGCGATCGGCCGCGAATTCCCGCAGCTGCGAGCCTACCGGGAGCGCCTGCTGGCGCGCCCTTCGATCGCGCGCGTGGTCGACGAAGCGCGGCCGTACCGGAAGCTGTTTCCGTTGGGAGCGCCCGAGCGCGACTAGCGGGCTCCACGCCCGGCACGGCGCTGCAGGCGCACGCGCGGGCTTTCAGGCCAGCAGCGGCCAGAGCGCCGGCCGGCGCCGCAACATCTCGATCACGAGGGCGGCGTGCCCCGGGTAGAAACCGTTGCCGATCTCGAGTGTCACGGCAGATCCAACGCCTTCGGCGCCGAGAGCGGCGCGCCCGAAGTTCGTGGTCATGCTGAAGAACAGGATCAGCCCGCCAGCGCCGGTCGACAGGATGCAGGCCGATTCGACGCCCGGCCGGTCGACGCAGGAAACCGACAGGTCGACGGGATCGCCGACCGAGGCCGCAAAGCCGAGCGCATCGCCAGCGTCCGCATGCAGTGTGCGCAGGCCGGGCACCGCCAGCGCATCGAGGGCGCGCAGTCGCGCGGCGTCGATGTCGGCGATGAGCACCTCGCCCGCCCCGGCTTCAGCGGCTGCGATCGCCGCGAGGCTCCCGCTATTGCCCGCGCCCACGATCAGCACGCGGTCGCCCGGGCGCGTGCGGGCCCGCACACGCGCCGGGGCACCGGCGACGTCGAGCGCGGCGAGTGCGACCGCTTCGGGAATGTCCGCCGGCAATGCCACCCAGGGCGAGGTGTCGAACAGGAAGGCCGTGCCCCGGGCGCGCACTGAATTGGAACGCGCATCGATCGCGCCGAGCTCATCGAGCCTGAGTGGCGTCAGCGTGAGGCTGGCGAGCGACGCGATGCGCGTGCCCGGGCTCGGCGCGGCCGGAAAGGCGCAACCGACGGCGCGCACGATGCCGGTGAGCATGCCGCCGGAGTCGGTCACCGGATTGTGGAGCTTGCCGCGCCGCGCGACCAGGTCAATCACGGCCGTGCGCACGGCACCCGGCTCGCCACCATGAGCGCAGCGCATCTGGCGCATGCTGCTCGCGTCGATGTGGATGTGTTCGACCGCGACCTCGATTTCGCCCGGCTGGCAGGGTGACAGGGCGTCCAGGCGGTCAGCCTGTTGAGGCAACACCCCTGGCTGGCCGACGACCCGGTGCAGTCCCCGGGACAGCATCGATCAGTGCGGCTCGCTGCCCGGCTTCGGATCGGCGAGCGGGAAGCTGTGCACACCTTCGGTGGGCGGCGCTGGCGCGGACGCAGCCGTGGCTGCCGGCGCCGCGGCGGGAGTCGCGACCGGTGGCGGACTGGCGGCATTGGCAGCCGCGCCCGGCGGCGACATTCCGGCGACGACCGCCGCGATGAAGCGTCGTGCCGACTCCGAGTCGGTCTTCGCGGTGCCGAGGAAGATGTCATCCGCGGTGACGTCGTGGCCGTAGAAATTGCGATTGGCCTTGCGATCGAACATCAGCGCCGTGCCGTCGAGCGCCACACCGGCGAACAGGCCGCGGGCACGCGAGTAGGAATAGATCTCGGCCTGCACGCCAGCCGCGGCCTCGCCGGTGCGGCCGAGCGGGCCCGCCGCGACCGAAGCGCTCGCGCCGAGCGTGAATTGCCCGCGGGCGAAGTTCTCCAGGCTCCGGCGCGTGGCGAAAACCAGCACCACATCGGCCGCCTGTGCACCGATCTGCCAGCCGGCGCTGCCGCCGGTCAGCGATATGAACACCGGGTTGCTGAAGCGGCCCGCGTCATCGCGCGAGACCAGCACGCCATTGCCATGGCGGAGGCCGAAGATGAAGGCGCCCTTGATCACGTTGGGAATGACCGCGACGCCGTAGGCGCGATCGAGCAGCCAGGTGGGCACGTGCTGGTCGGGCGTGGCGCGCAGTTCCTCCAGCACCTGCGTGGCGGTGACCAGGCGCTCATCCTCGCGGTTCTGCGCCCACGCTGCGCCGGCCGGCAACAGCAGCAGTACGGACAGCAGGCCCAGCAGCGCACGCGGCTGCAGCAAATGGCTCATGGTTGATCCCCTGAATTCGTGGCGGCTTGCGCAGGCCGCGATGATCCGTCAGAACCAGAACGAAATAAAGCCCTGCAATATGCTCGCATCGAGCGTGTACAGCGGTTCGGTGCCGGGGGTGACGCCCTGCACCCGCAGGTCGCGGAAGTCGTCATAGTTGATGCGCATTCGATCCCAGCGCAGATTGAAGGTTCCCTTCTGCAGCCAGGAATAGCGGGGGATGTGGTACTCCCAGGTCGCGCCGACGCCCATGGTCAGGCTCCTGAACGCGGCGAGCTCGCGGTCGCGCGCCAGGAAATTCTGCGCATCCTGGAACGGGAACAGGTCGGAGTAGAAATTCGCCTGGTTCTGGCGGTAGAGGCGCACGTGCGTGTCGAAGGTCCAGCTGCGGAACGCGGGCTGGGTGTAGCCGAGCTCGGCCGTGTGCGCGCCGATACCCCAGGTGTCGCGATAGAAACGATAGGAACCGGCGACGGCCGCGTGCCAGGGCAGGTAGTACTTGAGCTGCCCGGAGGCCGCATTGCCGGTGCGCGTGTGCGGGTACCTTTCCTTCTGGTAGTCGTAGCCGCGCTGCGAATTGTCGAGGTAGCGCACCTGCCGGTAGGGGTTGTTCAGGAAGCCTTCGCTCTCCGAAGTCTCGAAATTCAGCCCGAGCAGCAGGTTGCGCGTCAGGATCTGCGACACGCCCACCTGCCAGTTGCGGCGCTCGAGCGGATCGTTGCGCGTCGTGCCGACCTCACCGACCTTGTCCCAGCCGCGCGTGAAGCCGAACGAGACCGTAGTCAGGTCGCCGAACATGTCCTGGCTGACGGAGGCGAAGGCGGTAGTCGACTTGTAGTCGTTTTCCCTGCTGTGGATGTAGCCACCGCTGTAAGTCGTCTTGCCGTGCAGGATGTCGACGCTCAGGCTGTCCTGCTTGCGGTGCTCCTTGTATGCGCTGGCCTGCGTGATCACGTCGATCGAGGCGCCCGAGATCATGTCCTCGTAGTGGTTGTAGGCCGCCGAGAGATGGTCGCCGAACTTCTTGCGCACCAGGATCGACGGCCCCTGGATCACCATGCCGCCGCCGCTGTAGCGGTGCCAGAGGATGTCGGCGCGGTCATCCGGCAGTACCCCGGCCTGCGCACAGCCGAGCAGCAGCACCGCCAGGGCGGCGATGCGGGTCGGGATGCGCGCCGGATGCTTCACCGGATCAATTGCAGCCGCAGCCGCCGCCGACGCTGCCGGTGGCGCCGCGCGCACCTTCGCGCGATTCGTAGACATGCTCGATGTAGCTGCTCGACACCGGGTTGGGCGTGAACGACATGATCGGGTCGGCCAGGTGCTCGCGCTCGTAGGGCTTGACCCAGGGCTCGATCGGGCTGCAGGCAGACAGCGCCACACCCCCGGCCAGCATCAGCAGCCAGGTCACTATGCGTCGCGGTCCGTGCAGCTTCATGCGGTCGACCTCATTCCCTGATCAGCGCCCGGATCTGGTCCAGATACTCGTTCTCGGCGCCCGGTTGGTAGCCACGATGGATGTAGCGCACGTTGCCCTTGCGGTCGAGGATCACGGTGTTGGGCATGCCTTCCACCTGGTACAGCTTACTCACCTTGCTGTCGACATCGAAGAGTATCGGAAAGGAGACAGGCGTGGCCTTGAGCCAGTCGCTCGCGGCGGCGGAATCCGGCTCGACGTTCACGCCCAGCAGGGCCACGCCCCTGTTGTGGTACTCGCGGTTGAGCTGCTCGAGGATCGGCATCTCCTTACGGCAGGGCCCGCACCAGCTGGCCCAGAAATTCACCAGCACGACCTTGCCCTTGAACGAATCGAGGCTGACCTGCTTGCCGTCATTCGAGCCGAGCTGGAAATCGGGCGCCGGGGCGCCGGCCCGCAGCGTGTCGACGTTGCGGGCGAAGGCCGGCAGCGCTGCGATGGCGGCGAGGCAGAGCGATCGAAGTGCGATGTTCATGGCCTGGACTCCGTGTCAGAAGAACACGGTCGCGCCGATATGTGCCGACAGGTTGTTGCGCAGGCGGTCGGTACCGAGGAAGTCGGACTTGAACACCTGGTCCTGCGCCTCGATGCGGATCGTCAGCCAGTCCGTCGGCAGCACGCGGAAGCCGGCGCCGAAATTGACGGTGAATTTCTGGTCACCCTCGAATTTCGTGCCGCCGATTCCCCCCAGCAGGTAGAACCCGCTGGTCATGGCGAGGTTGCGACCGAGAAAGACCTCGCCAGGCAGGAAGTTGTAGCCCAACGAGAGGTTGTAATACGTGAAGCGCCTCTCAGCATCGGTCAGCAGCTGTACATTTCCGCCCAGGGTCTCGAAACTGGTCTTGCCGGCCTTGGCACGGCCGGCCGCGGCCTCGAAGAAGAAGTCTTCCGTGACGTGGTAATCAAAAGTTACGCCCACCAGCGGCGCCGCGGTGTAGCTCTCGATCGACAGCTCGCCGAAATAGGCGCCCAGCTCGACGTTCTTGGCCTTGATTTTCGGCACCTTGATCTTGCGCCGCTCGACCTGCGGCTCGATCACCGTTGGCGGTGGGGCGGCATCGGCGGCCGCAGCCGCCTGGTCGGCGGCGGCGTCGGCATCCGGCGCGCTGGCCTGCGCCTTGGCGTGACGGTGCCAGGGCCAATGCATGTGCTGGTGCAGGGTGGCGCAGCCGCTGGTCAGCAGCATCACCGAGGCTAATAGAAGAACGCGAATCCGATTTTCCATTCCTGTTTCACCTCGTTGGCATCGCTCTTGGTGAACACCGTGTGGTGGCGGTATTCGGCACGCAGGAAGAAGCGGCGCGTCAGGTAGTAGCGCGCGCCGGCACCGGCGTATGCGGTCTGGTAGTTCTGGTTGAGCGGGGTGACCAGCGTGGCTTTCGGCTCGGTGCGTTCGACGCCGGTGCCGAGGGTCACGAACGGCGAGAAACGCCACTCGGGCATGAACACATGGTTGAGCCCGAGGTCGGCGACGTAGCCGTTGGACAGGTTGCCGAGGAACTGGCCGGCATGCAGTTCGAGCTTCAGGTTGTCGGTGAGCGAGCGCGCCAGGTAACCCTCGACCAGCGTCGCGCCGGCGTAATCGCCGGTGAGGATGCCGCCTTCCCAGCGGTGCGACTGGAAGCCCTGGCGGTCGCCGCGATCGAATTTGAACGGCGATCCATCCGCCAATACCGTACTGAGCAGGCTCCGCTCTGCCGCCCAGCCCTCGACGCCACGTTCGGTGCGCACCTTGAACCATTCGGTGCGGCGGAACAGCACGTCGACGGCTTCGCCACGCGCGACCACCTGCGTCACCGGGTAGCCCCGGCCGGGGCCGGTGTGCAGTTCGAGGAACGGTTCGGTGACGAACAGCTGCAGCAGTTCGCGCGGCGCCGCCAGGCCCAGCACCGGCACCAGGCTGAGCAGCAGCGCCAGCAGGCGCAGCCTAGTTGTTGAGCGGCGCGGCAAACGGATTGTTGTAGTACTGGGCTCCAATATCCACCCATTCTGACAGCAATCGCAGTTCAGCGGGAGTCATGTAGCCGCTGTGATTCACGGGCGCTGCCGGCATGCCGGCGAGCACCTGGAAGAACCGCGACCCTGATGCCGAGCCGGGGGCAATGGAGCCGGAGACCTGCGCGTCGGTTCGCACCGGCGCACAGCCCGCGTCGAGCGTGAAACTGGAACTGGTGTGCGTGCTGACCAGCTGCTGGTAGCTTTGCAGCTGCGCGGTCGCGAGCGGCGCCGGATCATCGAGCTCGAGGCCGCCATCGGCTGCCACGGGCAGAGTGACCGTCACGGGCGTCGCGCTGCCGGTGGGCGTGCAGCTGACCATCTGCGTGCGCTTCGCGGTGTGGCAGGTGGTGCAGGTGTTCGGTCCACGATTGAAGATCCACAGCGGATCGATGTGCGCCGGCCAGACCGTCGCGGCGCCGGCGCCGCTGGCCGCATAGTCGATCGTGATGCGGCAGGCCGACGAATACGCATTGGTGCAGCTCACCGTCGTGGGCAGCGGCGTGGTCAGGCCAGGGCTGTAGGTGTAGGAAATGCTGGTATCGCCGGCCGCGCCGGTGCCGGTATAGACCACATTGAGGCTGGGCGCGGCCGCATCGCAGGCGATCGTGCCGCCGCAGTTTGTCAGCGCGCCGTAGCGCAGCTGCGCCACGGTGTTGCCGTTAGCATCGCCCAGGTTGGCGGCCGCGAACAGGCCGCTGCGGCCGTGCGAAGTGGTGCTGGTCGGCGCGCGCGGATCATGGCAGCCGTTGCACTGGAGCACCTCGCCGGGCCGCAGCTGCAGCCAGGCGCGGTGCTGCGGGAACTGGGGCAGCCGGCGCGCGTTCGCATCCAGCACCGAGATCTGGAAGGCGACGTTGGCCGGCACCTTCACGCGCACCGAGCCGTCGGCCTCGATTGGCACGTAGCCGAGGATCTCGCGCATATAGCCGACCGAATTGCCGAGCGCGATGTTGCGGTTGAAATCCGGAAAGCCATCCATCAGGTTCTTGTCGCCCATCGAGACGGCCTTCTCGATGCGCAGGAAGCGGGCCGGCCGGTTGTCGGCCGGCGTGGTGCTCATGCGCGTGATCACCGCCCTGTTGGTATCGAGGCTGGTGGCAAGCGCCCGCTCCGTTGCATTGGCAACCGGCGTCGTGGCGTCGGCCCAGTCGTAGATGCTGCGGATGTCGATGATGCCGAGCCCATCGCCGGCCAGCGTGCTGCCGGTCGGCACCGGCTGCACGTAGGCGGGCGCCGGCCGCGCCTGCAGCGAGACGATATCGGTGAGCATGATGCCTTCGGTGGGCGCGACGATCGGCTTGAAGGTGTTGTCGGTCGGGCTGAACAGCCAGGCGCTGTAGAGCGGCGGCGCGATCGGCAGAGCCGGCGTGAGCGCGAGCTTGGCGCTGGTGCAGGGCACGGTGGCGCCGGTGGCGTCGAGCAGGCGGCACTCGGTCCAGCTCACGAGGATCCGGTGCGTGCCGTCCCAGAGCGGATAGGCGGAATTGAAGCGGCCGCCGGGCGAGGGCCCCGGGATCGTGCGCACGTCGTTCGGCGTCGCCGCCGCGAGCGCCGGGCAGGGGTTGGCGGTGGCCGGCGCCGGGGCGGC
>JAGWPD010000161.1 GCA_028870705.1 Gammaproteobacteria bacterium
CCCAGGCGGGCTCGCGGTGCACGCGCCCGTCTGGACCGAGCCGCAGCTCGCCGGTCAGCCCGGCGACGCGCACGCGTTCGGGGTTGTTGCCCGCGGCGGCGATCGCCACCGCCAGCTGGCAGGCGTCGTAGCCGAAGGCATACAGCCCCGATTGCCAATCGATGCTGTCGCCGGCCGCAGCCGCGACGTTGCTGCGCACCGCGGCGGCGGCGCCGCTGTTGGGCACCAGCCAGGGCATCGCCGGGACGATCAAGCCGTCGAGATCCTGGTTGGCCACGCCCCCGTCTGCCGCGTAGGCGTCGCTGGTGGCGTAGACCGGCACGTTACCCGCGTACTGGAAGCGAAGCTGCGGGCGCAACAGCCGCGCCTGCGCGGCCTGGGCTGGGGCAAAGATGAAATCGAGGTCGGCGCGGCCGCGCGGTTCGAACTCCAGTTTCTGGCCGAGCAGCGCCTGCAGCCGCTGGCGCCGCGCGATGCTCTGGTCGGTGCCCAGCACCGCGCGGATCGGTACGGCGTAGTCGTGCTCGGCAGGGTCATACACCGCCTGCGCGAGCAGTTCGCCGCCGCCGGCCTGCAATTCCTGCGTGAACGCCGCCAGCACGCGCGTGCCCCAGTCGCCGGTGGGGCTGAGCGCCACGCCGCGCTTCTGGCCCGAGCTCAGCATGCGGCGCGCGATCTCGCGTGCCTCGTCTTCGGGCGAGAGCGCGAACTGGAGCATGCCATTCGGCGCCGCCCGATCGGCCGTGAGGAAATTGAGCGCGAGCATCGGCACGCCCGGTGCGGCGCTGGCGGCCACATCGACCTCCTGGCGCGTGAGCGGTCCGACGATGAAATCGTTGCCGTCCGCGCGTGCCTGGCGCAGGGCCTGGTCGACCGGCAGTACACCCGTGTCGTATAGCTGCACCTGTGGGCGAGTCTCGCCGGGCAGCTGCTGCCACGCGTACTCGAAGCCGGCATGGATCGTGGCCGCATAACCGGCAGCCTGGCCGCTCACTGGCAGCAGCAACGCGAGCCGGTGCAGCCGCGTGAGCATCGGCAACTGCGCGCCAAGCGCCGCGCTCAGCAGTTCGGTGGCCGGATGGCCCGGATAGCTCGAGCGCCAGCGGCTGGCTTCCGCCGCACTGCTGATCGAGGCGCTGCCGGATGCGCCGGCCACCGCGCCCAGTTCGAGCCAGCCGCGCACGGTCGGATCCTGGCTGGCTTCGGGCTCGAGCTTCACGCCCTGCTCGCGCGCAGCGCGCAGCAGCGACAGCAGCTCGCCGCGCAAGGCACTGCGGTCGGCATCAGCGGTCACCAGCCGCTCGGCGGCCATCTCGGCGCGCACCCCATCGACCGGACGTGCCGCCGCCAGCGCGATGCGCATGCGGCTCTCGAGGTACTGCGGGGCGGCCGGCGTGCCGGTGGGCTCGGCGATTGCACTCATCTTCTGCCAGGCCTGCTGCGCGCGGCCGTTGGCGAATTCGATATCGGCCTCGATCACCCGCCGCTCGATCTGCTGCACGGGCGTCAGCGTGCCGGTGATGCCTGCCAGAGTGCGGGCCGCGTCGGCGCTGCGGCCGGCCCTGAGCCAGGCGCGCGCGGCCTGCAGTTGCAGGGCCGGACGCGCGGCCGGGTCG
>JAGWPD010000162.1 GCA_028870705.1 Gammaproteobacteria bacterium
AACGAGCCCGGAGCCGTTTACGGACTGCGGCCCTTCCCCAGCCGCGGCGGCATCGTGACCGATGAGATGATCGACAGGATTCGCGCGGACGACGCGTACGGATGCGCTCGCTCGCCGCAGTCCGGGCTACCCGAATTCGCTCCCGGTGCAGGAGGTTGCCGCGAGGCTCACCGAACTGTGCGCCGATCCGGTGCATCGATTCTGGCCCGACGATCTGAGCATGCTGGGCGAGCGCGAAGTGGCGATCGCGCGCGTCCACGGGCCCGGGCAAATCACCGACATCTACCTGCTGGCGCTCGCAGTCAGACATGGCGGTCGTCTGGTGAGCTTCGATTCAGGCATTGCACGCAACGCGGTGCGCGGTGCCGGGCCGCAGCACCTGCTGATCTTGTAGCATTTCTATTGCAAACTGGCGACTCTAATGCCATTCTGAGCCTCAGAATGGCGTTTATCCCACGAATTTTCGCACCCCCGCGGGAACACTTCTTCCTGCTCGGGCCGCGCGGCACCGGCAAGACGCTCTGGTGCCGGCATCGATACCCCGACGCCTTGCGGATCGACCTGCTGGATCCCCGGACGCTGCGCGAGCTTGCGGCGCAGCCGGAACGGCTTGCCGAGCTGGTCGAGGCCAATGGCGCGCGGCCACAGATCCTCATCGACGAGGTGCAGAAACTGCCGGCACTCCTGGAGGTCGTGCATCTGCTCATCGAGCGCAAGGCACGTCAGCAATTTGTCCTGACCGGATCGAGTGCGCGCAAGCTCCGCCGGCAGGGCGTCAATCTGCTGGGCGGCCGCGCTGCGCAGAAGCATATGCACCCCTATATGGCCGCCGAGTTGGGTCAGGAGTTCAAGCTCGCCAAGGCCTTGCAGATAGGCATGCTGCCGATGATTTGGGCGGCCGCCGACCCACAGGAGACTCTGCACGCCTACAACGGTCTGTACCTGCGCGAGGAAGTGCAATTGGAAGGCCTGGTTCGCAATGTCGGTGCGTTCGCGCGCTTCCAGGAGGCCATGAGTTTCGCGCACGGTTCGGTACTAAATCTGTCTGCAGTGGCTCGTGACAGCCAGGTGAGTCGCAAGACGATCGAAGGGTACCTGGAGATTCTCGAGGATCTGTTGTTGGGATTTCGCATCGAGGTATTCACGAAGCGCGCCAAGCGGGTGCTGGCCGCGCACCCGAAATTCTATTTTTTCGACGCCGGCGTGTTCCGGGTGAACCGGCCGGCAGGTCCGCTGGATGCGCCCTCCGAACTCGATGGCGCCGCATTGGAGGGCCTGGTGGCCCAGCACCTGCGGGCGTGGTGTGACTACTCGCGCGGCCGGCATGAGTTGCACTACTGGCAGACCCGCGCACAGGTGGAAATCGACTTCGTAGTCTATGGCGACTCGGGCCTGCACGCGCTCGAAGTCAAGAACTCGAGGCAAATCCGTTCCGAAGACCTGCGTGGCTTGAAGGCTTTTGCCGAGGACTATCCGCAGAGCACGCGCTATCTGCTCTATCGCGGCAAGGAGCGGCTCAAGCGCGACGGCATCCTGTGCCTGCCATGTGAAGAGTTCCTGTTGCAGCTGCTGCCCGATCGATTTCCACGCTAGCCAGGCGCTACTCAATGCCCAGTTTCTTGACCTTGTAGCGCAGCGCCCGGAACGTGATGCCCAGGAGCCGCGCCGCCGCGGTCTTGTTGTAGCGCGTCTGTTCGAGCGCCTTGAGTATGGCATCGCGCTCGATGTGCTCGAGCTGCTCGCCCAGTGCTTCGCCGCCAGCGGCCGGCAAGGCCGCGGCGGTCGTGCCGCCCGTCACGGCACCCCCGCCCGGAGCGGCGCCCACGGGCGCCGCGCGCAGCTGCAGGTCGGGCACCCCGATCAGTTCGCCCGTGCACAGCGTGAGCGCACGCTCGAGGATGTTCTCCAGCTCGCGCACGTTGCCCGGAAAGGCATAAGCCTGGAGCGCCGCGAGCGCATCCTCGCCCAGCGTCGGCGCCACGCCACCGAGCCGGCGGCTGAGGCGCCGCAGCAGGGCTTCGGCGAGCTCGGGGATGTCGCCGGCGTGTTCACGGAGCGCCGGCACGCGGATGTCGATCACGTTGATGCGGTAGTACAGGTCCTCGCGGAATTTGCCGGCCTGCACCAGCGAGGCGAGGTTCTTGTGCGTCGCCGACAGCACGCGCACGTCGATGGGATGTTCGCGCTGCTCGCCCACCGGGCGCACGGTCTTCTCCTGGATCACGCGCAGCAGCTTCACCTGCATGTGCAGCGGCAGGTCGGCAACCTCGTCGAGGAACAGCGTGCCGCCCTCGGCGCTCTGCACCAGGCCCTGCTTGTCGCTGACCGCACCGGTGAAGCTGCCGCGCTTGTAGCCGAACAGCTCGCTCTCCATCAGCTCGGTCGGGATCGCACCGCAGTTCACCGGGATGAACGGCCCTTCGCGGCGCGCACCGCTCCCGTGGATCAGCCGCGCCACCAGCTCCTTGCCGGTGCCGGATTCGCCCGAGATGTGCACCGGCGCCTGGCTGCGCGCCACGCGCGCGATGAGCGCGCGCAAGCTCTCCATCGCCGCCGAGCCGCCGA
>JAGWPD010000163.1 GCA_028870705.1 Gammaproteobacteria bacterium
CTGGCGATGCGGCCGCTGCGCGACCATGCCGGCCGGGCGCTGCTGGGCGGCGTGGCCGTATTCGGCGCATGCATGATCGCCTTCGGGCTCTCGCGCAGCATGCCCTTGTCGCTGCTCGCGCTGCTGCTCAGCGGGAGCGGCGACATGGTCGGCATGTACGTGCGCGGCATACTGGTGCCGCTGGCCACGCCCGACGCGCTGCGCGGGCGCGTGAGCGCGGTGAGCTCGATGTTCGTCGGCGCGTCCAACGAGCTGGGTGAATTCGAATCCGGGCTCACGGCGAAATGGCTCGGCACGGTGCCCTCGGTGGTCGTGGGCGGGATGTTGACGCTCGCGGTGGCCGGCGCGTGGGCCTGGCGCTTCCCGGCGCTGCGCCGGCTGCGGCACTTGCGCTGAGCCTGTATATCCGTACAGTATGCCGATGGCAGGCGTACTTAAAGGGCGGGGCGCCACGATCAATCCCGCGGGGCGGTTCGCGCTCACGAGCCGGCTGGCCGTCGACGACGGCTGGTACCAGGAGGCGACCCCCGATTCGATCGCCACCGAGGTGCGGCCCGAGGCCGCGCGCAGCGTGATCTCGCGCAACGACTCGCCCGACATCCCGTTCGCGCAGTCGATCAATCCCTACCGCGGTTGCGAGCACGGCTGCGTCTACTGCTATGCCCGGCCGAGCCACGCCTATGTCGACCTGTCGCCGGGCATCGATTTCGAGACGCGGCTGTTCTACAAGGCCGATGCCGCGCGGCTGCTGCGCGCCGAACTCGCCCGCCCCGCCTACCGCCCGCAGCCGATCATGCTCGGCGCCAACACCGATCCCTACCAGCCAGCCGAAAAGCGGCTGCGCGTGACGCGCGAAATCCTCGAGGTGCTCTGGCAGGCGCGCCATCCGCTGACCATCATCACCAAGGGTGCGCTGGTGCTGCGCGATCTCGAGCTGCTGCAGGAACTGGCGCGCCTGAACCTGGTGCGCGTCACCGTCAGCCTGACCACCCTCGATCCGGAGCTCAAACGCACGCTCGAGCCGCGCGCGGCCTCGCCGCAGGCGCGGCTCAAGGTGATCGCGGCGCTGGCCGGTGCGGGCGTGCCCGTTGGCGTGCTGACCGCGCCGTTGATTCCCGCGGTCAACGACGCCGAGCTCGAATCTCTGCTCGAAGCGGCTGCGGCAGCCGGCGCGACCAGCGCCGGCTATGTGCTGCTGCGCCTGCCGCACGAGGTGAAGGAGCTGTTCCGCGCCTGGCTCGAGCGGCATCTGCCATTGCGCGCGGCGCACGTGATGTCGCTCGTGCAGCAGGCGCGCGGCGGGCGCGACAACGATCCGCGCTTCGGCCACCGCATGCGCGGCGCCGGTCCGTGGGCCGCTATGCTGCGCGCGCGCTTCGAGCTGGCGCGCAGGCGCCTCGGCCTCGATGGCGCGCGCGCGCCCGATCTTGATTCGAGCCGCTTCTGCCGCCCGCAGGGCAGCGGGCAGATGGAGCTGTTGCTGTAGAGCTGCGAGCGCCGCACGGGTTAAGCTCCGCGCATGCAGACGGAAGGGGGACCGGTGGCCCTGGTGGCGGGCGCGAACGGCATGGTCGGCGCCGAGCTGGTGCGCGTGCTGGTGGCCAGCGGCGAATACCGGCGCGTGATCGCGCTGAGCCGCAGGCCGCTGCCGGTCGAGGCGCCGCGGCTCGTGAACCGGATCCTGCGCTTCGAGAACCTCGAGCACGACCTGCGTGGCCTCGCCTGCGACGACGCGTATTGCTGCCTAGGCACGACCTTGCGCGAGGCCGGCTCGCGCCAGGCATTGCGCGCGGTCGATCACGATCTGGTGCTGCGCTTCGCGCGTTTCGCCCAGGGCGCGGGCGCAAAGACGCTGGTGGTGGTGTCGGCGGCCGGGGCCGCGCCCGCGGCGCGCATTTTCTACCTCCGCGTCAAGGGCGAGACCGAGCTGGCGCTCGAAGCATTGCGGTTCCGCTCGCTGCACCTGCTGCAGCCATCGCTCCTGCTCGGCCAGCGCCGGCAATGGCGCACGGCCGAGGCGCTTGCGCGCGTGTTCATGCCGCTGGTCAATCCGCTGCTGCTCGGCAGGCTCGAGCGCTGGCGTGCGATCAGTGCGCACGATGTGGCCGCGGCGATGCGTACCGCGGCACGCTCCGGCCGGCTCGGCGTGCAGCGTTACGGCTGGCGCGCCATGCGCGCCATGGCGGCGGCCGCACCCGTCAGGGCACGAATGTGACGCGCCTCGCAAACAGCGGGCCCTGACCGATGCAAGCGTGACCTGGCGCGCATTGGCGGGCGCCGGGCTATCGTTAAATGGGCTCAAGTATCCCAGCCCGCTGCCAATACATGCCGATTCCCCGCGGTGTCCTTCCACTCACGATGAGCCGGCGACTGGGGCTGGCGATGGCGTCGCTCGCCGCGGCGTTGTTGCTGGTGCAGGCGCTCGGCGCCGTGCATGCGCTGCGCGAGTCCGACCAGCGCGCCGCCGTGGGCGCCGCCACGATGCTCGGTCGCAGCTACGCGCACGAGCTGCGCACCCGGCTCGCGGCCGGCGAACTCGTGGTCCAGACGGTGACCGGCGATGACGCTGGCTCGGGCGGCGCGCAACTGCGCGCGCGGATCCTCCGTTCCGACATGTTCCGCGGCGTGGTGGTGGCCGCCGCCGGCAAGGGCGCGGGTCCGGTGCCCCTGTATGCCGCCGACGGACTCGCGCTCAGCGCCGGGCAGACGCTGCTGCGTGCGCGGCCGCGCCGCGGCAACAGCGCACCGCTGTACCTCGTGCACGCCGTGCGCGCGGGCGGCAGCGCCGCGATCGCCTATTTCGAACTGAACGCCGACTGGCTCTGGCAGGGCCGCGACGAATCCGCGCCGCGTGCGGTGCTGTACGCGGTGCTCGACGCCAATGGCACGCCGCTCCGTGCCAGCGACGCGCTGCCCGAGGAGCTGCTGTCGATGTACACGCACGAACGCGCCGGTGCGGTCGAGGCGCAGGCCGCGCCCGAGCTGCGTTCATGGAGCCTGGCGCGGCAGGAGTGGCGTGGCGCGGTGCTGGCGGTATTGCCGGAGGAAGCGCACCTTTCGGCCGGCCGCTGGACCGTGATCGCGAGCGTGCCGATGCCTGCGGCGGGGGACTACTGGGCACAGGCCGCGGCGCTGCTGCCGGTCCCGGCCTTGTTCGCCGCGCTGCTGATCCTGCTGCTGTGCGCGTGGCTGCGGCCGCAGTGGGAGCCGGTGCTGCACGGACTGCGCGCGGCCTTCGCGGCGCTGGCCGAGGGCCGCTACCAGCGCGTGCCGCCGGGCGAGGCGCGCGATGCGCCGCGCGAGGCGGCGCTGGCCTTCAACCGCACGATCGGCGTGCTCGAGGACAAGATGCGCGCGCTGGCCAGCCTCAACGATATCGATCGCATGCTGCTCGAATCGGCCGAGCTCGAATCCTGCCTGGATCCGCTGCTGGAGCGCATCTGCAAGATCACCGGCTGCGACGCCGCGATGCTGGCGCTGCTCGATCCGGACGCGACCGATTACGGCCGCGCCTACCTGGCCGCGGCCGGCGGCCACGCGCCGGTGAGCCGCATCAGCCTCGATCCGCTGCTGCTCTCGCAGTTGTGCCAGGAGCACTCCGGCCTGACGGTCGGGCGCTTCGAGCCTGGCCGCCACAGCGTGCTCGAGCCGCTGCGCGCCCAGGGAGCCGAGTTCTTCTGGCTCTGGCCGGTGCTCTCGCAGGAGCGACTCGTGGCGGTGCTGGCGGTGGGCTATCGCGACGTGCCGCAGGTTGGGGCAGAAGTGGCCGGCTACGGCACCGAATGCGCCGCCCGCATCGGCGTCGCGCTCTCCAACAGCGCGCGCGGCGAGCAGCTCTATCGTCAGGCGCATTTCGATCCGCTGACCGCGCTGCCGAACCGGCTGCTGTTCCGCGACCGGCTGTCGCAGGAGCTGGCGACCGCCACCGACGGCCGGCAGCGCGGCGCGCTGCTGTACGTCGACCTCGATCACTTCAAGAAGATCAATGACACCGTCGGCCACAGCGCCGGCGACCAGATGCTGCAGATCGTCGCCCAGCGGCTGCGCGCCTGCGTGAAGGACGGCGACACCGTGGCGCGGCTCGGCGGCGATGAGTTCACGATCATCCTGCGCAGCGTCGCCACGAGCGAGAGCGCGCAGCGCGTCGCGGCACGCGTGATCGAGGTGCTGCAGGAGGCGGTCAACATCGGCGGACGCGACCATTTCGTGCGCGCCAGCATCGGCATCACGCTGTTCCCGGACGATGGCAGCGCGCTCGATGAGCTGATGCGCAATGCCGACCTCGCGATGTACCGCGCCAAGGCGGACGGCCGCTCGCGCGCGGTGTTCTACAACCGCGCGATGCAGCGCATGCCGGCGCTGGCCGCGGAGAGCGGCCTCTACAACGCGCTGCAGCGGCGCGAATTCTCGCTCTACTACCAGCCGCAGTACGCGCTCGCCGACGGCCGGCTGTCCGGGCTGGAAGCGCTGCTGCGCTGGCAGCCGCCGCGCGAGGCGATGCGCTACCCGGGCCAGTTCGTGCCGGCGGCCGAGCAGAGCGGGCTGATCGTCGACATCGGCGCCTGGGTGCTCGAGGCGGCCTGCACGCAGATGGCCGAATGGACCAGCGCGGGTGTGGCCCCGCCGCGGCTGGCGCTCAATGTGTCGGTGCATCAGTTGCGCCAGACCGACTTTCCGAAACTCGTGCGCCGCGCGCTCGAGCGCGCCGGCGTGCCGCCGGACAGGCTGGAATTCGAACTCACCGAATCGGTGTTCGCGGACGAGGAAGCGCTCGCGACGCTGCGACGCCTGGCCTCGCTCGGCGTGCACCTGTCGATCGACGATTTCGGCACCGGCTATTCCTCGCTCGGCTACCTGCGTGCGCATCCGGTGCAGGCGATCAAGATCGACCGCTCGTTCATCGAGGACGTGGCCCACAACGTCACCGCGGCGACGCTGGCCGAAACGATGATCACGATGGCGCACGCGCTCGGGAAGAAGGTGGTGGCCGAGGGCGTCGAGACGATGGAGCAGCTGGAATTCCTGCGCGCGCGCCACTGCGATTTCGGGCAGGGTTTCTATTTCGCGCGTCCCGCGGCCGCGGCCGACATCACCGCGCTGCTCGAGGGCCGCGAGCTCGTGGTGAGCGGCAACTGGCGCGCGGCCGGGTGAATCCGGGCGAATTTGACAGAACTGTGACCGGCTTCACCGGCTTGCGGCAGATGTGAACTGGCTCTATAACCCGACACTTGACCTGCAGCGTCACCGTGCCAAACTTCGTCACGTTCATCGTTTGGCATACCTGTTGTAAGACAGGGACGCAAAGCCTCCGGTCCCCGGGTCTTACCCCGGGGATAGCGGGGTTGCCGCCCAGGCCTGCAGGCCCGGCGTCGACCCCCGCTCGACCGGTCGGCTGGTCGGAATCAGTGGCGCAGCGGGGATCATTGAATGCAGCAGGCCAGCAACACGTCCGGTAGAATTTCCGTTTCCGCCACCGGCAATATCCTGCCGCCCGCCGCTCCCGCCCCGCGTTTCGTGATCAATCTGTGCGCCTCGACCACGCCGGTCGGACTGGTGCAGCCGAGCCATGCCGGCCTCAAGCGCTTCACCTTTTTCGTCTCGCGCCGGCTCGAGGAAGGGCGCGAGCGCTTCCGCCTGCACATGGGTTATTTCGAGAGCCAGGAAGAGGCCGAGAAGATCCTCGACCTGGTGCGCGACGTGTATCCGGCCGCATGGGCCGGCGCGGCGCCAGGCATCAAGCTGCGGGCACGCGCGGCTGCATCCGGGGCCGCCGCGACCGCTCCGGCTGAAACCGCACCGATCGCTGCTGCGCCGGTTCCGACCGCGCCGATCCCGACCGCTACGGTCGTCAAGCTGGAGCTGGTGCCGGACCTGCCGCGCGCGATTCCCGCACCCATACCCGAGTTCGACGCCGCCAGCGATGGGGCCGCACGCTCGCTGAGCGAGGTTCGCGCGACGATCGATGCGCTCGGCGA
>JAGWPD010000164.1 GCA_028870705.1 Gammaproteobacteria bacterium
CCACGCGCGCGCCGCCCTGCGCCGCGGCGCTGGCTGCCGCGATCCCCGCGGGCCCGGCGCCGACCACCAGCACATCGGCATGCAGGTGGCGGGTCTCGTAGCGATCGGGATCGCGCTCATGCACCGCGCGGCCGAGGCCCGCGGCGCGGCGGATGAAGGGTTCGTAGAACATCCACGATCCGCGGCGCGGACCCATGAAGGTCTTGTAGTAGAAGCCGGCGCCGAGGAGCGGTGCGAACCAGGCATTGACCGCACGCAGATCGAAATCCACCGACGGCCACGCATTCTGGCAGGCGGCACAAAGGCCTTCGGTCAACTCGACGCTCGTGCCCGCGATGTTGGGTGTCGTGCGCCCATTGCCGCCGAGCGTAAACAACCCATTCGGCTCTTCGACGCCAGCGGCGATGAAGCCGCGCGGCCGGTGGTATTTGAAGCTGCGCCCAACGCGCACAATGCCATTCGCCAGCAGTGCCGATGCCAGCGTATCGCCGCCGAAACCCGCCAGCGCCTTGCCATCCAGCGTGAACTGCAGCGGCCGGGCGCGATCGATACGCCCGCCGGATGCGAGTCGTTGCGGCCCGGGTCTCATCCCGCCCGGCCGCCTCATCGATCGGCGTCCCTGGCCAGCACGGCGGCGCCGGTCAGGTTGGTGGCGGTGTCGCGTTCGAGCATCAGCCACTGGCGGCAACCGAGCACGTGCTGCCAGTACTCGCGGTGCGGCCCTTTCGGGTTGTCGAACAGGTACACATAATCGTGCCAGAGGCTGAGGTCACCGCTCCCGTGCGCGGGACGGCGCTTGCTCGCGTCAGCGCCGTAACGGAACTCCGTGTAGTCGCGCTCGCCGCAGTGCGGGCAGTTGATCCTGAGCATGGCTATTGCCTGTAGGTCCAGGGACCCAGGCCATACTCGTCGTACGCGTGGCCGCGTTCGAAGCGATCGAGGCAGAGGTGGCGCACGAGCGGATGCTCATCGTCGTGCGCGATCGTATGCGCGAAGCACCAGCCCGCGGCCGGCGTCGCCTTGAAACCCTGGTAGCACCAGCCGCCATTCAGATAGAGGCCCGGCACCGGCGTGCGCCCGATGAACGGGCTCCCATCGGGTGTCATGTCCTGGATGCCCGCCCAATGCCGCAGCAGCCGCAGACGCGAGATCGACGGAATCAGTGCCACCGCGCACTCGGCCACGGTCTGCACTTTCGGAAACTGGCCGCGCTGCGTGTAGCTGTTGAAACCGTCGATGTGCCCGCCGAACACCAGCCCGCCCTTGTCGGACTGTGAGATATAGAAGAGTTCGGCGCCGAACGAGATCACGTGGTCGACGAAGGGCTTGATCGACTCGGTGACGAAGGCCTGCAGCAGGTGGCTCTCCACCGGCAGCTTCAGCCCCGCCAGCGCGGCGACGCGCGAGCTGTGGCCCGCCACCGAGATGCCGGTGCGGGGCGCGAGGATCCGCCCGAGCGTGGTCTCGACGCCGCCTGCGCGCCCCTGCTGCATCACGAAGCCGGTCACCTCGCAGTTCTCGATGATGTCGACGCCCAGTTCGCTCGCGGCGCGGGCGTAGCCCCAGGCGACTGCATCGTGGCGCACCGTGCCCGCGCGCCGCTGCAGCAGTCCGCCGTAGATCGGGAAGCGGCATTCGGGCGAGTAGTCGAGGTAGGGGAGCATGCGCATGACATCGCCGCGCTCGAGCAGCTCGGCATCGATGCCGTTCAGCCGCATGATGTTGCCCTTGCGCGCCAGCACATCGAGCTGCGAGGGCCCATGCGCCAGCACGATCTGGCCGCGCTGCGAGAGCATCACGTTGTAGTTGAGCGTGTGCGACAGGCCCTCCCACAGTTTGAGCGAGTGCTCGAAGAACTGCGTGTTCCCGGGCATCTGGTAATTGGAACGCACCAGCGTGGTGTTGCGCCCGACGTTGCCGGAACCGATGTACCCGCGCTCGATGACCGCGACGCGCCTCATGCCGTGGTTCGCCGCCAGGTAGTAGGCGGTTGCGAGGCCATGCCCGCCGCCGCCGATGATCACCGCATCGTACGCGGGCTGCGGCTTCGCCGCGCGCCAGGCGCGCGGCCAGGGTGCGCCGCTGAGCGCATGCCGTGCCAGCGCCAACGCCGAGTAACGGGAAGCCACGTCAGGATCGACCGCGATGCATGTACAAAACTCGCTCCATCGCCGACGCCCCCTTTGGGAACACAGTGTAGCGTCCGACACACCAGTTTCGGCAGAGCAGTGCGCGGCTGAGGCATCGCACAACGCGACCAGGAGGTCGCATCAATGCTCGAATAGGCCGCCGTTCGCGGCTCGCTTGAATTCGTTTTGCGGCGCCCACGCACGCTCGCCGCAGATCGGGCGTGAAAATCCACTCAATGACTAAATCATTGATTGGAAAGCGTTATCGACAAGCCACGAATTGATTTCAGCATACAGGGTAGGATCGCAATTACACGCTTTGGTCGCGCACAGGACAGTAGGCTTCGCATGCTGACATGGTGACCGAGCCACTGGCCGATTTTGATCGAAAAACAATATGCGCCGATCTAGTTTTGCGATGACCGTGACTGTGGATCACACGCCACGAAGCGGGTACAGTAAGGCCGAGAGGGGGTTCCAGGCACCGGGAGAGCGTTCGGTGCACCCCTAAGAGTACATCCGGCCAATGCCGGGTCGCGCCAATCTCCAAGGCTAACAGGGAGGCCAGCTTGAATTCCAACAACACCATCCGCCGCGCCGTCATTACCGTACTCGGTAGCGCCGCCGCCGCAGGCTACGCACCACATACGCTGGCCGCAGATACCGCTGCTACTTCCGGCGGCCTCGAGGAAGTCATCGTCACCGCCGAGCGGCGAAGTGAAAACCTGCAGAACGTGCCAATTACGGTAACCGCGCTGACCTCCGACACGTTGAAGCAGCTCAACGTTACAACAGCAGCGGATTACTTTAAATTCATACCAAGCCTGACCAATGCGGATCAGGGCCCCGGTTCCTCGCAGATCTACATCCGCGGTCTCGCCACCACGCAGGACGGCGAGCAGTCGCAGGGTGCGACCGGCAGCTTTCCGAACGTCGCCGTGTATCTCGACGAGCAGTCGGCGCAGATTCCGGGCCGTAATCTCGACGTCTATGCCGCAGACCTCGAGCGCATCGAAGTGCTGGAAGGCCCGCAGGGCACGCTCTTTGGCGCTGGCGCACAGGCCGGTGTGGTGCGTTACATCACCAACAAGCCCAAGCTCGACAAGACCGAAGCAGTCGTGAATGCGGGCTACGGCACCACCTGGCACGGGGATCCGAGCAGCAACTTCGATTTCACGCTGAACCTGCCGGTGATCGACGGCAAGGCCGCCCTGCGCGCGGTGATGTACAACGAAACCCGCGGCGGCTACATCAACAACGTGCCGGGTACGATCACCCGTAAGAATACCGACCTAGGTATTGCCTATTACTTCAATGGCCAAGTGCCTGCCATCAACCCGACAGCCTCGAATTCGCTGCTGGCGCAGGATCACTTCAACTCCGTGACCTACAAGGGCTTCCGGCTGACGGGCCTGTATCAGTTCGACGAGGACTGGAAGCTGACGCTGGCGCAGTCGTACCAGGACATGGAAGCCGACGGCATATTCTCGGTGCAGACGACCGATCCGGACGGCAAGCCACTGCCGGAGCTATCGACCACGCAGTTCACTGCGCCCCACGACAAGGACAGGTTCACGAACACAGCCTGGACGCTGGACGGTCGAATCGGGGCGCTCAAGATGGTGTACACAGGCGGTTACCTGGTGCGCAAAGTCGACCAGGTTGCCGACTACACCAACTACGTGCGCGGCGCCTATGGCGACTACTACACCTGCATACTGCCGAACACCCCGCAGGCAGTTGGTCTGGGCGTTCCCAACGGCGAGTGCCTTTCGCCGGTCGCGAATTTCCGCGTCAACGAACGCAATACGCACCAGAACCATGAGTTCCGCCTGAGCACTCCCGACGACTGGCGCGTGCGCGCGATCGGCGGGTTGTTCTACGAGGACTTCCTGGTGCAGAACATCACCGACTGGTACTACCGCGCGCCCGACGCCGGCTTCGTGCCGCTGATCGCGCCAGCGGCGTCAAGTTCCAATTACAAGGGTATCCGCGACCCGCTGAGCGGCTTCTACGACGACATTCAGCGCGGCTACAAGCAGAAAGCGGCGTTCGCCTCAGTCGACGTCGACATCATCCCCAAGAAGCTGACGTTCACGGTCGGCACGCGCTACTACAACATGGACACCTTTGAGGTCGGCTCGAAGGGCGGCAGTTACGGCTGTCGCCCCGGCGGCAAGTACAGCGGCCTGACCGTGGTCAGCCCCTGCGACAGTGGCCTGAACCTGGATACGATCCCGGTGCCGGCAGGCAACGCACAGTATTCGGATACCTCGATCGGCCTGCACAAGACCTACAAGGGCTTCAAGAGCCGTGCCAACCTGACGTGGAAATTCTCCGATGTGGGCCTGGTGTACGGCACCTGGTCGCAGGGCTTCCGCCCAGGCGGCTTCAACCGTTCCTCGGGGTTTGTCAGCGCCGGCCAGTCGCCACTCAAGGGTATTTTCCTGACGCCCATCGGCTTCAAGCCGGACATCCTGACGAACAAGGAAATCGGCTTCAAGACGCAATGGATGGATCGACACCTGCAGGTGAACGGCACGGTCTACCAGGAAGACTGGAAGGATGTGCAGATCGGCCTGTTTGATCCGGGTGTGCTGGGTAACCTGACGTTTACGGCCAACGGCCCCGACTACCGTGTTGATGGGTTTGAGCTGAATGTCGATGCGCGCTTGCCCGGCCGGGTGTCGATCAGCTACTCGGGCGCCTGGAACCGATCCAAGCTCACCAACCGCCCGGCGCTGAACGACAACACGGGTAAGCCAATCAACTTCGAGGCGCTCGGCCTCCACAATCCCTACGGAGCCGTGGGCAGCCCGCTATCCATGTCGCCGCCGGTGCAGGGCAACGTGCGCCTCCGCAAGGACTTCGACCTGGGCGCCTACGGCGCCTTCGTGCAAGGAGCCGCTTTGTGGCGTGGTCACGAGTACTCCACCACCGACATGCTGTCGCAGAAGAATGATCTGGCGCACACGCCAGCACGCTACGATATCCAGGGCTACCAGAGCTACGATCTGTCATTTGGACTGTCGCGCAACGACTGGGAAGCGCAGCTTTACGTCAGCAACCTGACTGATAAGCGCGGCATCACGTTTGCCACCTATGCCCAGCGCATCGACCAGTACTACGTGACGCGACCGCGGACTATCATGCTCAAGGTGAACTACAAGTTCCACGGTCAGTAAGACCAGCTGAGACAGGCAATACGCGGCGCCGCCGGCCCAAGTTGGCTGGCGGCGCCATTTTTTTGGGGTGCGCGCGAAAGAGCCATATGATTGGCGCCAATGGCTAGTCCGGAGGCAAGCGCGAGTCCGCCACCAGGCGGCTCACGCATCGAGGCGCAAGTGCGGCGTGCGCGCCAGCTCATGGAGCGGCGGCATTTCGACCAGGCACTCGCGCTGGCGCAGCAACTCGCGGCAGAGGTGCCGGAAAACCGCGACGTGCTGTACCTCGTTGCAGTCAATCTCCGCTATCTCGGGCGCCTCCCCGAGGCGCTGCAAGCGTTGCAGCGCCTGAATCAGCTTCACCCGGACTTCGGCCGCCTCCACCAGGAGCGGGGACACTGTCTGCGCACTCAGGGCAAGCGAGGCGAAGCGATCGCGGCGTACCGCCGTGCGGTAGAACTGAATCCTTCACTGCCGGCGAGCTGGCGCAACCTCGCAGTACTGTGCCGCGAGGAGGGCCTTAGCCGCGAAGCCGACTATGCCGCGATCGTTGCCGGCAATCTGGCGAAGCTTCCGGCGGCGGTCGTCTCGTCAAACAGCGTATTTGCCGAGGGCGATACGCTGCTGGCCGAAAGCATGGTACGCCAATACCTGCAGCGGAATCCACGCGATATCGAGGCCATGCGTCTGCTGGGGCGAATCGGCATCAAGATGGGTGTGCTCGATGATGCCGAATTTCTGCTCGAGAGCGTGCTCGAGTTTGATCCGCAGTATCACGCGGCCCGCTATGATTACGCGACCGTCCTGATCGAACGGCAGAAGCACGCGCAGGCGCTGCAGCAGACGCAACGGCTGCTCGCACTCGAACCCGGCAATGCGGCCTTCCGCACACTCGAAGCGAATTCGCTGGTAGGTCTGGGCCGCCATGAAGAAGCACTGCGGATCTTTCATGAATTACGCGCGGTCACGCCCGACAATCACACGCTGCACCTGGCCATCGGGCACGCACACAAGACAATTGGTCAGCAGACCGAGGCCATCGAATCGTATCGCCGTTCCGCGGATGCCCGGCCCGGCTTCGGCGATGCGTGGTGGAGTCTTGCCAATCTCAAGACCTATCGATTCTCCGACCCGGAAATCGAGCGCATGCGCGACTACGAGTCGGCTGCCACAACTGCGGACGAAGACCGCTTGCACTTATGCTTCGCGCTCGGCAAGGGGCTCGGCGACCGACGGGACATAGCTGCCTCCTTCGAATACTACGAGCGAGGCAACCAACTCAAGCGGCGCGGCATCAGCCACGATGCCGAGCACCTGGAGCGGAACCTGCGCCGGCAGATGCAGATCTGCACGGCGGAATTCTTCGCCGCCCGCAGCACGGCGGGCTGTCCGGAGCGCGACCCGATCTTTGTGGTCGGCCTGCCACGCGCGGGTTCCACGCTGATAGAGCAGATTCTGGCGTCGCACTCGGCGGTAGAGGGAACGCGCGAGCTTGCGGATATCCCACGGTTGGTTCACCAACTCAATGGGCGCGAGACGGAGCAAGCACAAGCGCGCTATCCGCAAATCCTGGTCGATCTCGACGTCCGGGAGTTTCGTGCGTTGGGCGAGAGATACCTGCAGGAAACGCGCATCTATCGAACTGACAAGCCCCGCTTCGTCGACAAGATGCCGAACAATTTCCGGCATATCGCGCTCATCCACCTGATATTGCCGAATGCCACAATCATAGATGCGCGGCGCGATCCGATGGACTGCTGCTTCAGCAACTTCCGGCAATTGTTCGCCAATGGCCAGGAGTTCACCTACAGCCTGGAGGACATCGGCCGCTACTACCGCATCTACGTCGAAGTGATGCGTCACTGGGAGCGCGTGCTGCCGGGGCGGATCATGCGGGTGCAGCACGAAGACCTGCTCGACGACCTGGAGGGCAATGTGCGCCGGATGCTGGATTTCTGCGGCCTGGAGTTCGAACCAGCCTGCCTCGAGTTCCATCGCACCGAACGGAGCGTGCGCACTGCGAGCTCCGAGCAGGTGCGCCGGCCGATCAACCGCGAGGGCGTGGACCAGTGGCGTGACTACGAGCCTTATCTTGAGCCGCTGAAGGCCGCGCTGGGCGATCTGGTGGATTGACACCCGGAGGTGATGCATGAACGATCGACTGGCGATACTGGCGGCAGCGCTGCTGGTGACCGCCCCCGCAAGGCCCGCGACCGATGTCGTGGCCGGCATGGCGCAGTTCGATCGCGCCTACCACCGCGTCACTTTGCCCAATGGGCTGCACATGGCGTACGTCGAGCTTGGCGACCCGGCCGGCCGGCCGGTGCTGCTGGTGCATGGCTATACCAATACAGCGCTCGATTGGGTGCCGCTCGTGCCGTATCTCGCGCCGCGCGAGCGCCTGATCATTCCGGATCTGCGCGGGCATGGCCGGACCGACAAGCCCGAATGCTGCTACAGGCGCCAGGATTTCGCCTATGACCTGCGCCTGCTGCTCGACCATCTGCACGTGGCCCGCGCCGACGTGATCGCCAGTTCGATGGGCAGCATCATCATGCAATCGTTCGTGGAGCTTTGGCCGCAACGCATCAGGCGCGTCGTGCTGATCGGATCGACCGGAGGGCATCCGCCTGGCGCGAAGCCCGCAGGCGCCGGTGAACTGTCCGACTACGCTGCGACGATTCGGGCCTTAAAGGAGCCGCTCGATCCGGATTCCAAATTCATGCTCGCGTGGTGGAGTTCGCCCACCCCGGTCGACCCGGCCTTCAATCGTCGGCAGCGCCACGATGCCGCGGCGATACCGCTGGCCGTCTGGCTGGCGATGCTCGACCAGACCTTTCCGGATTACGAGGAGTTCCAGCGCACCTTGCGTCACTTCACGGCGCCGGTGCTGCTGATCTGGGGCGGCAAGGATCCGCTGATGGGCGAGGACGTGCGCGCCAGCCTGCGCAGCGCGCTGCCGCAGGCGCAAGTGAAGATCTTCGCGGACCTCGGCCACGCTCCATTCTGGGAGCAGCCGGAAGCCGTGGCGCAAGTGATCAACGACTTCCTGCGCTAGCCAGGAGGTGATTGCGGTGCACTTGCGGCAATTGGGAACCAACGGACCGCGGGTCTCCGCGCTGGGATTGGGCTGCATGGGGCTGAGCTTTGCCTACGGGCCCGCCCAGGACCGGCAGCAGGCGATTTCCATCATTCGCGCAGCCGTCGAGTGCGGCGTGACTTTCTTCGACACGGCCGAGGCCTACGGCCCCTTCGCAAACGAGGAGGTGGTCGGCGAAGCGCTCGCGCCGGTTCGCGACCGCGTCGTGATCGCGACCAAGTTCGGCTTCCGCGGCGGCGATTCGAGCGCCGGCATGGACAGCCGGCCCGAGCGCATCCGGGCGGTGGCCGATGCCTGCCTCGGGCGGCTGAGGACCGATCGCATCGACATCTACTACCAGCACCGCACCGATCCGGCCGTACCGATCGAGGACGTGGCGGGCGCCGTGAAGGATCTGATCGCCGCCGGCAAGGTGCAGCACTTCGGGCTCTCCGAGGCTGGGCCGCAGACGATACGCCGCGCCCACGCGGTGCAGCCGGTGGCCGCGATCCAGAGCGAATACTCCCTGTGGTGGCGTGCGCCCGAAGCGGAGATCCTGCCGCTGTGCGAAGAGCTCGGCATTGGCTTCGTGCCCTTCGCGCCGCTGGGCCGCGGTTTCCTCACCGGCAAGATCGACGCGAATACCACATTCGCCGGGAACGATTTCCGCAACCTGGTGCCGCGCTTCTCGGCGGACAACCGCCGGGCCAACCAGACGCTCGTCGACAGCCTCACCGCGATCGCGGCCGCCAAGCGGGCGACGGCGGCGCAAATCGCACTCGCGTGGCTGCTGGCGCAGCGGCCGTGGATCGTGCCGATACCGGGGACGACCAGGCATGAGCGGCTGCGGGAAAATGCCGGCGGCGCCGGGATCGAACTCGGCGCAGCAGACCTCGAACAGATCGCCGCGGTGCTGGCGGAGTTCCCGGTGCAGGGCGAGCGCTATCCGGCTGAACTGTCCGCGCAGGTCGGACGGTAACGCAGCTCCCCGCCGCTACCGGCGACTCACTTCGGCGACGCGCGCCTTGGCCGCTTCACGGCGCGTACCTTGCCGCTGTTGCCACCGCCGCAGAAGAATCGGTCGCGGCCATCGGATTCGAGCCCCGAGACCATGATGCCCGCGGGCATCTCGAGCTGCTCGTGGACTTCGCCGGTCTGCGGATCGATGCGTCGCAGCTCGCTCTGCTCGCCTTCCCAGGTGCCGTGCCAGAGCTCATTGTCGACCCAGGTGACGCCGGTGACGTGTCGGTTCGATTCGATCGTGCGCAGGACCTTGCCGGTTTCCGGGTCGATCTGGTGGATCTTGCGCTCGCGGTACTGCCCCACCCATAGCGTGCCTTCGGCCCACGCGAGGCCTGAATTCCCGTCTCCGCCCGGCGCCGGGATCGAGGCCAGCACCGCGCCGCTGTGCGGATCGATTTTGCGGATGCGGCCTTCGGCAATCTGGAACAGGTGCCGGCCGTCGAACGCCGTGCCGGCTTGTGCCGCCGTCGCGAGCGTGCGTTGCAGCTCGCCGCTGTCCGGATCGAAGGCCATCAGCGCCTCGCCGGTTGCCATCCAGGCGTTGCGGCCGTCGAATGACACGCCGCCCACGTTCCCGCAGCCCGGGAACGGCCCGTACTCCCGGATGACTTCGGCCTTCGCTTTGCGCATGGACAGATCCTAGTCGATCGGCAGTGCCGCCGGGAGTAACAAGCTCGTCGTGAATCCCGGCACCTGGCGCAGCGTCCAGCGGCGCGCGCGGCCTCGGCCGAAGGCCTGCACCTTGCGCGCAGCAGCGAGCGATTCCAGCGACCGCTGGATCGAGCGCTGGCTGATTCCCAATGCCAGCGCCAGCGCGGAGGTAGACCAGGACTCGCCGTCGCCCACCAGCGCCAGCACCGCCGCGTCCTCCGCTTCGCTCGGCAGGGCGAGCACGACCACTTCGGCAGTGCCGCCGGGCACGAGCCGGAAGCCAAGCGCGGTGGCCTCGATGCCGGCCAGCGGCCGCAGCAGGCGGCGCAGCCTGCCGATCTCCACGCGCAGGCGTGCGCGCAGCGATTCATCGGCCCGCCTCAGCCGAAACGCCTGCGTGGCAAGCGCTACGCGACTCGCGCCGCCGGGCCAGGCCTCGGCGAGCGTGCGCACCAGCGTGAACAGCACGGGGCGCGTGGCGAGCGATACCACGCTGCCGGGAAGGCGTACGCTCAGTCGACAGGCGTCGATCACCAGCGCTGCGGAGGCCAGCAACATCTCCACGTCATCGCACAACAACGGACGCTGCGAGCCGCGCGCGATCAGCCGTGCCGCTGGCGCGTTCAGAGCGCGCAGCATTGACTCGACCTCGGCCATCAGCGCCGGGATGCGCGCCTGGATCGCCGCGTCCGTCGCACGCGCCAGCGCCGCGCGCGCGGCCCGGATATGGAGCCGTCGCGTTTCGATCCCTGCGACCACCAGCTCGTACACTGCGCGTGAGGCCGGCGGCAAGCGGCCCTGATCCAGGCCGAGTACCGCACGTTCCGCTGCGTCGATGCGTCCGATCAGCAGGGATCGCCGCGCCTGCAACAGGCGCGCATGGGCGGCATTGGCCAGGTCGCCATGGGCCTCGAGCGCGGTACACGCGGCATCGATGGCCTGCGTGGGCCACGCCAGCTCGCGCGATGCGAGCGCCACCTCCGCCTCGGCCACCGTGCAGCGCGCACGCGCCAGAGTATCCCGCGGGTCAAACGCACGCGCGGCGCTGCGCAGCAGCGCGCGGGCACGCCTGAACTCGCCGAGCTGCGCCATCGCGATGCCACGCAAGGCGAGCGCCGGCGCGTCGGTGCGCAACGCGACACGCTGGAGTGCGCCGATCGGATCGCCGCCCGCGAGCGCCCGGGCCGCGGCATCGATCAGCTGGTCCATCGGAATCCCGCCAAACTTGTCACTCCCGGTCGCCGCAGCTGAGCCCGTAGGCTACCCCATAGCGCACATACACAGGAGACAGGCGCCATGACCAAGCACGACAAGGCCTCACGCAAGGACTGGCTGGCGGCACGGCTCGAGCTGCTCGCCCTGGAAAAGGAACACACCCACCGGAGCGATGAGCTGGCGCGCATGCGCCAGGCGCTGCCCTGGGTGCGGGTCGACAAGAACTACCGCTTCGAGACCGACGGCGGCACCGTGGCGCTGCCGGAGCTCTTCCAGGGCCGCTCGCAGCTGATGGTCTACCACTTCATGTTCGGCCCCGATTACACCGCGGGCTGCCCGTCCTGCTCCTCGATCGCCGACGGGTTCAACGGCTTCGCCGTGCACCTTGCGCACCACGACGTCACGCTGACGGCCGTGTCGCGCGCGCCGCTGGCGAAACTGCAGGCGTTCAGGCGCCGCATGGGCTGGACCTTCCCCTGGGCTTCCTCGTTCGGCGGCGAGTTCAACTTCGATTTCAACGTCTCGATCACCGAGGAACAGCAGCGCGCCGGGAGCACCGAGTACAATTTCGAGCGCGGCAAGCACGCGATCGACCAGAAGGAACCCAACCCGGTGGTGCGGGCGATCGCCGGCGGATGTGGCGTCGATGGCCCCACGTTCATGCGCGACCGGCCCGGCATGAGCACTTTCGTGAAAGAGGATGGCGTGGTCTACCACACCTACTCCACCTACGCGCGTGGGCTCGATGGGCTCTGGGGCATGTACCAGTGGCTCGATCGCGCGCCCTTCGGCCGCAACGAACAGGGCGTCTGGTGGAAGCGCCACGACGAGTACGCAGCCTGATGGACGGCATGCCGATGCCCGGCGGCTGGACGATGTCGATGGCGTGGATGCGGTTGCCCGGCCAATCCTGGCCGGGCGCCGCCGCCACGTTCGCCGGCATGTGGACCGTCATGATGGTCGCGATGATGCTTCCGGCGATGACGCCGGTTCTGGCGCGCTACCGCCAGGCGCTCGGTCGCCAGGGTGCCCTCTGCCCCGGCGCGCTGGCCCTGGTTGCCGCACTGGGCTATTTCACGGTGTGGGCGCTGATCGGGCTGGTGACGTTCACGCTGGGTGTCGTGCTGAGTGGCATCGAGATGCAATGGCCCGCCGTGGCGCGCGCGGTTCCGGCGGCGGCGGGAGCGGTCGTTCTGGCCGCGGGTGCGCTGCAGTTCACGACCTGGAAAGCCCGCCAACTCGCTGCCTGCTGCGACGGACTTGGCACGGCCGGAATCTGCGCTGCATGCCATGCAGGCGGTGCTGGCGACGCCCTGCGCCGTGGGCTGCGCCTCGGCCTGCGCTGCGCCCGCTGCTGCGCGGGTCTGACCGCGGTGTTGCTGGCGGTGGGCGTGATGGACCTGCGCGCGATGGTGGGCATCACGGCCGCGATCACGCTCGAAAGACTGGCGCCGGCGGCGAGGCCGGCGGCATTCACCGTCGGCGGAGTGATCGGTGCCGCGGGCCTGGTGATGCTCGCGCGCGCCGCTACGGGCTGCTGAATTCCTGAAAGCTCAGGAAATATTGCGCGTATCCGCCGGGCGTTGCTGCGCCAGCCGATCCGAATCCAGTTCGAACCACATCGCGTTCAGTATGGCGAAGGTGCTGGCGAATCCCAAGCCGAGCATCCAGCTGAAGTACCACATCGGATCGTCCTCCCTTCAGTAGCTCGTGTCAGGATTGGCGTCCACATGCGCCGCCGTTACACGCCCGCGCAGCACGCGATACACCCACGCGGTGTACGCCAGCACGATCGGCATGAACAGCGCGGTCGCCAACAGCATGATCCACAGCGTCCGCTGGCTGCTCGAGGCGTCCCACACGGTAAGACTGCTGGCGGGTTGTGACGAAGAGGGCAGCAGGAACGGGAACAGGCTCACACCCATTGTGCCCACGACTCCAGCCACGCCCGCGGCACTGCACAGGAACAGTGCCAAGTCGTGGCGGGCGCGGGCCAACAGGACGAGGGCCAGTGGCGCTGCCAGTCCGAGCGCCGGCAGCGCCCGCGTCATCGGCCAGCGCGCGTAATTGTGCAGCCACGCCCCGGGTGCGGCCAGTACACTCTTGGCCAGGGGATCCGGAGCCGCAGCGGCCATGGCGCCCGATGTGATGCGATAACCGTAGCCGCTGCGGGCAAGCCAGGCCCCGGCCAGGGCAAACAGCAACAGCCACGCCAGCGCGCTCCAACGACTGTAGCGCGCGGCGCGCTCTGCCACGATGCCGTCGGCCTTGAGCGCGAGATAACGCGCGCCGTGCGTGGCGAGCATGGCCACCGACACCAGGCCGCACAGCAGCGCGAACGGATTCAGCAGATCCGGCAATCCGAATGCGAAGTGGGCGCGCAGCTCGCTGTCAAAGCCGAAGGGTACGCCTTCGAGCAGGTTTCCCATGGCGACACCGAATACGAGTGCGGGCACCAGGCCACCTGCGAACAGCAGCCAATCCCAGCTGCCGCGCCAGGCCGCGCCCGGCATCTTGCTGCGAAACTTGAAGCCCACGGGCCGCACTATCAGCGCGGCGAGCACCAGCAGCATCGCCAGGTAAAAGCCCGAAAAGCTCGCGGCATAGAGCGCCGGCCAGGCCGCGAAGATCGCTCCGCCGCCCAGGATCAGCCACACCTGGTTGCCTTCCCACACGGGCCCAACGGTGTTGATCGCCACGCGGCGCTCGCTGTCCGAGCGGCCGACGAATGGAAGCATGATCGCGGCGCCGAGATCAAAACCATCCATGACGGCGAAGCCCACCAGCAGCACGCCGAGCAGCAGCCACCAGATCACCTTGAGCGTTGCATAGTCGAGCATCGTGGCGCGCTCCCTTGGGGCCTGTTCACACTCAGGACGTCGATGCGGCGGAATCGCGCGGGCCCAGGCGGATGTATTTGCGCAGCAGCATCACGTCCACGGCCGCGAGGATCGAATAGAAGATCACGAAGCCGGCGAGGCTCATGGCTACGCTCGTGGCCGGAACCGGCGAGACGGCTAGGAACGTCGGCAACACGCCCTCGATGGCCCAGGGCTGGCGCCCGTGTTCGGCCACGACCCAGCCGAGTTCCGCGGCCAGCCACGGTAATGGCAGGCTCCAGAGCGCCAGGCGCAGGAAGCCGCGCTGGCTGTCGCAGCGCCGCCTGGCCGCCAGCCAGAATCCCCAGGCGAACAAGCCAATGAAGAAGAAGCCCATCGCCACCATCAGCCGGAACGACCAGAACAGCCAGCCCACGGAAGGCACCGTATCCCAGGCCGCCTGATCGATCTGGGCTGGTGTGGCCGTCGCCGGGTCCGCCACGTAACGGCGCAGCAGCAGCGCGTAGCCGAGATCGTCCACATGGGCTTCGAGCGCAGCACGCGCCACGGCATCGTGCGGATTCGCCCGCAGCGTCCGCAACGCCGCGTAGGCCGGTATGCCCGCCACGATCCGCTGCCGCGCCAGCGCCACGAGTTCATCTATGCCCTGCACTTCCTGGTCGGTGGAGCGCGTGGCTATGAGCCCCAGCATCCACGGCACCTTGATTTCCGCGTGCGTGGTGTGGTGCTTCGCATCCGGCACGCCGAACACCACGAACGGGGCCGGAGCCGGTTCCGTATGCCACATGCTCTCGATGGCCGCGATCTTCATTTTCTGGTGCTGGTTGGCCATGTAGCCGCTTTCATCGCCCAGCACCACCACCGAGAGCGCCGCGGCCAGCCCGAAGCTCACGGCCACGGTGGCGGAGCGGCGCGCCAGTTCGAGGTGCCGCCCCCTGAGCATGAACCAGGCACTGATCGACAGCACGAACATGGCGCCGGTCACGTAGCCCGCGCTCACCGTGTGCACGAATTTCGACTGCGCCACCGGATTGAAGATCACGGCGCCGATCGAGCTCAGCTCCATGCGCATGGTGTCGGGATTGAATTGCGCGCCCACCGGGTTTTGCATCCAGCCGTTGGCGATGAGGATCCAGAGCGCCGAGAGGTTGCTGCCGATGGCGACCAGCCAGGCGACCACCAGGTGCTGGATGCGGGAGAGGCGGTCCCAGCCGAAAAAGAACAGGCCGATGAAGGTCGCCTCGAGGAAGAACGCCATCAAGCCTTCGATCGCCAGCGGCACGCCGAAGATGTCGCCCACGTAGTGCGAGTAGTAGGCCCAGTTGGTGCCGAACTGGAATTCCATCGTGATTCCGGTCGCCACGCCCATGGCGAAATTGATACCGAAGAGCGTGCCCCAGAAACGGGTCAGGTCGCGCCAGATGGTGCGGCCGGTCATCACGAACACGCTCTCCATGATGGCCACCAGCACCGACAGGCCCAGCGTGAGCGGCACGAACAGGAAGTGGTACAGCGCCGTGATCGCGAACTGCCAGCGCGAGAGTTCCAGCAGGCTCGAATCGCTCATCGGCGCACCCTGGGCACGGGCGGCGGCGCGGGCGCCGATGGCGTCGCCGCTCCCGCAACCGCC
>JAGWPD010000018.1 GCA_028870705.1 Gammaproteobacteria bacterium
CGCGGCCACGGTGCGGGCCGAGTTCCTCGCTGGCGAGCGCGGGCGCCGCCGGCTCGGGCGGCTGGAGCTGGCGAGCACTGCGCCGTCCGGGCTGTTCCGCTGCTGGACCTGGCTGTACCTGCCGCTCGAAGTCTACGTCTACCCCCGCGCCCACGGTTCGCGCCCGCTACCACGCCCGAGCACCGGCCGCTTGGCGCGCCGCAGCGCCACGCCGGCGCCCGGCGATGAGGAATGGGCCGGCCTGCGCGCATACCAGAGCGGCGACAGCCCGCGCAGCATCGCCTGGAAGGCCTGGGCACGGGGCGCGCCGCTGCTGGTGGCCCAATACGCCGCGAGCAACGGCAGCGATTACCTGCTCGGCTTCGACGGTCTCGAATCCCTCGGTCTCGAGGATCGGCTGAGCCAACTGTCCGCGTGGATCAACCAATGCACCGCAGCCGCAACGGCCTGCGGATTGCGTCTGCCCGGCGCCGAACTGCCGCTGGGCCGCGGTGCAGCGCACCGCACGCGCTTGCTGCGGGCGCTGGCGCAGTACGGCAGCTGAATACGTGGACCGGATCCCGCACCGCCCCGCCTGGCTGCCGATCGCGGCGCTGTACCTCGCGGCGCTGGTCAACGCCCATCACCTCGCGTGGTGGTCGCTGCCCGTGCTGTTGCTCGCGACGGCCTGGCACCTGCGCGCAGCGCTGTTCGGGCTGGCCCAGCCTGGCCGGGCCGCGCGCCTCGGCTTTGCCGCGCTGGTCACGCTCGGCGTACTGCTGAGTTTCCGCACGCTCAACGGGATCTCCGCCGGGGCGACGCTGCTGGTGGCGATGACGGCCGCCAAACTCTTCGAGGCCCGTGCGAACCGCGACTGGTACGTGATCTGCGGCGCCACACTGTTCCTGCTGCTGGCGGCCTGCCTCGATCGACAGCAGCTGTGGCGGCTGCCGCTCTACGCGTTGTGCCTGCTGCTGTGCCTGGGCGCGCTGCGCGGCCTGTCGGGCGGTGCGCCGGTCCCGGTGGCGACGCAGCTGCGCGAATCCGCGCGCCAGCTGCTGTATGCGTTGCCGCTGGCGGTGCTGTGCTTCCTGTTCTTCCCGCGGCTCCCGGGTGCGTTCTGGTCGCTGAATGCCGGCGACGAGGCGATCAGCGGCCTCGGCGACGAAATGAGCCCGGGCCGGATCGCGCGGCTGAGCGAATCGGACGAACCGGCGCTGCGGGCGCGCTTCGACGGTCCGCCACCGCCGGCCGCGCAACGCTACTGGCGCGGGCCGGTGCTGCACGACTTCGACGGCTACACCTGGCGCCGCCACCATGGCGGCGCGCCACCGGCCGGGGCGCTGGACTATCGGGGCCCCGCGTACCACTACAGCGAGAGGCTCGAACCCAATGCGCATGGCACCGTGGTCGCGCTCGAGATGTCGCAGCCGCCGGACACGCCGTACGTTTCGATGAGCGCGGACTTCCAACTGCTGTCGCGGCGCCCGAGCCTGGAGGCGCGCAGCTACGAACTCACCGCCTACCCGCAGGCGACCATGGGCGGCGAGCTGCCGCCGGCCGCGCGACAGATGGATCTGGAGCTGCCGCCCGGCCGCAATCCGCGCGCGCGCGAATTCGCGCAGCGGCTGCGCGCGCAGGCGCCCGATCCGGCAGCCTACCTGAGCAGCGTCTACGCGTTCCTGCGCGACGGCGGCTTCGTGTACACGCTGGTACCCCAGCCGCTCGGGCGCGACTCGGTCGACGAGCTGCTGTTCGGCACGCGCGAGGGTTTCTGCGGACACTACGCCTCGGCTTTCGTCGACCTGATGCGCGCGGCAGGCATTCCCGCGCGCGTGGTCACCGGTTACCAGGGCGGCGAGTGGAATCCGATCGGGCGCTACCTGCTGGTGCGCCAGCGCGACGCGCACGCGTGGGCGGAAGTGTGGCTCGACGGACGCGGCTGGCTGCGCGCCGACCCGACCGCCGTGGTCGCGCCGGAACGACTGCAACGCGACCTGCTGCAGTTTGGCGACGGGCTCGGCAATGGCGCCGCGCGCCTGCTCGGCTCGAGCCGTTGGCTGACGGGCTTCCTGCAGGCCTGGGATGCGGCGAATGCCTGGTGGCAGGACGATGTCGTGGGCTTCAACGCCGCCAGGCAACACGGGCTTGCCGGCCGCATGGGTTTTGGCGATCGGGACTGGCAGACGCTCACGATCACGCTGGCCGCCGGCCTGTGCACCTGGCTGGCATGGATCGCCTGGTCGCTGCGCCGGTTGGCGCGCGCCGCGCGCCCGGACGCACTCGCGCGCGGCTGGCGGCAAGTCGATCGCCGGCTGGCGCGCGCCGGGTTCCCGCGCGCCAGCCACGAGGGCGTGCTCGCCTATTGCGACCGCCTCGAACTCAACCAGCCGGCCGCCGCGGCTGCGCTGCGCCCGCTGGCGCGCCGTTACGCGCAACTGCGCTATGGCCCACCGGCCGGAAATGCGGCGCAGCGCGAATTCCTGCTCGCGGCGCGCGCGTATCGCCTACGGCTCGCTCGGCCCGCGGCCTGACGGGAACTGCGGCAGGCCGTCGCGCGGGCGATCCCAGGCGGGCGCGTCCTGCATCCAGATGTGATCGGCGGGCACGATTGCATCGGGCGCATCGAGGCTGCAGATGGTGATGTCCAGTTCGCCCGCCCGCTTAGCATTCCTGTAGGTCAGCGGCGTGCCGCAGCGGCCGCAGAATGCGCGCCACACGCCGGGCGAGGATTCGTATTCGTGCGGCGCGCCGCGCAGGTATTCGAGCTGCTGCGCGCCCACCGTGAACCAGCCGACCGCGTGCGCGCCGGCTACGCGCCGGCAGGACTCGCAGTGGCACAGCGTGGGCGGGTACAACGGCGTCCCGCAGCGATAGCGGATCGTCTTGCAGAAGCAGCGCCCGGAGTGCATGCCAGCGCCGGATTCCATTGCAATCATGAGTTCGCTCCGTTCAGTTTCGCACCGGTCAGGCGCCCCGGGGTACACGCACGCGCCACAACAGGACGGCGCCGGCGCTGAACAGCAACACCAGCGAGGACACGCCGATGTGCGGACTGCCGGTGAGTGTTTCCACCACCCCGACCAGCAGCGGCCCGAGCACCGCGGCGAACTTCCCCAGCATGTTGTAGAAGCCGAAATACTCGCCGGCGCGTTCGCGTGGTATCAAGCGCGCGAACAACGAGCGTGACAGCGACTGCACCCCACCCTGCACGCAGGCGACCAGCACAGCCAGCACGTAGAACTGCCACGCCTGGTGCAGAAACAGCGCCCAGCCGGTCACGAACACGAATACCGCGAGGCCGATCAGGATCGCCGGACGCGCGCCGATCCGGTCGCCGATCCGGCCAAACACGATCGCGGCCGGGAACGACACGAACTGCACCAGCAGCACCGCCTTGATCAGCGCCGCCTGCGGCAGGCCGATGTCACCGCCGATCTTCACCGCCAACTGCTGCAGGGTGCCGATGCCGTCGATATACAGCCAGTAGGCGAGCAGGAACCGGAAAACCAGCGGATCGCGGACGATCTTGCGGAGCGAGGCGCGCAACTCCGCCCAGCCGGCCGGTTCCGCGGTGGGCGGCGCCTCGGCGACGCGCCAGAACAGCGGCAGCGTGAACAGCGCCCACCACACGGCCACGTCCAGGAATGCGACGCGGATCCCGGCCGCGGCACTGGCCAGGCCGAACCACTGCGGGTGCATCGCCAGCAGCACGTTGAAGACCAGCAGCACGCCGCCGCCCAGGTAACCCGCGGCAAAGCCGTAGGCGGATACGCGATTGGATTCGGCCGGCGTCGCGACCTGCAGCATCAACGCGTCCTGGAACGAGGACCCGCCGAAGAATCCGATCGAAGCCAGCATGAATACCGGCAGCGCGAACATCCAGCCGCCGCGATCGACCAGCGCCAGCGCGGCGGTCGATACCGCCCCGAGCGCGGTGAACAACCCCAGCCAGAGCTTGCGCTGGCCGCGTCGGTCCGCCAGCGCACCCAGCCACGGCGCCAGCAACATCACCATCAGGCTGGCCAGCGAATTGGCGAGGCTCAGCAACAGGGTCGAACGGCCGCGCGGCAGCTCCGCCGCCCAGTAGGAATTGAGGAAGATCGGAAAGAACGCCACCAGCACCGTGGTCGAAAAGGCGTGGTTGGCCCAGGCCGTCAATGCCCAGGCGCGCTGCGCGCGCCGCCTGTCGCGCGCAGCCGCGGCCGGATTCACCCGGCCAGGCCGGACAGGTGTTCGCGCGTCTCGCTGAAGCGGATCGCGGGCCATCGTTCCAGCGTCAGCTGCAGGTTGACGCGCGTTGGCGCGAGGTACACGAGCGCGCCGCCGTGGTCGCGGGCGAGGTTGTCATGGGCCTTCACCTCGAACTCCTCGAGCTTCGCAGGGTCGGTGGCGCTCACCCAGCGCGCGGTATGCACGTGCACGGGCTCGAACACGCATTGCACAGCGTACTCGTCGGCCAGGCGGAAGGCCACCACCTCGAACTGCAGCTGGCCCACGGCACCGAGGATCAGCTCGCCGTTGCGCAGCGGCTTGAACAGCTGTGTCGCCCCCTCCTCGCACAGCTGCGCCAGGCCCTTGGCGAGCGCCTTCATCCGCAACGGGTCCCTGAGCACCGCGCGGCGGAACAGCTCCGGGGCAAAATCGGGGATGCCGGTGAACGCCAGCGCTTCGCCTTCGGTGAATGAATCGCCGATGTTGATGGTGCCGTGATTGTGCAGCCCGATGATGTCGCCCGCGTAGGCTTCCTCGGCCTGCGCGCGATCGGCGGCCATGAAGGTGAGCGCGTCGGCGACCCGCACTTCCTTGCGCAACCGCGTGTGGAAGATGCGCATGCCGCGCTGATAGCGACCCGAGCAAAGGCGCAGGAAGGCGATGCGGTCGCGGTGCCCGGGGTCCATGTTCGCCTGGATCTTGAACACGAAGCCGCTGAGCGCGGGCTCGAGCGGTTCGACGCCGCGCGTGCTGGCCGCACGCGGCAGCGGCGGCGGCGCGTGCTCGACGAAGGACCGCAGCAGCTCCTCGACGCCGAAATTACTGATGGCCGACCCGAAGAACACCGGCGTCTGCCGGCCGGACCGATAGGCCGCCGGCTCGAACGGCGCGGACGCGCCCCGCACCAGTTCCACTTCGGCGCAGTAAGCGGCATGGCCCGCGCCCAGCAATGCGCGCGCCGCGGCGCAGTCCAGCCCGTCGATGACGCGGTTGCCGCCGACGCGCCCGCGCTCACCGGCCTGGTACACGTAGATGCGATCCTCGAGCAGGTGGTAGATGCCAGCGAGCTCGCGACCCATGCCGATCGGCCAGGTCACGGGCGTCGGATGGATCTTCAGCACCGCTTCGATCTCATCGAGCAGCTCGATGGGCGCGCGTCCGTCGCGATCGAGCTTGTTGACGAAAGTCATGATCGGCGTGTCGCGAAGCCGGCACACTTCCATCAGTCTTATGGTGCGTTGTTCCACGCCCTTGGCGCAGTCGATCACCATCAGCGCCGAATCAACGGCGGTCAGCGTGCGGTAGGTGTCCTCGGAGAAATCCTCGTGGCCGGGGGTATCGAGCAGGTTGATGATGCAATCGCGGTACGGGAACTGCATCACCGAACTGGTGATCGAGATGCCGCGCTGCTGCTCGAGCCGCATCCAGTCGGAGGTAGCATGGCGCGCCGCCTTGCGGCCCTTGACGGTGCCCGCCATGGTGATGGCGCCACCGAACAGCAGCAGCTTCTCGGTGAGGGTGGTCTTACCGGCGTCCGGGTGCGAGATGATCGCAAACGTGCGGCGCCGCTCGATCTCGTTGGATGACTCGTTGGTCATTGCTATCGGGTAGGGTCAGCTTCTGCGAGACCAACGGTGCGGCCGGCGAAGCCGGCGGCATCGAGATAGACGTGTCCGTCGACGGTTTGGGTGTTCAACAGCGTCCTCAGATGATACTTGGGGTCCGGATCCGAGCGAGTGATGCCGCGAGTAACGACCGGCAGTGGCTCCGGGTTCGGGCTCGTGCTCAGGGCTTCTGTCAGAACCCGGCCGGTGAGCTTGCCGGTCGGATGGAGCGAGAGGCCCAGGATGTGAGCGATGGTCATACCGATGTCGGCGTTGCTCGCCGGCAGCGGATCGACGAAGGCGGCACGGAAGTCCGGACCACGCGCCGCCATGAAGTTCCAGGTGTCCGCGCGGTTGAAGGACCCGTGCATCCCCTGACCCTGCAGCAGGGTCGTGTCGGCAACCTCCGCCGCACACAACGTCGGTTCGCTGTCGCGACAATCCGCGACGACCCGCGAGGCGAAATTGACGACGATCGCCGGGTGCGGCGTGACGGCGTTCCCACCGCCGAGGCCGATTTCCGCCGTCGAGAGCGCGCCCGGAATCCGGCCGAAGCGGCTCTCATCGACGAATATCCCGCTGAGGTAGTCCTTCCCGAGCAGCACGTTGACGATCCTGGCGGCGAGCTTTTTCTGACTGCCGGGCGCCCGGGCGCGCGCCGGGGGCCTCGAACCCGGGAGCGACTCCGGCAGGTAAACGAGGTCGGAGCCGCCGTTGGCTGCGACCACGATCTGCGGCTGGTCGGCATCTTCCCCGAGAATGGCGTTCCCGTGTAGCGGGTGCGCGCCCTTCGTCCAATCGAGCTCCTTGCGGGAGTCGTCAGGGTCGAACAACCTGAGTCCCGGTGCGTGCGGCTTCAGCGCGGCGTACAGGTCGATCGCGAGAAAGCCCGGCGGCAACTGCCCGGAGGGAACGTCGCTGTAGGGAGTATCGGGATGTTGCGCAGGGCTACCGCCGCCATCCTTGGAAATCGTCGAAAACCCGTGGTCGGCGACGAGAACGATATCGGTCGTCGGTGTCAGCTTCAGCGATTCCACCGCCGCCTCGATCGCGGCGAGTGCCGTGTCGGCATTACGGATGGCCGAGAGCGAAGTCGCGCCGTTGATTCCGGGAGTGAGCCGGTCGGTGCTGTCACCCTGAGAGTGCCCCGTGCCGTCAGGATCGCGCGACCAGAAGACGAGCACGAACGGCCTGTCGAGCTCCTTGAAGTGCGGCAGGGCAACCTTGACGGCCACCTCGATGAAATACTGTTGCTGCGCGAGATTGAGAACCCAAGTGCCCGGGATGAACCCGGCCTGGCTCGAGTATCCGCCGGGATTGCCGTTGCTGCCTCGTGAGGGCGCGACGGTCGCGACTTTGTATTTGAGGAAAGCGGCCCGCCATTCGTCCGACAATGGCACCTCCTGCCCGGGGACCCCGGTGGAGTCGTCCACGATGAGCGTCGCCCCGCTTTTCAGCGAGCCGACGTCCAGGACCGCCGCAGGACCGAGCTTGCCGATGACCGCCGTCGCGTAGCCCCCGGCCCGCGCCGCAGCAACGATAGACGGCTCGTGCAGGTAGTTGCCGTCGTAATGGTCATTCACCTGCCGCAGCACCGGATCGCTCTCGAGAAAAGGGGTCACCGTGCCGCCCGCGGCGCTCACGCGGAATCCCGCGTACAGGGAGTTGCTGAAGTCGCCGGTGTCACCGGGCTTGTGCCCGGTAGCGAATGCCGACGCGTTGGTGGTCGTCGC
>JAGWPD010000165.1 GCA_028870705.1 Gammaproteobacteria bacterium
TAGCTTCTGTTCGGTCATCAACCGTTCGACGTTCTCGACCACGACGATGGCGTCGTCGACCAGCAGGCCGATCGCCAGCACCACCGCGAACATCGTCAGCATGTTGATCGAGAAGCCCAGCGCCAGCAGCACCGGGAAGGTACCGAGCAGCACGACCGGCACCGCGATCGTCGGAATCAGCGTCGCGCGCAGGTTCTGCAGGAACAGGTACATCACCAGGAACACCAGCAGCACGGCCTCGAACAGCGTCTTGACGACCTCGTGGATCGAGACGCGCACGTAGGGCGTGGTGTCGAAGGGGATGAAGTCCTTGAGGCTGCGCGGGAACTCGGGGCGCATCTGCGCGATGCGCGCCTTGACGCGATCGGCGGTGGCGAGCGCGTTGGCGCCGGCGGCCAGCGATACGCCGAAGCCGGTGGCCGGCCGGCGGTTGTAGGTCACCGAGAAATCGTAGGTGCCGGCGCCGAGCTCGACGCGCGCGACGTCGCGCAGCCGCAGCACCGCGCCGGTGCCCGAGCCGCGCACGATGATGTTGCGGAATTCCTCGACGCTGGTCAGGCGGCCGCGCGCGGTCACCGTCGCGTTGATCTGCTGTTCCTTCAGCTGCGGCATGCCGCCGAGCTGCCCGACCGAGAACTGCGCATTCTGCGAACGCAGCGCCGCGACCACGTCACCCGGCGTCAGCGAGTAGGCGCGCAGCTTGTCCGGATCGAGCCAGATGCGCATCGCGTAGCCGGCGCCGTATTCCTCGACGTCGCCGACGCCGTCGACGCGGCGGACCGCCTCGGCGACCTTGTTCATCACGTAGTCGCTCATGTCGGTCGCGCTGAGCGAGCCGTCCGTGGAATAGAAGCCCACCGCCAGCAGGCTCGAGTTGACGATCTTGTTGACCGCGATGCCCTGCTGCTGGACGATCTGCGGCAGCAGCGGCACCACCGCCTGCAGCCGGTTCTGCACCTGCACCTGCGCGATGTCCGGGTTGGTGCCGCTGGCGAAGGTCAGCTTGATCGACACGCGCCCGTCCGAGGTGCTGGTCGAGGACATGTAGATCAGGCCGTCCAGCCCGCTCATGTTCTGCTCGATGATCTGCGTGACCGAATCCTCGACGCTCTTGGCGGCCGCACCCGGATACTCGGCGTTGATCGCGATCGACGGCGGCGCGATCGTCGGGTACGGCGTCAGCGGCAGCCGGCGGATCGCCATGATCCCGACCAGCGACAGCATGATCGCCATCACCCAGGCGAAGATCGGCCGGTCGATGAAGAAGCGTGACATCTGGGGCCGCCTATTTCGCGCCGAGCTCGGCCGGCTGCACCGGCATGCCCGGCTGGATCTTCTGCAGCCCTTCCACGATCACGCGATCGCCCGCGGCCAGGCCGTCGGTCACCAGCCACTGGTCGCCCACCGCGCGCGAGGTCATGACGTTGCGCAGCTCGACCTTGTTGTCCTTGCCGACCACCAGCGCGGTGGCGTTGCCCTTCGGGTCGCGCGTGATGCCGGTCTGCGGGGCCAGCAGCGCATTGGCCAGCGTGCCCTCGATGATACTGGCGCGCACGTACATGCCGGGCAGCAACAGGCCCTTCGGGTTGGGCACCAGCACCCGCAGCAGGAAGCTTCCCGTACCGGGCTCGACGGTGACATCGCTGAACTGGAGCTTCCCGGCCAACGCATAGGCGCTGCCGTCCTCCAGCGTGATGTGCACCTCGCTGCCGGTCATGCCCTTGCCGCCGGCCGCCAGCTCGCGCTGCAGCTGCAGCCACTCGCCGGCCGATTGCGTGACATCGACGTAGACCGTATCGAGCTTCTGCACCGTCGCCAGCGCCTGCGGCTGGTCGGCCACCACCAGCGCGCCCTGCGTGACCGCGGACTTGCCGATGCGGCCGCTGATCGGCGAGCTGATGTGCGCGTACTCGACGTTGATGCGCGCGCTGTCCGCGGCCGCCTGCGCGGTCGCCAGATCCGCCTCGGCCTTGTGGAGCGCGGTCTGCAGGTTGTCGTTGTCCTGCACGCTGATCATGTGGGCCTTGAGCAGCTCGGCGCCGCGCTCGGCGCTGCGCCGCGCGGTCTCCAGCGCCGTCTCGGCGCTCATGCGGTTGGCGTCCGCGCTGCGCTGCGCGACGCGGTAAACCGCGTCGTCGAGTGCATAGAGCTGCTGGCCTGCGTCAACGTGACCGCCTTCGGTGAACAGCACGCGCTTGACGATGCCGCTGACCTGCGGGCGCACCTCGGCGACCAGCCGTGCGCTGACCAGCCCCGGCAACTCGCGCTGCAGATCGACCGCGGAATTCTTCAGCGTGACGACCGTCACGGCCTGCGGCGGCATGCCGCCCATGCCCTGCCCGCCCGAGCCGCAGCCGGCCAGGGCGAGGACAACAGTGGTGGCTATGGCCGCCGCAACGGCAGCAGGAATATTGCAAAGTCGCATGGTCTTGAACCCCGGAACGGTGGCGGGCCCGACGGCCGCAGGGCGCAATGATCCACTGAATCACCAGCCAGAGCAAAGGGCAATCCGCCTTGCACTGTGCCGGGGCATGCCGATCGGCAACCCGCCCCATTCACTGGTAGCCTAACCGGGCCGCCCATGAACGAGAGCCTCGCAAACCGCGATGATCCGCACACCCTTCCGGCGACCCCGGCGGGGGGGTCCGACTCGGCCGCGATGGCCCTGGCCAGCCCCTGGGCGCGCCTGGGCGCGTTCGTGCTCGACAATGCGATCCCGCTCGCCATGATCGTCGCCCCGCTGGTGCGCGCGGGCTTCATACCTGTCTTCCAATCCGTCGCGGCCGGCGAGTTACCGGAAATCGACGAGCGCATGGCCATCGGCGCCGGCGTGGCGATGCTCCTGCTGCTCGCCTGGACAATCCTCACCACCGTATTCGTCTATCGCAACAGCCAGACCGTCGGCAAGAAGCTCCTCGGCATCAAGGTGGTGCGGAGCGATGGCAGCCGCGCCGGAATCAGCCGTCTCACCTGGCTGCGCAACGTCGTGCCGATGCTGCCGTGGCTCATACCGGTGGCCGGCACCGTCGTTGGACTGGTCTTCTGGGTGGCCGACTCGCTGTTCATCTTCGGCCGGACGCGCCAGTGCCTGCACGACCGGATTGCCGATACGATCGTGATTCGCGCCTGAGCGCCGAGCCGGATGGTGCCGCTCGACCAGGAGCCGCTGCAGGCCCAGCGCCGGCAAGAATTGGTGGCCCATGAAAAAACCCCCGCCGGTTTCCCGTCGGGGGTCTTTTCAGGAGGCAGCGGCGCGCCTGCGCGACGCCGCGTACACAGCAAGGCCCTTTGCCTTACATGTCCATCCCGCCCATGCCGCCCGGGGGCATGCCCCCGCCGTGCGCATGATCCTCGTCCTTCGGGGCCTCGGCGATCATCACCTCGGTCGTCAGCAGCAAGCCGGCCACGGAGGCCGCGTTCTGCAGCGCCAGGCGCGTCACCTTGGTCGGATCGAGGATGCCCTCTTCGAGCATGTCGCCGAACGAACCCGTGGCGGCGTTGTAGCCGAAACTGCCCTTGCCCGCCTTCACCTGGTTGAGGATCACCGCGGCATCTTCGCCGGCGTTCTCGACGATCTGGCGCAGCGGCTCCTCGATGGCGCGCTTGAGGATGGCGATGCCGACCGTCTGGTCCTCATTCGCGCCCTCGAGCTTCTCGAGCACCTTCTGCACGCGGATCAGCGCCACGCCGCCGCCCGGCACCACGCCCTCTTCGACCGCCGCACGCGTGGCGTGCAGCGCGTCCTCGACGCGGGCCTTCTTCTCCTTCATCTCGATCTCGGTGGCAGCTCCCACCTTGATCACCGCGACACCGCCGGAGAGCTTCGCGACACGCTCCTGCAGCTTCTCCTTGTCGTAGTCGGAGGTCGCCTCCTCGATCTGCTGACGGATCGACTCGATGCGGGCCTTGATGTCGGCCTGCTTGCCGGCGCCGTCGATGATCGTGGTGTTCTCCTTCTCCACGACCACTTTCTTTGCCTCGCCCAGATCGTTCAGGGTCGCCTTCTCGAGCGACAGTCCGACCTCGTCCGAGATCACCGTGCCACCAGTGAGAATCGCGATGTCCTGCAGCATCGCCTTGCGGCGATCGCCGAAACCCGGCGCCTTGACGCCGGCAACCTTGAGGATGCCGCGGATGTTGTTGACGACCAGCGTCGCGAGTGCCTCGCCCTCGACATCCTCAGCCACCACGATCAGCGGACGGCCCGCCTTCGCGACCGCCTCCAGGAGCGGGAGCATCTCGCGGATATTCGAGATCTTCTTATCGCACAAGAGAATCAACGGCTTTTCGAACTCGGCCGTCTGACTCTGCTGCTGGTTGATGAAATACGGGGAAAGATAGCCGCGGTCGAACTGCATGCCATCGACCACTTCTAGTTCATTGTCAAGTCCTTGGCCCTCTTCGACCGTGATGACACCTTCCTTGCCAACTTTCTCCATTGCATCGGCAATGGTCTTGCCGATGGACGCATCAGAATTCGCGGAGATCGTACCGACCTGCGCGATAGCCTTGGAGTCCTTACAGGGTCTTGAGAGGCGCTTCAACTCGTCCGTCGTGACGAGCACGGCCTTGTCGATGCCGCGTTTGATGTCCATGGGGTTGCGACCGGAGGCGACGGCCTTCAGGCCCTCGCGGATGATCGCCTGGGCAAGCACCGTCGCCGTCGTCGTACCGTCGCCGGCTTCGTCCGAAGTGTTGGAAGCCACTTCCTTCAGCATCTGCGCGCCCATGTTCTCAAATTTGTCTTTGAGCTCGATCTCCTTCGCAACCGAAACACCGTCCTTGGTAATGGTCGGGGCGCCGTAGCTCTTCTCGAGCACCGCGTTGCGGCCCTTGGGGCCGAGTGTCGCCCTCACGGCATTCGCAAGGACGTTGACTCCCTTGAACATGCGTTGGCGCGCATCGTCGCTAAA
>JAGWPD010000166.1 GCA_028870705.1 Gammaproteobacteria bacterium
GATTGTCTTCCGCTGGGGACAAGTCGATCGTCGGCGCGAAAATCGGGCCGATCGCCCTTGCACCGGCACTGCGGACACCGGCTAAGCCAACGGACCGTCCGGCAAGTGAGCCCGGGGCGGTGCCCGTCATGCCGGTCCAAACCAGCACGGCGCCCTGAATCTCGGGCCCATAGATGGTGAGAACATCCGCGGTCAGGCTACGGGGAAGCGCATAGACGCCATCGGAGCAGCATCGCAACTGCCCGGCCACTGATGGAGAGCTTGCACTGCCGAGCAGTGCGTTGGTCACTTCGCAGTCTTCGCACGCCTGACACCACACCACCTCCCTCGGAATAGCCTGTTGCTGGACTGGTGACAGCGTTTCATGGATCGACGCCAGAACTGGCGAACTGAGCGCTTGAGCACGGGCCGCGCCAGATGCCAACCACAGGGCCAGCACAGGCACGATCACCGCCGAAGTGGTCCGCAAAAATGCCAGGTCGACGGGCCGCCTGCGAGCGAAAATGACGGGCGCGCCGTGTGCGCGTACTCGACGGCACCGTTCAGGGGAACATTTGGTCACGAATGCCTCTCAGGTCGGGTCGCTGCACATTGTACTTTCTTCGGCACCAGAGTGGCAGCCAGGCGAGGACAGCAAGGCCTCGGAGGCATGCCCTCTGAGATCTCTTCTCCCGAACCTTACTGGGCAGCCTGTCGACTACGCGCCGCAGGCGCGCGAAACCGCCCTTTCGATCACCACCTTCTCGAGCGCTCGCTCGCCGTCATGGCGTAATGCGCTGGCCGTCCGGCCCCGTGCTGCATTTGCTCAATCGCAACGCAGCGCCGATAGCCTTCAACGTGCTTCTCGAAGATCGCGGCGTGATGCACGAGCCGATTTACTGCGGCGGGCGTCATTGCCGATTCGGAAAAGTTCTTGCTCCACTCTCCGAACGGCAGGTCGGCGCTGATCAGTATCGAGCGGCGCTCCTAGCGCGCAATTATCAATTCAAACGGCGCCGAGATATCAGCCTGATCCTTGTTGACGCAGGCAAAATAATCCAGCACCAACAGATCGAAGCGCTACAGGCGCTGGATCGCCGCTTCCAGCGCCAGTTCGCGTCGCCTCAAAATCCGTCTGCCACTCAGAATCCTAACGCGGGGCGCTTCCTTGCGACCACCGTTTCGCGTCACCCTATCGGAGTGACCATCCGTCGCATATCGCCGCCACGACCGCTGTCTTCGTGTGCTTGGTCCGCGCACGACTCATGATGGCGCCTCATCAATCGCGACTTGACAGGTCATTCTGTATTAGAACGTCCTAATCGCCGCGCGCGCGACGACCAGGTTGTAGAAGATCGTCGAGGCCGACTGCCAGATGGGCAGCAGTGGCATGCGCTCCGCGTTCATCGGCACCACCACCGTGTCGCCCGCGCGGATGGGTGTCGAGCCCACGTGCGGCAGCCACCAGCGCACGTTGGTGGCGTCCACGCTGCCGTCGGCGTGCACCACGTACACCTTCTTCAGGTCGGCCTGGCGCGTCGTGCCGCCGCTGAGCGCGATGTAGTCATCGCGCGAGAGCGCGGGGTCAAACAGGTGGGAGGTGGCGTTCTGCACTTCGCCGATGATCGTGATCTCCTGGTTCCGCTTCGGGATCACCAGCTCGTCGCCGTCGCGCACCAGCACCTCTTCGGGCGAGCCGGGCGGCGCGGTGATCGCCAGCTTCAGGTTGATCACCAGGCGCCCGACCGCCTTGGCGGCCTTGATCTGCGAGAGCAGCGTCTGGCCGACGCTGTAGGCCTGGCCGGCGCCCTGCTGGCCGCCGCGCGCGGCCATCATGGTGGCGGCGGCGAGGTCGTTCTGCAGGCGTTGCGCGAGCCGGTCGAGCTGCTCCTGTTCGCGGACCTTCAGATCCTTGCGCATGAATACGCTGCCCTCGATGAAGGCCTGGTCGGTGAGGCCGCCGGCGCGTTCGATCACCGATCGCAGGCTCTCGCCGCGCTTGATCGGATAAGTGCCCGGGAAGTGCACCTCACCCTTGAGCGAGATCTGGTCCTGGTCCTGCCAGCCCGAGACCTCCTTGATGTACAGGCGATCGAAGGGTTGCAGCTCGAGGTTGGCCGCGGCCTCGCCGCGCTGCACGGCGGGCAGGTCGATCGAGAGCACCTGCGTGCGGCGCGTCTGGCCGTTTTCGATCACGTAGCGCGAGAGCTCGGCGGCGCCGTTGTAGGCGGCGGTGTCGAGCCCGCCGCCGGCGCGGATCAGATCGGCCACGCGCATGCCGGGCTCCAGCGGGAAGTCGCCCGGGGCCTTGATGCTGCCGCTGATGTTGGCGACCGCGAGCGGGTGCTCCTGCGTGGCCTGCAGCTGCAGCTCTTCCATCAGCGGGCGCACGACCGTCTCGCGGTTGGCGTTGAGATCGAAGATGGTCAGGCGATCGCGCGCCTGCAGCGGCAGGTCGGCGGCGGAGCCCGGGGCCGCGAGCGCGGCCGAGAGGTCGGCCGAGACCACCGAGATGCGCTTGGTCGCGGGGTCGACGCGGCGGACCAGCACGTAGTGCGGGTCGGCATCGCTCATCAGTTCATCGAGCGAGGGGAGCACGCGGCTCAAGGTGAGCCCCGGCTCCCAGGCGTAGCTGCCCGGCCGGTAGACCTGGCCCGAGACCGTCACGCCCTCATCGAGCGTGGGCTTCAGGCGCGTGACGCGCAGCACGTCGGCGTTCTGGAGCGGGAGCGCGCCATCGGCCGCGCCGGCCAGATCCAGGTCGCGCACCACGCGGCGGCGCTGGGCATCGACGCGCGAGAGCGCGGCCTTGCCCGGGTCGGCATCGGCCGTGAAGCCGCCGGCCATGCGCACCATCGTGGTGGCCGTCACTTCGCCGTTGAGTTCGTAGATGGCCGGGCGCTGCACTTCGCCATCGACGGTGACGGTGGGCCCGAGCGCGGGGATGAACACCACATCGCCGGCCTGCAGTTTCACATCGTGCGCGGCATCGCCCTCGAGCAGCAGGTCGTAGAGGTCGAGCTCGTCGACGAGCTTGCCCGCGCGCTTGAGCTGGATGTGGCGGAGCGAGCCGATCTCGCTGACCCCGCCGGCCGCGAACAGCGCGCCGGTCATCGTCGCCAGGCCGCTCACCGTATAGCTGCCGGGGTATTTGGCCTCGCCCAGCACGAACACCTGCATCGCGCGCGTGTCGCCCATGCTCACGCTCGCGCGCACGCCGATCATCTGCCTGGACACGCGCGCCTCGAGTTCGGCCTTGACCGCGGAGAAGGGGCGGCCCGCCACCTGGATGGGCCCGAGTTCCGGGAAAGCCAGGTGCCCGTCGCGGCCCACGCTCAGGCGCAGCGTGCGGTTCTGGCTGCCGTAGAGCTGCACGAGCAGCAGGTCGCCCGGGCCGATGGCGTAATCACCGGGCACGGGCACATCGGTGCCCGGTGCGAAGGTGGACGGCGCCTGCTCGAACAGGTCGTAGCCGAAGTGCTTGAGCCCCGCCCCCGGCCGCTGCACCGGCAGCCAGGTGATCTTGACGTCGAGCTTCTGCAGCTCGGGTTCGATCGCCAGCCGCTGCGCCGCCTGCTCTTCGGTGAGCCCGGCGAGCGTGATCGCCGGGAACCCCGGCATCTGCAGGGCGCCGACCGCATCGAGCTGATAGGGGTTCTTGGCCGCGATCAGCTTGCGCGTGGCATCGATCTTGAGCCGCTCCTTTGTCGTGAGCTCGATTTCGGGGGCGAGCTTGGGCTGGGCCGCGGCGGCAGGCACAGGGGCATTGGCATCGAGGTTCGCGCCCGGCGGCCATTCCAGTTTCTGGCGCCGGATCGAGAGCTGGATGATGAAGGTGTCGTCGGCCTTCAGGCGATGGGGCAGCAGGTCTTCCGTCGCGGCCAGCGGCGCACGCCGTCCCATCGACTGCGCTTGCGCCAGCGCCTCCGCACGCGCCCGCGCGTTGGACTGTGCACCCTGCCCCGCCACCGAACCCGGGCCCGCCGCCGAGCCCTGGCCGCTCACCTGCTGCAGCAGCGCCTGTTGCTGGTCGGGGCTCAGCGCGCCGAAGGCCTGCAGGGCGCTCGAGACCGGGTCCCCGGCCGACTGCGCCACCGCCGCGTGCTCGTAGCCGAGCAGGCCGAGGAGCGACAGGGCTAGCAGGATGCGAGACATGGGCTGGGCAAATCCTTGATCGGGCCGACGTAGCCGGTGATCCAGCATTATGAACAACTTGCCGTCGAAGGCACAGCCTGACGCTGGCGCAGGGCTTCATAAAGGAGCATGCCGGTGGCCACCGAGACGTTCAGGCTCTCGACGGAACCCAGGCTCGGGAGCGATACCAGCCAGTCACAATTGCGGCGGGTCAGCTCGCGCAGTCCCGCGCCCTCCGCGCCCAGCACCAGGCAGCGCCCGCCGGTCAGGTCCACCTGGTCGGCGCGCTGCGCGGCGAGCGCGTCGGC
>JAGWPD010000167.1 GCA_028870705.1 Gammaproteobacteria bacterium
ACCTTCCAGGGCCGGCTCAGGTTTGCACAGGGCGGCGTTGCTCCTTCCTCATGTACATCAAGTACATGTCGGTCGTCGCGCCTTGCCCTGTGCAAACCTGAGCACGGCCGCATCGACGTCCTAAGTGTGAACAGGCCCTAGCCGACCCAGACGCGCGCGTTACGGAACATGCGCATCCAGCCACTGTCTTCGCCGGCATCGAGCGGATGCCAGGAATTCTGCACCGTGCGATAGACGCGCTCGGGATGCGGCATGATGATCGTGGCGCGGCCGTCGGCCGTGGTGAGCGCCGCGATGCCCGCGGGCGATCCATTGGGATTGGCCGGATACAGCCGTGCGGCGTTCCCGCGCCCGTCTGTGTAGCGGCAGGCGATGAGCCCGCCGTCGATGCAACGCTGCTGGTCGGCATCGCTGGCGAACGCCGCGCGTCCCTCGCCATGCGAAACCGCGATCGGGAGCACCGAGCCCTGCATGCCACTCAACAGCACCGAGGGCGTGGTCAGGATCTCCACCAGGCTGAGGCGGGCCTCGAACTGTTCGCTGCGGTTGCGCAGGAAGCGCGGCCAGTGCTGCGCGCCGGGAATCAGCCCGCGCAGCAGCGCGAGCATCTGGCAGCCGTTGCACACCCCCAGCGTAAAGGTGTCGGGCCGGGCGAAGAACGCGGCGAAGGCCGCGCGCGTGGCTTCGTGGAACAGGATCGACTGCGCCCAGCCGCCACCCGCACCGAGCACGTCGCCGTAGGAGAAGCCGCCACAGGCGACCAGGCCGCGAAAGCCGCGCAGCATGCGCCGGCCCGCCAGCAGGTCGCTCATGTGAACGTCATGCGGCTCGAAGCCGGCGCGCTCGAGCACCGCCGCCATCTCCACCTGGCTGTTGACGCCCTGCTCGCGCAGTACCGCGACCGGTGGACGCGCGCCCTTGGCGATGTACGGCGCGGCGATATCATGCTGCGGGTCGAAGTTCAGTTGCCAGCGCAGTCCGGGCGCCGCGCTATCGGTCGCGGCAGCCTGTTCCTCATCGGCGCAATCCGGGTCGTCGCGCAGCCGGCGCATCTGCCATGAGGTCGTGGACCAGGCGCGGCGCAGCTCGACCCAGGGTTCGTCGAGCGAATCAGCGCCCACGGTGAAGCGCAGCCGCAATTCCGCCAGCGGGCGGCCGATCACCCGGCTGCAGTCCTGCAGGCCATGCGCGCTCAGCTCCTGCCAGACCTCATGGAGCCGGGCCGTCGACACCTGCAGCACTACGCCGCATTCCTCGCTGAACAGCTGCGCGAGCGCGGAGCCGCGCGCCGGGTCGAGCGTCACCTCGAAGCCGCAATGGCTGGCGAAGGCCATCTCCGCCAGCGTCACCGCCAGCCCGCCGTCGGCACGATCGTGGTAGGAGTAGACGAGTTCGCGCGCACGCAGCGCCGCCAGCGCCTGCGCGAGCCGGCGCAACAGTTCCGGATTGTCCATGTCCGCAGGCGCGCCGCCCTGCGCGCCGTACACTTGCGCGAGCGCGGAGGCACCGAGCCGGTTGCGGCTCTCACCCAGGTCGACCAGCAGGAGCGAGGTCGGACCGGCATCGAGCCGCAGCAGTGGCGTGAGCGTGCGGCGCACGTCGCCAACCGGAGCGAAAGCCGACACGATCAGCGACACCGGCGCCACTACGGAGTGCGCGGCGCCGTCCTGCTGCCAGGCGGTGCGCATCGAGAGCGAATCCTTGCCGACCGGAATCGCGATGCCGAGTGCCGGGCAGAATTCCTCGCCCACCGCCCGTACCGCGGCGTACAGCGCGGCATCCTCGCCGGGTTCGCCGCAGGCCGCCATCCAGTTCGCGGATAGGCGGATGTCCCCCAGGGCGGTCACGTCGGCGGAAAGGATATTGGTAATTGCTTCGGCCACCGCGAGCCGCGCCGAGGCGGCCGCGTCGAGCAGCGCCACCGGCGTGCGCTCGCCCATCGCCATCGCCTCGCCGGTGTGGTGGAAGTAGTCGCTGCTGGTCACGCCGGCATCGGCCACCGGCACCTGCCATGGCCCGACGAACGGATCGCGGCTCACCAGCCCACCCACCGTGCGATCGCCAATCGTGACCAGGAAGGTCTTGTCGGCCACCGCCGGCAGGCGCAGCACGCGATACAGCGCCTCGCGCAGATTCACCGCGGCGAGTTCGCCCGCCACCGGCACCGGCGCGGCCACGCTGCGCACTTCGCGCCGCATGCGCGGCGGCTTGCCGAGCAGTGCCTCTACCGGCATGTGCACCGCATCCGCGCCCAGCAGCGCATCGCTCACGATCAGTTCGCCATCGGCAGTGGCAGTGCCCAGCAGCGCGTAGGGGCAACGCTCGCGCTGGGCGATGGCCGCAAGGCGCGGCAAGGTACCGGGCCGCAGCGCCAGCACGTAACGCTCCTGGGCTTCGTTGCACCAGAGTTCGAGCGGCGACATGCCCGGCTCGGCGCTCGGCACGTCGCGCAGCTGGATGCGCGCACCCCGCGCGCTGTGCGCCACGGCCTCCGGCACCGCATTGGCCAGCCCGCCCGCGCCCACGTCGTGGATGAGTTCGATCGGATTGTCGGCGCCGAGCGCCCAACAGGCGTCGATCACTTGCTGCGCGCGCCGCTGCATCTCGGGATTGCCCCGCTGCACCGAGGCGTAATCAAGTTCCTCGCTGCTGGCGCCGCTCCCCAGCGACGAGGCCGCGCCGCCGCCGAGCCCGATCAGCATTGCCGGACCGCCGAGCACTACCAGCTGCGCGCCGACCGAGACCTCGCCCTTCAGCGCGTGCATGCGGCGCACATTGCCCAAGCCCCCCGCAATCATGATCGGCTTGTGATAGCCGCGCGCGCGCCCCGGCGGATCGCCGGGCAGCTGGCATTCGAAGCTGCGGAAATAGCCGCAGATTACCGGCCGGCCGAATTCGTTGTTGAACGAGGCCGCGCCGATCGGCGCTTCGAGCATGATCTCGAGCGCGCTCGCGATGCGCGCCGGGCTCCCGCTGGTCCGTTCCCACGGCTGCTCGTGGTCCGGGATGCGCAGGTGCGAGACCGAATAACCCACCAGTCCCGCCTTCGGCTTGGCGCCGGTGCCGGTCGCGCCCTCGTCGCGGATTTCACCGCCGGCGCCGGTGGCCGCGCCCGGGAAGGGCGCGATCGCGGTCGGGTGGTTGTGCGTCTCGACCTTGATCAGGATGTCGGCGGGCTCATCGTGCCCGCGGTAAATGCCGGTGGCCGGATCGGGGAAATACTTCGTCGCGACGGGCCCTGCGAGCACCGCGGCATTGTCACGATAGGCCGACAGCACGCCATCCGGCGCGAGTGCATGCGTGTTGCGGATCATCGCGAACAGCGAGCGCGGTTGCGCCACGCCGTCGATGACGAAGTCCGCATTGAAGATCTTGTGGCGGCAGTGCTCGGAGTTCGACTGGGCGAACATCATCAGCTCGACATCGGTCGGGTCGCGCCCAAGTCGCTGGAAAGTTGCGAGCAGGTAATCGATCTCATCGTCCGCCAGCGCCAATGCGAGTTGGCGGTTGGCGGCCACCAGCGCGGCGCGCCCCTCCGCCAGCGGAATGCGCCGCAACGGCGCCGGCGTGGCCGAACTGAACAGCGAGCTGGCCGCGGCCGCGCCCGTCAGCACGGCTTCGGTCATCCGGTCGTGGAGCGGCGCCGCCAGCGCTACCGGAGCCGCGCCTTCGCCGCCCTCGAAGACGTACTCGATGCCGCGCTCGATGCGCCGCACGAACTGCAGTCCGCACACGAGCGCGATGTCGGTGGCCTTGCTGGACCAGGGCGAGATCGTCCCGGGGCGCGGCACCACCAGCAGCGCACCCGCGGTCTCCGCAAAGGCGGCCACCGACTCGAGGCCGAGCAGGCGCGCGAGTTGCGCGTGCTGCGCTGAATCGGGCGGTGCCACGCAGTCGATGAAATGCAGGTAGCGGGAGCCGAGGCCCTGGATGCCGGGATCGATGCGCTGGACCCGCGCCAGGAGCCGCGCACGCCGGAATGCTGAACCGGCCGGCGCGCCGGGCAGGATCAGCACCAACTATTTCCTCGGGCCGGAATCACCGGCCGGGGCCCCGAACACGGGGCCAGGGAAGCTCGCCACATTGCCGCCCTCGAGCGCCACGATCTTGCTGACGCCCTGCTTGCGCACTTCGTCGATCCGCACCACCGCCTGCACCGGCAGGAAGCTGCGCTTCACGCCCGCGAACTCGGCCTTGATGCGCTCCTCGCCCGGATCGAGTACCACGCTGGAACGCTCGCCGAAAACAAGTTCCTCGATTTCGACGAAGCCCAGCAGGCTCCCGTGGCTTACCTTGCGCGCGTACACCTCGTAAACCTTGCCCTGGTTCACGAACATAATCTTGAAGATGTGATTGGATGCCATCTGTATCCGGTCGCATGGGCCCGGATGGGCCCCGCCCGTCTATTATATTGAGTTGACACCCTTTTTGCCGAGGATCGGGCAGATGGCATTGCGCCTGACGGTCATAAGTGAGCAAAGCGCCGGGCTCGGCGAACGCGCCACCATGATCGTGGACAAGGCGGGCGGCACGATCGGCCGTGCCAGCGATTGCGACTGGGTGCTGCCCGATTCCCAGCGCTTCATCTCGGCCCATCACGCCCGCATCAGTTACCGCAACGGCGCCTTCATCATCGAGGACACCAGCACCAATGGCCTGTTCATCAACGATGAACTCGATCCGGTTGGCCGCCTGGGTCCGCAGCCGCTCCGTCCCGGCGATACGCTGCGCATGGGTGGCTATCGCATCAACGTAGGCGACCACGATGGCACCGTGGCCGATCCAAGTGCAATCGTGTCCTTCAGCGTGCGCCCGCCGACCGAAGAACCGGCCGCCGCGCAGCGCGACATCGGCGTCGAACTCAATATCAGCGAGCTGCTCAGCATCGACGCGGACCTGAGCGCCGCGCGGCGCGCCTTCGATCCCTGGGGCAACCCGGTTGGCGATTCAGCGCTGCTGCAATTCGACCATGCACAACGGTCTGCCACGCGCACGCCGCGCGCGCCCACGTCGGCACGCACCGCCGCGGCCGCCGCGGCGTCGGCAGCGACCACCCAGCCGGCGGCCGCAC
>JAGWPD010000168.1 GCA_028870705.1 Gammaproteobacteria bacterium
CAGCGCAGGCCCCAGATGCCCGTGGCCGCACCCGCCCGGTCGATTGCGCGTGCCGCCTCGAGCGCGCACTGCGGCGAGCGCCGCGCCGCGGCGGCGCGCGCCTCGCCCAGCGCCTCGGCGACGCTGGCTGCCGCTTCCAGTTCCACCTCGAGGAGCAGCGGCCCGGTGGCCGCGTCGATCGCCACCAGGCAGCGCTTGCGGCCCGGCTCAGGCATGGCGGCGTTGCGCGCGGTTCACGAACGCTTGGACCATCGAGGTGGCCGTGCCCTCGATCAGCGGTTCGAGCAGCGCCGCCTTGAGCGGGTTCGAGAACTCGAATTGCAGCTGCAGCTCGATGCGGCAGCCATTGCTCGCCACCGGCGCGAAGGTCCACAGGCCATGCAGCGCGCGCAGCGGACCGGCTACGAGCTCCATGCGTATTTCGCGGTGCGGAGTCAGGTGATTGCGCGTGGTGAGCTGCGTGCTCAGCGGTCCGCGGTGCACCTTGAGGCGTGCGACGATCTCGCGCTCGGTGCGCATCAGCACTTCGGCGGCCGAGCAGCCGGGCACGAACTCGGGATAGCTGGCGACATCGTTGACGAGCGCGTACACCTGCTCAGGCAGGCGGGCCACCAGCGCCGAGCGCGTCAGGGTTTTCATGGGGTGGCAAGTCTGGAGCAAGGGCGGAGCCGACTCAACCCGGACGCGTACAATGCGCCGATGGCCAGGTCCGAAAACGCCGAGCGGCTGATCGCCGAGAACCGGCGTGCGCGTTTCGACTACTTCATCGAGGAGCGCCTCGAGGCCGGGCTCGTGCTCGAGGGCTGGGAGGTCAGGTCGATGCGCGCCGGCCGCGCGCAGCTCGCCGAATCCCACGCCTACGTGCGCAACAACGAGGCCTTCCTGACCGGCGCGCACATTTCACCACTCAAGACCGCCTCGACGCACAAGGTGGCCGACCCGGTGCGCACGCGCAAGCTCCTGCTCAACCGCAGGGAGCTGGATCACCTGGTCGGCGCCGTCGAACGGCGCGGCTACACGCTTGTGCCGCTCGAGCTGTACTGGAAGCACGGTCGCGCGAAGTTGCAGCTCGGACTCGCCAAGGGCAAGAAGCAGCATGACAAACGCGCCACCGAGAAGGACCGCGACTGGGAGCGCAGCAAGGCGCGGCTGCTGCGACGCGGCTAGGGCCTGTTCACACTTAGGACATCGATGCGGTCGCCGCGCGGCGCCAGCGCCGTGGTGGTAGCATGGCGGTGTCTTCCTGGAGGGGGCGACCGGTTTCGACGTGGGTTGCGAACCTTCAGGGGCGTGCCGAGGCGCAGTGGCCCTCGTTAATAACTGCTGCAAAACTTAGTTGCCAACGACGACAACTACGCTCTGGCCGCTTAATCCGGCCTAACCTCGGACCAGTTGGTGCCTATGACACTGAACCCGGGGACGCGCTCATAGGATCGCGGTTCACCGTGCTACGGGGTGACACCGTTAAGAGACACCGTCGCTGGTCCGGCGTCTTCCCTGCTGCTCGGGTAGCGCCGGATGAGAACCAAAGAGCCAGCTACGCGCGTAGATCCTGAAGTCTAGGGCTTGCGGACGGGGGTTCGATTCCCCCCGCCTCCACCAATTCCAGCGGCGGCTCGATGCGAGCCGCCGGCGCGCCGGCCGCTTCACTCGGCGTTCTTTTCCTTGCCTACCCGGTAATTCAGCCGCAGGCCGATCACGCGCGGCTCGTTGGTCGATTCGCGCAGGTCGAAATTGCCGGTATTGCTGTAGACGATCGCATTCTTGTCGGTGAGGTTGCGCACGTACAGCTCCGCCAGCCAGTGGCCGCCATCCGGATTGAGGCCGATGCGCAGGTTCGTGATCGTGTACGCCGGCTGCAGGATGCGCGCGAAGCCGTTCGAGCCGGAAACGTGCAGGTCATTCCACATGTCGCCCTTGGTGGCCGAATCGAGCTGGATGTAGCCGGTCAGGCTGTCCCCGAGCGGGTGCTGATAGCGCACGTTCCAGCTGTAGCTGAGGTAGGGCACGAATGGCAGCCGCTCGCCGACGTTGCCCTGGAAGTTGGTGTACTTGCTCGACACCAGGTGCGAATCGGTGTAGCTGGCCGCAGCCTGCACTGACCAGTGCTGGTTGAGCTTGAATTCGGCGTTGCTCTCGGCGCCGCGCACGCGCGCATCGCCGACGTTGACGTTGAAACTGCTCGGGGCGCAGATGTTGACGTCGTATATGAGCGTCTGCAGGTCCTTCCACTTCATCTCGTAGGCGGCGCCGTTGAACAGCAGCCGCCCGCGCAGGCCGGTGGTCTTCCAGCCGACCTCGAAGTTGTTGAGGGTGTCGGGCACGTATTGCTGCGGCACACCCTTGTCGTAGCAGGACTGGGGATAGCCTGAGTTCGCGCCGCCGTCACGGAAGCCCTGCGAGAAGTTCGCGTACAGGAGCACCGTGTTGCTGAGCTTGTAGTTCATGCCGAACTTGCCGTTCCATTTCTGCGTGGAATCGACCGACAGCGCCGGCGTGACCGGCGCGTAGGCGAACTGGCCATAGGGGCTGTAGTAGCTCGAGTCCGCGTGGAAATGCACCGCGCCCGCCTCGACGTTCAGCCGTTCGCTCAGGTCGTAGCTGATGTTGGCGAACTCGGTCGTCTGCATGTAGTCCGACCGGGTCGTGTAGGCGTACCAGACGCCCGGCGCGAGCGATGAAGCGGTGGTGCCGTACAGGTTCTCGTAGTACTGGAAGGCCGCGCCGTCGGTGCGCATGCCCGGCATGTAGTAGGTGCTGCCGGAATTCTTGTCGCGGGTCTTTTCCTGGTACAGGCCGACCAGCCAGTGCGCCCGTCCGCCCGCCTTCGAGGCCAGGCGCAACTCGTTAGACCAGCGCTCGGGGTTGGTGTGGTATTCGTAGAACTGCAGCGGCACGTTGCAGCCGGTGAATGGTCCGTTGCCGAAGATCGGGTCGTTCAGGCAGGTGAAGGCCTCCGGCCGTCCCTTGACCTGCTGGCCGTAGTAGGCGGAATAACCGCTGAGGTTCTCCACGTATTGCGAGTACTCGTTGTTCTGCCGCGTCGGCAGCGACCAGTAGGTGCTCGCGAACACCAGGTCGGCGATGCCGAGGTCCGCATCGACGTGCAGATCCACCATCTTCGCCTGGTTCTGGTGCCCTTCCGGTCCGAAGCGCGACACCGTGCGCGGCCCGTAGTTGGTCAGGTCCTCGTCCCAGGCGCCGCGGGTGTGCTGGCGCTGGTAGCTGTAGGTCAGCGAGCCGCTGAGCTTGTCGTTGAACGTCGCGCCGAGCGCCAGCCGGCCGCCTTCGACGTCCTCGCGATTGTATTTGTCGCCCGCCCAGGCCGAGTTGTCCGAGCTCACGCCATTGGCCCAAAGCCGGGTCGTGAGCTTGTTGTTGATGAAGCCGCCGTGATGGTCGCTGAACGCGGAAACCCGCAGCGCCAGCTTGTCCTTCACCAACGGCACGTTGAGGAAGGCTTCCGCGGTGCCGTTCTGGCCGCCGCCCTTGATGGTGCCGCCGTCGAGATCCACGCCGGCGCTGAACGCGCTGGCATCGGGCTTGTTGGTGATGTAGCGCACTGCACCCGACATCGAACCCGCGCCAAAGGTCGTGCCCTGTGGGCCATTCAGGACCTCGATCTGCGCGATGTCATAGAGATGCAGGTCGGGCTGCGTGCCGAACCAGCTGGTCGACATGTCGTCGACGAAGAAGCCGGTGGCCGAGCTGTTCGCGTAATTAGGATTGCTGCCATCCGACACGCCGCGCATCACGAACAGCTGCGTGCCCGGGCCGACGCTGATGAAGGACATCGACGGGACCTTCTCGGCGTAGTCCTCGAACTGGGTGATGGCCAGGTTCTCGAGATCCTTTTTCGTGAACACATCGACGCTGATCGGCACCTTCTGCAGGTTCTCCTCGCGTTTGCGCGCGGTGATGATCACCTCTTCGAGCTGGTCGGAAGGCTGCGTCGCAGCTACCGCGGTTCCGCGGGGCGCCGCGACCGCCAGGATCGAAGCGACGGCTACGCCGATGCTGCCGGCGATCCCGGAAGGCTGGCTCCGGACTCGGACAAAACGCTTAGGTACTCGCATCGACCCCTCCATGCGGTTGGAAACAGATGGGCATGCGGCGCGCAACGCACGGCGGCGCACCACGGGCCATCAATTACACGCCCGTATAGTATCAATTACACGTTCGTATAGCGTCAATGTGCTGGCGTTGCCCGATGTGGCGACGCTCACTCGCACTGTCTGAACGATTGCAGGACGTCCCCGAGCGCCGCGCGCAGCGGTTCCAGCTCGGCGGCGAAATGCTTCCAGTAGCCGATGCTCGAGCTGTAGATCGGCTGGCGGACCTGCTCGGCGCTGGCCGTGCGCACCGCGCGGCGCGTCTCGTGGAACGAGAGGCAGGCGGGCTCGAAGGGCAGACCGCAATGCTGCAGCAGCCGGCGGATCTGCGTTTCGGGGTCGCGCACCATCCGCTCATACTGCACGTGCAGGACCTTGCCCGGCAGCACGGCGTCCCAGTGCGCCATCGTTTGCAGGTAGCTGCGGTAGTAGCGCCCCAGGTCGCCGAGGTCGTAGCTGAAGCTCTGCCCTTCCGCAAAATGCTGCCTGTAGAGGCTGAGACAGCAATCCAGAGGGTGCCGGCGCGCATCGACCAGCGTGGCATGCGGCAGGATCGCGTGGATGAGCCCGACATGGCTGAAATTGTTCGGCAGCTTGTCGATGAAGCGCGCGCGGCCCTGGCGCAGCGGCGCGGTCTCCGCCAGGTACCGCTCGCCCAGCGCCGCCAAAGCGCCCGCGGGCAGCGCCGCGAGCCGGGCCGGATAGCCCGCATCGGCCGGCGCCGGCCCGTTCAGGTCGCGCACGATATTGAGGATATTGGGCAGCTCCATCGTGCCTTCGACCTGCGGGTGGCTCGCCAGGATCTGCTCGATCAGCGTCGAGCCGGAGCGCGGCAGGCCAATGACGAAGATCGGCGCGGCGCTGGCGCTGCCGTCAGCGGCGTGGGCAGCGAAGAACTCCGCGCTGAAGAATTCCCGGATGCGCGCCGCGCGCTGCTCGAAGGCCTCGATGTCGAACGGCGCGTCGCGTCGCCTGAGCGCGTTGCCGCGCGCGTAGTGCTCGAAGGCGCGGCCGAATTGCTGGCGCTGCTCGCAGGCCTTGCCGAGCGCGAAATGCAGCTGCGCATCACCCGCACGCGGTCTGCGTTCGTCGGCCAGGAGCGCCTCCATCGCCGCGATCTCGGCGTCGCTGAAGCTGTAGTTCTTCAGGTCGGCCAGGCTCCAGTAGGCTTCGGCGTTGTACCGATCGAGCGCGATGGCCGCCTTGTAGGCGGCCTCGCTCTGCGCGCGGCGGCCGAGGGTCTTGTTCACATGGCCAATGGACGTGCGCAGTCGGACCTCGGCGGGCTGCAGTTGCGCGGCCCGCTCGTAGGCCGCCAGCGCTTCCTCCTGCCGCAGCAGGCGCGCCGCGGCGGCGGCCGTCGCGATCCAGCTCTGCGGGTTCTCCGGCTCGATGTCGCGCAGGTAGCGCGCCGCGGCCGCGGCCTCCTCCAGTCGTCCGAGCGAGAGCAATGCCGGCCCGAGCCCACGCCAGGCGAGCGGCAGGTGCGGCGATTGCCGCAACGCGTGGCGCAACAGCCGTTCGGCGTCGCCCGGCACATCCGCGGCCAGCGACACTGCCGCCAGCCCGCACAGCGCCGCCGCGTGCCCGGGATCGCGCTGCAGCACCTGCCGGAACAGTTCCTCGGCCGTTTTGCGCTCGTCCGCCAGCAAGGCCCTGGTGGCCGCCTCGATGCGCGGCCGCTCCGGATCGCACTCACGCGCCCGCTCGAAGGCGGTGCGTGCGTCGGCCGGCTGCCCGAGATCGACCAGTGCATCGCCGTAGGCCATCCAGGCCGACGCGTGGTGCGGGTGCCGCTCGAGCACGCGGCGCAGCTGTGCTCGCGCATCCGCGGGGCGGCCGACGCTGCGATACGAGCGCGCGAGGTCCACGCGCGCCGCGGCGAAGTCCGGTGCCGCCTGCAGCACCGGCTCGAGCAGCGCGATGCCTTCGGCTGCCCGGTCCTGGTCAAGCAGCGCGACCGCGAGCAACCAGCGGCTGTTCAGGTCATCGGGCGCTTGCGCGGCCAATGCGCGCAGCCACTGCTCCGCGGTCTGCGCCCGTCCCGCGCGCAGCGCCGCGTGCGCGGCCTGCAGTCGCTGCTCGAATGTGGAAGGCCGCGCCGGCGCACTCATGCCACGCATTGTATTCAGCCGCGCAATCTCAGGCCGTGCGGATCGTACGGCGGTTCCGGCAGGAGCCGCGCGGCACAGGGGCTGCCGAGGACCGGCACCGTCAGCCGCACCGGCCGGGCCGCGATCGCGGCGTCGACGTACGCCAGCGCCAGGCTCTGGCGCACATGGTGGCCGTACGCGCCCGAGGTCACGAAACCCACCGTGGCCTCACCGGCGCGCACGGGTTCGAAGCCCGTGACATCGGCATCGGCGCTGTCGACCGCCAGCAGCACCAGGCGCCGCTCCGGCCCGCGCTCCCGTTCCGCGAGTGCGGCGGCGCGGCCAATGAATTCCCCTTTGCCGAAGGCAATGAAGCGCTCGAGGCCCGCCATTGCCGCAGTGTAGGACGGTGCGAATTCCAGCGACCATACGCCGTAGCCCTTCTCCAGCCGCAGGCTGTCCTGCGCGCGCATGCCGATCGGCCGCAGCCCGTAATCCCGGCCGGCGGCGAGCAGCGCGTTCCACAACGCCCTCTGCTCCGCCGCGCGCACGCTGATCTCGTAGCCCTGCTCGCCGGTGAGCGAGACACGCGCAACGACCGCCTGCGTACCACCGACATCCATCGCCGCGATGCCCAGGAATGGCAGCGCGTCATCGCCGGCGTCGGCGGGCGTCAATTGCGCGAGGATGTCGCGCGCCCGCGGCCCGGAGAGCGAGAAGCCGAGCCAGCTCTCCGACAGGTTGTCGAGGCGCACGCCCGCGGGCGGCAGGTGATCGCGGAACCAGCGCAGGTGCCATTCCTGCAGATAATAGGAGCCCACCAGCCAGAATCGCTCGGCCTCGAGCCTCGCGACGCTCAGATCGCCCATCAGCTTGCCGCCCGGGCTGAGCATCGGCGCAAGCCGCATGCGCCCGCGCGGCGGCAATGTGCTGGCCAGCAAGCGGTCGAGCCAGGCTTCGGCCCCTGGCCCGCAGACCTCGTAGCGGGCGTATACGCCGGTATCGAGCAGTCCGGCCGCATTGCGTGCCGCCGCGACTTCGGCGGCAATGAAGCGCTGGGCCGCCGAGCGCCGGAGCGAGGGCTCGTCGGCGAAGTCCGGTTCACCCGGCGCGTAGAACTGCGGGCTCTCCATGCCCCACACCACGCCGAAGCGCGCGCCGGCCGCCCGCTGCGCATCGTAGCTGGGCGTCGTCTTCAATGGCCGGCCAGCCGGCAATTCCTCGTTCGGATAGGCGATCACGAAGCGGCGCGCATAGAACTGCGCGGTGGTATCGCGCAGGTACCGGTCATTGCTCGCGAATGCACCGTAGCGCGCGACGTCCATGCCGAAGATGTCAGCGCCCGGATCGCCATCGACGATCCAGCTGGAGAGCACCTGGCCGATCGCGCCGCCCTGCGAGAAACCCGACATGCAGCCGCA
>JAGWPD010000169.1 GCA_028870705.1 Gammaproteobacteria bacterium
TCGGCCGCGGCGACGCGCGCGAGCTGCGGACCGGCCAGGCGCGCGGCGCGCCCGAGTGCGGCCGCCAGCTTCTCGGCGCGCACCGGCTTGAGCAGGTACCCGATCGCCTGCGCTTCGAAGGCTTCGACCGCGTAGGCATCGTAGGCCGTGGTGAACACCACCGCGGGCGGCGCCTCGAACAGCGCCAGGTGGCGCGCCGCCTCGAGGCCGTTCATGCCCGGCATGCGCACGTCGAGCAGCACCAGGTCGGGGTGCAGTTCGCCCGCGAGCCGCACCGCCTGCTCGCCGTTCTCCGCCTCGCCGGCAATGTCGGTGCACCCGAGCTCGGCGAGCAGGCGACGGAGCCGTGCGCGCGCCGGCGCCTCGTCGTCGACGATCAGTACCCGCTGATTCACAACGACGAGTTCCGCGACTCTTCCTCGACGTAGGGAAAGCGCAGCCGCACGATGTACTCGTCGCCGATGCGGCTCGCCTCGACCGAGGAGCGGCCGGGATAGAGCAGCTCCATGCGCTCGCGGATATTGTCGAGCGCGATGCGGTTGCCCGAGTGCGCTTCCTCGCCGGCCTCCGGCAGCGGGTTGCGCACCGTGAGCCCGATGATGTCGCCGTCCAGCGCACCGCTCACGGTGACGATGCCGCCGGCCGGGCGCGGTTCGATGCCGTGGTAGATCGCGTTCTCGAGGAGCGGTTGCATCAGCAGGCCCGGCACCAGGGCGCGCATCGGCAGGTCGGTCACGTCCCAGATCACGTGCAGGCGCTCGCCGAGGCGCAGCTGTTCGATGCGCTGGTAGATGCGCGCGACCTCCAGTTCCTCCTTGAGGGTTATGCTGCTGCGCTGCTCGCTCAGGTTGGCGCGGAACAGGTCGGCCAGGTCCTCGACCGCCTCCTCGGCACGGCGCGGATCGGAGCGCGTCAGCGAGGCGATCGTGTTCATGCTGTTGAAGAGGAAATGCGGGCGGATCCGTGCCTGCAGCGCGCGCACGCGTGCCCGCGCCTGCAGCTCGACGTTGCGGCGCCATTCGCCGGTGACGTAGAAATAGCGCAGCGCCAGCGCCGCGACGATCGCGCCGATGCCGAGGTTGCCGGCGAAGAAGCGCCACGGGCTCTCGGGCAGCAGCAGGTTGGTCGCGCGCGGCCCAAGGAGCGAGCTGCCGCCAAGCCACAGCACGCCCCAGGAGACCAGCGCGATCACCGCCAGCATGCTGCCGAGCGCGACCGCGCTCGCGGCCGGCAGCGGCATCCGCGCCAGGCGTTTGCGCAGCAGGCATAGCACCGCGGCGCTCCCCAGGCCGGTCCACAGCAGGAACAGCGAGGTGCGCGCCAGGTCGAGCCAGAACCTGAGCACGCCGTTCTGGCGCGCCACCGCCAGCACCACCGCGGTGAGCGTGACGATCAGCACCACCGCCAGCACCGCCTGCGCGGCGCAGAAATCCGGCAGGTTCAGCGCGCGCGTTTCACTGCGGGCCCCGCTGCGCATGGCTCACGGGTCCGCGCGTGCGGCCGGCGCCGCGAACAGCGCGGTCTTGAGGCGGAAGATGGCGGAGATGTCCTCGTCCGCGTGGCCGGCGGCGATGAGCGCCGCGTAGTCGGCCAGCGCCGCTTCGACCACCGGCAGTTCGGCGCCCGCGGCGAGCGCCATCGCGCGGCAGATCAGCAGGTCCTTCTGGTGCAGGCGGACGCGGAAGCCGGCCGGGAACGCGCCGCGCTCCATGTAGGGACCGCGGTTGGCCAGGTACCAGCTGCCGCCCGCGCCGCGGCTGAGCGTGGCGACGAGCTTGCCGAGCTCGAGCCCGTGCGCGCGCGCGAAAGCGAGCGCCTCGCCAACGGCGCGGATGATGCCGGCGACCATGATCTGGTTCGTCGCCTTGGCGGCCTGGCCGGCGCCGTGCGGCCCGAACAGCGTGATCGTCGCGCCCATCGCCTGCAGCAGCGGCTGCGCGCGCTCGAGCACGGCCGCCTCACCGCCGACCATGATCGCCAGCGTCCCCTTGGCGGCGCCTTCGATGCCGCCGCTCACGGGTGCGTCGAGGAAGTCCACGCCGCGGCGCGCAAGCTGCGCGGCCGCGCTGCGCGCGGTGTCCGCGCTCACCGTCGAACAGTCGATGACGAGGGCGCCGGCGCACAGCGCGGGCGCCACGGCGGCGATCACATCGAGCACGTCCCGGTCGGCCGCGACGCAGATCACCAGCGCATCGCAGGCGCGTGCCAGCTCGGCGGGATCCGCGTACGCACGGCACTGCAATTCCCCGGCCAGCGCCGTGGCCGTGGCCGCCGTGCGGTTCCAGACGCCGGCCAGCAGGCCGGCGCGGCGCAGGTTGCGCGCCATGCCACTGCCCATGGCGCCGAGGCCGATGAATCCGGTACGCATGCCGCGCAATTTAGCAGGGTAGGCGCGAGGCAGGCGATGGAAATAGGGACGGTGGTTGCGCGGCTGCGGTGCGCCGAGCGCTGGCGAGTCTCAGCTCGACGGACTGCCGCAGCTGCGTTCCATCTCGAGGCGGGCATTGAGCCGCAGCTGGTCGGCCTCGCTGTCCGACAGGTACTCGCGCTCGCCGGCCTTGTTGAGCCGATAGACGCGCCGCGCCTCGATGGACTGCTGGTATTTTTCCTTGGCGGCCTTGCACTGCTCGGCGCGCGTCGCAGCGATGTCCTTCTGCACCGCCTGGCGTGAGGCCTCCTGGCTCAGGCGGGCATTGGCAGCCGCGTCGAGCGCCGGGGTGCCGTTGCCGCCATTGGCGGCCGGGGCCGCCGGGGCGCTGTTCTGCGGGTTCGAGGGGTTGGTGCTGCCGACGAAAGTCGCGCCGGGGCTGGGGCGGTCGCTGCAGTCGCGGCCCTGGTTGTTGCAGTAGATGTCGCCCGCCATGGCGCCGGTCGTGCCCGCGCTCAGGGCCAACAGGGACAGCAGGGTCAAATAACGCATCTTCGAGGCCTCCTGCAGGGAGCCCCAAGAGTATCAGCGCCATTTCGACGCACAAGCCGGCTGTGCCGACGCGAAAGTGAGGTGCATCACAAAAAGACGGCCCCGGCAGCCTGCGGGGCTGCCGGGGCCGGGGAGCCCTGGGCTCCCGGGGGTTATTCCACGCGCTCGCCGTGCAGCGCGATGTCGAGGCCTTCACGCTCCTCGTCGACGCTGACCCGGAGGCCGATCGTCAGGTCGATGAGCTTGAGGATGATGAGGCTCATGACGAAGCTCCAGATCAGCGTGGCCGCGACGCCCTTCGCCTGCAGCAGCACGCTGCCGTGCGCGCCACTGATTTCGGTGCTGACCAGCGCGCCGGTGAGCAGCGCGCCGGCGATGCCGCCGATGCAGTGCACGCCAAAGGCATCCAGCGAATCGTCGTAGCCCAGGATTTTCTTGAGCGAGGTCGAGGAGAAGAAGCAGAGCACGCCCGCGACCACGCCGATGATGACCGAGCCGCCGGGCCCGACGAAACCGGACGCCGGCGTGATGGCAACCAGGCCCGCCACGGCCCCCGAAGCGATGCCGAGCACGCTGGGCTTGCCCTTGATGGCCCACTCCGTGAACATCCAGCCGAGCGCCGCCGCGGCCGTGGCGATGTGCGTCACGGCGAAGGCCATGCCGGCGCGGCCGTCGGAGGCGACCGCCGACCCGGCATTGAAGCCGAACCAGCCGAACCACAGGAGTGAAGCGCCGATCACGGTCAGCGTGAGGTTGTGCGGCGCCATCGCTTCCTTGCCGTAGCCCTGGCGCTTGCCGAGCATCAGCGCGGTGGCGAGACCGGCGATGCCGGTGTTGATGTGCACCACCGTACCGCCGGCGAAGTCCAGCTGCGTGGCGGCGAGCCAGCCGCTCGGCTCCCACATCCAGTGCGCCACCGGGCAGTACACCACCAGCAGCCAGATTCCCATGAACCACAGCATTGCCGAGAATTTCATGCGTTCGGCGAAGGAGCCGCAGATCAGCGCCGGCGTGATGATCGCGAAGGTCGCCTGGAACAGGACGTAGACGGTTTCCGGAATCGTCGGCGCCAGGTGCGAGACGCTGAGCTTCGAGGCGTCGTGCAGGTAGGCGACGCCGTTGAGGAAGAAGCGGTCGAAGCCGCCCAGGTACGGCGTGGAGCCGGGCGTGAAGGCCAGCGAGTAGCCTACCGCCCACCACAGGATCGTCACCACGCAGGTGATCGCGAAGCTCTGCATCAGCGTCGAGAGGATGTTCTTCTTGCGGACCATGCCGCCGTAGAACAGCGCCAGGCCCGGAATCGTCATCATCAGGACGAGGGCGCTCGAGGTGAGCATCCACGCCGTGTCGCCGGTATCGATCTTCGGCGCATCCGCCGCGAAGGCCGACCCGGTCGTCAGAGCCAACGCCCCGAGA
>JAGWPD010000170.1 GCA_028870705.1 Gammaproteobacteria bacterium
CACCCGTGGCACGTCGCCGGCCGCCTGCGCGGCGCGCAGCGCCGCACGCACGCGCGGCTGCATGGCTGCACTGAGCCAGGTGAGCGGCAGTCGGATTCCGGGATTGATCAGTTTCATATCGGCCAGCGCCCATTTTACAGGTATCGGATTCGATTCCACGGACAACTCGCGGTGCAGGTCCGCCAGCGCGGCATCCAGCTGCACGGCCCGCTCGCGCTCGCCGCGCAGCGCCGCCGCCATCACGCCGGCAACCCGTTCGGGCACGACATTGGCGGTCACCGAGATGACGCCGCGCGCCCCCGCAAGCACCGCCGCGCAGGCCGTGCCGTCATCGCCCGACAGCACGCTGAATTCCGGCGGCACGAGGGAAAGCAGCTCGCGGATGCGGGCGCTGTCGGCCACCGCCTCTTTGATGCCGGCGATGCGCGGGAGTTCAGCCAGCCTGCCGACGTTGGCGGGCAGCAGGTCGACCGCCGTGCGCGAGGGCACGTTGTAGAGCAGCACCGGCGCGCTGGCCGCCGCGGCGACGGCCGCGAAGTGCTGGTACAGCCCTTCCTGCGTCGGACGGTTGTAGGCCGGTGTCGCCACCAGCAGCGCATCGACACCCGCTGCCGCAAGCGCACGCACCCGTTCGACCACGCCCGCGGTGGCGCTGCCGCCGACGCCGGCGATCAGCTGCATGCGGCCGGCCAACCGCCGCCGCGCGTGCGCCACGAGCGAATCCTGCTCAGCCGCGCTGAGCGTCACGGATTCACCGGTGCTCCCGCCGACCACCACCCCGGCGGTGCCCGCTCCCAGGTGCAGGTCGAGCAAGCGCTCCCAGGCCTGGAGGTCGATGGCGCCGCCCTCGAGCATTGGCGTGACGATCGCTACCAGACTGCCTGAAAGCATGCGGCCTCGCCTAGGGCCTGTTCAGACTTAGGACGTCAATGCGGCCGTGCCCAGTTTTGTACCGGGCAAGGCGCGACGACCGATATGTACTTGATGTACATGAGGGAGGAGCAACGCAGCCCCGTGCAAAACCGGGCCGGCCCCGGAGGGTTGCGCTCAAAATGCTTTCACACGGCGTTGCTCGGCGCTTACGTGGAACAACCACGCTGCGCGCCTCGCGCCTTGTCTGAAAGCATTTTGAGCAGCAACGCATCGACGTCCTAAGTGTGAACAGGCCCTCAGGGGGATGCGGCCATTCGAGCCGCGGAGGGCGCGGGATGTTACGCATCCAGCGCGGCCTGAAGCAAGCCCCGGAAACCGGTACACTGCCGATCGTGAACGACCCCAGCGCTCCCGGCAAGCAACACCTGGCCGTATCCGCGATCGGCAGCGACCGCACCGGCATGGTCCACGACCTGACGCGCGTGATCACCGACTGCGGCGGCAACATCGCCGAGAGCCGCATGGCGGCGCTCGGCAACGAGTTCGCGATGCAGCTGCTGGTCACCGGCAACTGGCACACGCTGGCGCGCATCGAATCCGAGCTCGGGCGGCTGGCCGACGGCAGCACCCTCAGCGTGCACCTGCGCCGCACCGAGGCGCGCCCGGCGCGCAGGGAGCTGGTGCCCTACTCCATCGACATCGTCAGCATCGACCAGCCGGGCATCGTGGCCGGCCTGTCGGGCTTCTTCGCCACGCGCAACATCGACATTGGCGAGGCCGCCACCCGCAGCTACCCGGCCGCGCACACCGGCGCGCCCATGTTCGCGGTGCAGATGACCATCAACGTGCCCGCGCGGCTCCAGGTCGCGCAGTTGCGCGAGGAATTCATGGATTACTGCGATTCGATGAACCTCGACGCGATCCTGGAGCCGGTCAAGTCGTGAGCGCGCCCGCGCTCGGCAGGCTGGCGCCGGATTTCTCGCTCCCGGCCACCGGCGGTGGGACTTTCCGCCTGCGCGCGGCACGTGGCCACGCGCTGGTGCTGTATTTCTATCCGCGCGACAGCACGCCCGGCTGCACGCTCGAGGGCCAGGATTTCCAGCGCCTGCTGCCCGCGTTCCGCCGCGCCGGCGCGCAGGTGTATGGCATCTCGCGCGACAGCATGGCCGCGCACGAGAAGTTCTGCGCCCGCTACGGCTTCGGCTTCCCGCTGCTGGCCGACGCCGACGGCAAGGCCTGCGCCCTGTTCGACGTGATCCACGAGAAGCACATGTACGGCCGCAAGGTGCTGGGGATCGTGCGCAGCACCTTCCTGATCGACGCGGCCGGGAAACTCCGGCGCGAGTGGCGCAAGGTCAGGGTCGAGGGCCACGCGGCCGAAGTGCTGGAGGCGCTCAAGTCACTGTGAGAGCGAAGTCGCGCCGCCTGTTCGTCCTCGACACCAACGTGCTGATGCACGACCCGACGGCGATCTTCCGCTTCGCCGAGCACGACATCTACCTGCCGATGGTGGTGCTCGAGGAGCTGGACGCAAACAAGAAAGGCCTGTCGGAGGCCGCGCGCAACACGCGCCAGGCGAGCCGCTTCCTCGACGACCTGATCCGCGGCGTCACCAAGGCGCAGATCGACGCGGGGCTGCCGATCCCCTCGGCGCGCACCGACAACCACGGCAAGCAGCCGCCGGCCGGACGGCTGTACTTCCAGACGCGGAGCCTTGGCAGCGGCCTGCCGGACAACCTCCCCGGGCACGGCGCCGACAACCTGATCCTCGGCCAGACGCTCGCGCTCCAGCAGGAACATCCGCAGACGCGCGTGGTGCTGGTTTCCAAGGACATCAACCTGCGCATCAAGGCCGCCGTGGTGGGCGTGCACGCCGAGGACTACTACAACGACAAGACCATGGAGGACGCCGACGTCCTCTACACCGGCAGCGCGCGCCTGAGCGCCGACTTCTGGGAGCAGCATGGGCGCGACATGCGCTCGTGGAAGGAAGCCGAGCGCACCTGGTACGAACTGTCGGGGCCGGCCGTGGCCGACTGGCACGTCAATGAATTCGTCTACGAGGATAGCGCGGCCGGCATCGAGGCGCTGGTGCGCAGGATGCACGATGGCGCCGCGACGCTCGAGCTGGTGCGCGACTTCCGCAGCGACCGGCACAGCGTCTGGGGCGTGACCGCGCGCAACCGCGAACAGAACTTCGCGCTCAACCTGCTGATGGATCCGGAGATCGACTGCGTGACGATCCTCGGACCCGCCGGCACCGGCAAGACGCTGCTGGCGCTGGCCGCCGGCCTGGTGCAGACGCTGGAGCGCAACCGCTACGCCGAGATCATCATGACGCGCGTCACCATCCCGCTCGGCGAGGACATCGGTTTCCTGCCGGGCACCGAAGAGGAGAAGATGGAGCCCTGGATGGGCGCGCTGATGGACAACCTCGAGGTGCTCACCCGGAGCGCAGAAGGCGGCGCCTGGGGACGCGCGGCCACCAACGACCTGCTGCGCAACCGCATCAAGATCCGCTCGATGAACTTCATGCGCGGGCGCACTTTCCTCAGCCGCTACATCATCGTCGACGAGGCGCAGAACCTCACCCCCAAGCAGATGAAGGCGCTGATCACGCGCGCCGGCCCCGGCAGCAAACTGGTCGCGCTCGGGAACATCGCGCAGATCGACACGCCCTACCTCACCGAGACGACCTCGGGCCTCACCTACGTGGTCAACCGTTTCCGGGGCTGGCAGCACTCCGGCCATGTCACGTTGCTGCGGGGCGAGCGTTCGCGGCTGGCCGACTACGCCTCCGAGCAGTTGTAGTGATGCAGGAACCCCGGCGCCCCACCCCGGTCGAAATGCCGATGCCAGCGCACAATCTCCACGCCCCGGCCCGGGCGCACCGCCTCGGTGCAGCGATGGCCGGCCTGCTGCTGACGCTGGGGGCCGTGAATGCGCAGGCGGCCGGCGATCCGGGCGCCGTCGCCGCCCAGCTGCCCGACATGGGCTCGCCCGAGAATGCCGTGCTCAGCAAGGCCGATGAATACCAGATCGGCCTGATGGCGGTCAGGCAGCTGCGCAGCCAGGACCTGATCCTCGAAGATCCGGAACTGAGCGACTACATCCAGCAGCTGGGCTCGCGCCTCGCGGCGCAGGCCCGCGACGACGACCAGAACTTCCAGTATTTCATCATCCGCTCGAACGAGATCAACGCGTTCGCGACCTTTGGCGGGTTCATCTGCGTCAACTCCGGGCTGGTGCTGCTCACCGAGAGCGAATCGGACCTGGCCGCGGTGCTCGCCCACGAAACCGCGCACGTGCGCCAGCGCCACATCGCGCGCTCGATCCTGGCCGAGAGCCGCATGTCCCTCGGCACCACAGCCGCGATGCTGGCGGCGGTCCTGATCGGCGCGGCCAGCGGCGCCGGCGGGCAGGCGATGGAGGGCGCGATCGCGATGAGCCAGGGCATCGCCCTGCAGCAGAGCATGAACTTCACGCGCGGCGAGGAAGAGGAAGCCGATCGTGTCGGCATCGGCCTGCTCGCGGGCGCCGGCTTCAACACCATGGCGATGGCCGATTTCTTCGAATCGATGGGCCGGCGCGAGGGGCTGTCCGAGCTGGCCGGGCCGCTCGACATGCTGCGCAACCACCCGGTGACGCGCGATCGCATCGCCGAGGCGCGCACGCGCGCCGCGCAGTTCGCCAAGAACCCCGTCAACGAGTCGATCCTGTACCCGTGGATGCGCGAGCGGCTGCGGGTGCTGGTGGCGCCCGCCGACCGGGACATGACCGTCTACTACGCGCAACTGCGCGACCGCCGGCCGCTCACCGATCCCGAGCGCTATGGCGAGGCGCTCGCGCAGACGCGCGCCAACCAGGCCGGCGCCGCGGCCGTCACGCTGCGCACGCTTCGCGACCGGTATCCGCAGATCACCGCCCTGTATGCGGCGCTCGGCCAGGCGCTGCAGGCCGATCACCAGTCGGCCGCCGCGCTCGGCGAGTTCGCGCGCGCGATGGCGCTGTTTCCGCGCAATGTGCCGCTGTCGGTGCGCTACGCCGACACGCTGATGCAGACCGGGCATGCCAGCCAGGCGCACGCGTTGCTGCTCGATGTGTTCAACAACACCACCCCGACGCCCGAGGAGATCCGCCTCACGGCGCTCGCCGCCAGCGCCGCGGGCGACGCCGGCGACGCGTCCTACTACATGTCCGAGTACCACATCAGCAACGGCGACCTCGCGCTGGCCAACCAGCAGCTGGAGCTCGCGCTCGCTTCGCCCAACCTGACCTCCGTCCAGCGGCAGCGATTCCGGGCGCGGCTCGACGAGATCCGCGAATGGATGCGCGAGCAGCGGCTCGCGCGCGGCGGGGCGCAGTGAACGGCGCTATCAGCATACAACCGGAATACGAGCTCCGGCGCGGGTAGAATCGACGCATGAAATTTCCCGCCTTCGCCGCGGCCCTGGCGGCCGCCGGCATGCTGAGTGCCTGTGCCGCGGTGCCGGCCGGCAAGCACGATCCGCGCGATCCGCTCGAGCGCGTCAACCGCGACGTATTCCGCTTCAACACGGCCGCCGACCACGCCGTGTTCCGGCCCGCCGCCAAGGCGTGGCAGGCGGTCGTGCCGCCCCCGTTGCGGCAGGGCTTCGGCAACTTCGTCGGCAATCTCGGCTACCCCGTCACCATCGTCAACGACGTGCTGCAGGGAAAAATCACCGACGGCGGCCACGACCTGACGCGCCTGCTCGTCAACAGCATCTTCGGCCTCGGCTTCTTCGATCCCGCCACGCACGCCGGACTCGAGCGCCACAACGAGGACTTTGGCCAGACGCTCGGCAAATGGGGCGTGCCGCCGGGGCCCTACCTGATGCTGCCGTTCGTGGGCCCTTCGAGCCTGCGCGACGCACCCTCGATGGTGGTCGATCAGTACGCCAACGGCCGACACTACCTCAAGGATCCGTACCTCGACTACGGGCTTTGGGTCACGAGCAAACTGCAACTGCGCGCGGAACTGCTGGCCACCGACGCGGTGCTGGAGCGCGCCTACGATCCATACGCCTTCGTGCGCAATGCCTGGCTGGAGCGGCGCGAATACCAGGTGCGCGACGGCGCGGTCGACGAGTCGCCCGCGGACACCGGCGAGGACGCGCCGGCCAACTGAGCGCGCGCGGTCAGCGTCCGGCGAGCAGGTCTTCGGTGTCGCTCAGGCGCGCCAACGCCAGCAGCGAGGCCGGCAACGCGGTGTAACGCAGTTCGCGCCCGGCCGCACGGGCCCAGGCCAGCCAATCGACCAGCAGCGCGAGCGCACCGCTATCGGCGCGCGCCACCCCGCCCAGGTCCACCTCGATCGGCCCGCCGCCCGCGCCAAATGCCTGCAGGCCGCGCTCGCGCAATGCGGTGACCGTGGCGAGCGTGACTGCGCCGGCCAGTTCGTAGCGCCCGTCACCGTTGCCGCGCAGGGTGGCGGATTCGCTCATTTGCCGGCGCCCTGCTTCTCGAGCCGGTCGATCAGGGCGTCGACGCCGTGCGCATCGATCTCGGCGCCGAAGTCGTCGCGGAAACTCTTCACGTAGCTGATGCCCTCGATGACGACATCCCACGCCATCCAGCCCTTGGCGGTGCGGTGCAGGCTGTAGTTCACCGCCACGATCGTGCCATCGTTCTTGCGCACCTGCGTGCGCACCGTGGCGTAGGTCGCGCCCGGGTCGCCCTTGTAGGGCAGTACTTTGAGGCGATCAGCGGTGAAATCGAGCAGCGCCCTGCCGTAGTTGTTGAGCAGGGAATGATAGAAGGCGGCCACGAAACGCTGGCGCTGTTCCGCGGTCGCGCTATTCCAGTACTTGCCCAGTACCAGTCGCGCCGAGTAGTCGGTGTCGAAGTGCGGCAGCAGCTCACGGTCGACCAGCTCATTGATCCTGGCGGGATCCTGCCGGTAGTCGGCGCGGTGCGCGTCGAGCTCGTGCAGCATGGCCTGGGCGACGGTGTCGATGAGCTGGCCCGGATCGGTAGCGACCACCGCCACCGGCGCGGCGACGGCCGTTGCCGCCGCCGGCGTGGCCGCGCTCGCGATGGCCGCGCGCGCGAGCGCGCCGGCCACGACCATCGACAGCAGCAGGGCAAGCCCGCTCGTGCGCGCCGCGCGGCTAGTGCTTCGCATTGTCGTCCTTCTTGCCGGCAAGGCCGGCAAAGAGCTTGTTGACCAGGTTCTCCAGCACCAGCGCCGATTGCGTGACCTGGATCTGCGTGCCATTGGCCAGGTAGGTGCTGGAGCCGCCGGCGCCCAGGCCGACATACTTCGCGCCCAGCAGGCCGGAGGTCTGGATGGCCGCGTCGCTGTCGTCGGGAATCTGGTTGTAGCGTCGCTCGATCGCCATCGTGACCACCGCCTTGTAATCGCCCGGGTCGAATGCGACCGCAGTGACGCGCCCGATCCGCACGCCAGCCATCGTGACCGGCGCGCCGACCTTGAGGTCGCCGACATTGTCGAAGCGTGCGCTGACCTGGTAGGTGTCCGCCGCGCTCTGCAGCCGCACGCCGCTGGACGGCAGCTGCGTGGTGAGGAAGCCGAGGGCGGCGAAGCCGAGCAGCACGAACAGGCCCGTGCCGATCTCCAGGCTGCGACTGTTGTTGGCCATGGTATCTGTACGCTCCTCTAGGAATTCAGGAAGGCCGCGGTCAGCATGTAATCGAGCAGCAGGGTCAGCACCGCCGAGCTCACCACCGTGCGCGTGGTCGCGAGGCCCACGCCCTCGGCGGTCGGTTCGGCGTGAAATCCCTCATAAACGGCCATCAGGCTGCAGGCCACCCCGAAGCACAGGCTCTTGATCAGACCTTCGTTGATGTCGCTCCGTTCCACCTGGGCCTGCATCTGCGACCAGAATGAGCCCGACTCGACCCCGACGAGGCCCACGCCAATGAGCTGCGCCCCGAAGATGCCAATGACGTTGAAGATCGCCGTGAGCAAGGGCATCGCGATGATGCCACCGAGAAAACGCGGCGCTACGACGCGCCGCACCGGATCGACCGCCATCATCTCCATCGCGGTGAGCTGGTCGGTGGCGCGCATCAGGCCGATTTCCGAGGTCAGCGCCGTGCCCGCGCGGCCCGCGAACAGCAGCGCGGTGATCACCGGGCCGAGTTCGCGCACCAGCCCGAGGGCGGCGGCGACGCCCAGCGCCGATTCGGAGCCGAAGCGCTGCAGCAGGTCGTAGCCCTGCAAGCCCAGCACCATGCCGACGAACAGGCCGCACAGCATCACGATGATCAGCGAGCGCGCTCCGGCGTTGTAGACCTGCGCGACGAGCAGCCGCGGATGCCGGAGCGAGGGCAGGCACTGGCCGAGCACGCGCAACAGGAACAGGGCCACGCGGCCCATGCGCGCGAGCGCGTTGAGCGGCGCGCGCATCAAGCGTCCGGCTCCAGCAGTTGCGTGCGATAGTCGGGCGCCGGCACATGGAACGGCACCGGACCGTCCGGCAGCCCCTGCATGAACTGGTTGACCACGGGCGCGGCGGCGGCGCGCAGTTCCGCCGGACTGCCCGCCGCCACGGCACGTCCGCTGGCCAGCAGGTAGCTCTGGTGGGCGATGCGGCTGATCTCCTCCACATCGTGCGTGACCACGATGCTGGTGATGCCGAGCGTCGCGTTGAGCGTGCCGATCAGCCGCAGGATCACGCCGAGCGAGATCGGATCGAGGCCGACGAAGGGTTCATCGTAGATCAGCAGTTCCGGATCCATCACGATTGCCCGCGCCAGCGCCACGCGCCGCGCCATGCCGCCGGACAGCGCGCCCGGCGCCATGTCGGCGGCCCCACGCAGGCCGACCGCCTGCAGCTTCATGAGTACCAGCCGGCGCAGCAGCGGTTCTGGCAGCCGCGTATGGGCGCGCAGCGGGAACGCGACGTTCTCGAACACCGACAGGTCGCTCATCAGCGCGCCGTTCTGGAACAGCATGCCAATCCGCCGGCGCAGGCGGTACAGCGCGGGTCGGGCCAGCCCCGCGACTTCGTCGCCAAACACGCTCAGACGCCCGGCATCGGGGCGGATCGCGCCCATCAGCAGGCGCAGCAGCGTGGTCTTGCCGGTGCCGCTCGGTCCCATCACCGCGGTGATCTGCCCGCGCCGGGCGGCGAGGTTCAGGCCATCGAAGATGGGGCGCCCCTCGATGGCGTAACGGAGCTCACGGACGTCGACCACGGCCTCGGCCGGCGCGGAATCACCCATCAGGCGGCCTGCGCATCCATCCCCGGCTGGTAGCGGCCGTTGCGCGCCAGAGCGTTGAGCCGCGCCCATTTGGCGAACGCCTGCTGGCCGGCCGCGAAGTTCGCGCTCTTGCCGCCCCAGGCCGTCAACGCCGCATCCTGCAGCGCGCGCCCGTAGCTGAAGGTCAGCTGCCAGGGCAACCCGCCCATCGCGTTCATCAGCGACAGGTGCAGCGCGGCCTCGGCCGGCGATTGCCCGCCCGACAGGAACGCGATGCCGGGCACGGCGCCGGGCACATGGCGCCTGAGGCAGCGCACGGTCGCTGCGGCCACCTGCTCGGGGCTCGCCTGCTGCGGACATTTCTTGCCGGAGATGACCATGTTGGGCTTGAGGATCATGCCTTCGAGGTGAATGCGGTGGCCGGCGAGCTGGTGGAAGACCTCGGCCAGCACGGCGTCGGTGACTTCCTCGCAACGTTCGAGCGTGTGGCCGCCATCCATCAGCACCTCGGGTTCGACGATCGGCACGATGTTTTGTTCCTGGCACAATGCCGCATAGCGGGCCAGCGCGTGCGCGTTCGCGTGGATCGCGTAGCTGGTCGGGATGCCGGCGCCGATGTCGATCACCGCGCGCCACTTGGCGAAGCGCGCACCGAGCTTGTAGTACTCCATCAGCCGCTCGCGCAGGCCATCGAGCCCCTCGGTGATCGTCTCGTTCGGAAAGCCGGCGAGCGGCTTCGCGCCCATGTCCACCTTGATGCCGGGCACCACGCCGAGTTTCGCCAGGCAGGCGGTGAACGGCACGCCGCTGCTGGTCTGCTGGCGCAGGGTTTCGTCGTAGAAGATGACGCCGCTGATCGACTGCGCGATGTCCGGGGTCGTGAACAGCATTTCGCGATAGGTGCGGCGCGCCTCTGCCGTGGATTCCAGGCCGATCTTGTCGAACCGCTTCTTGATCGTGCCCGAACTCTCGTCCGCCGCGAGGATGCCCTTGCCGGCGGCGGTCATCGCAGCCGCCACGCTCTCGAGATCTGCGAAACCCATGCGCTTGCCTCCTGAAAAAGGGGTCGCCAGCATACCAACCCGGGCCGGAGCCGGCCCCATTAAGTGTGAGCAATATAGTACTAAAATAGTCCTATATAGGAACAGACATGTTGCGCATCAGCAAAATGACCGACTACGCCACCGTGCTGCTGGCACGGCTGGCGGCGGCGCCCGACCGGCAACTGACGGCCACGCAGCTCGCGGCGCAGAGCCACCTGGGCGCGCCGACCGTGAGCAAGGTGCTCAAGCAGCTGCATCGGCGCGGTCTGGTCAGCTCCACGCTCGGCCTGCGCGGCGGCTATCGGCTGGCGCGGCCCGCGGCCGAGATCACCGCGGCACAGATCCTCGATGCGCTCGAAGGCCCGGTGGCGCTGATCGAATGCGCGCGCCAGACGCACCAGTGCAGCATCGAGAGCACCTGCGGCGTGGGCCGCGCCTGGCAGCGCGTGAACCTCGCGATCCGCCGCTCGCTGCAGGAGATCACGCTGCTCGAGCTGGCCGGCCTGGGCGGCGAACCGGTGCGCTTCGCCGCCCTCGAACGCGCGCTGCGCGGCGGCCGGGCGGAGCGCACGTGAACAGCAATCCCGAACTGTCGGCGCTGTTCGAACGTGGTTACGAGCACGGCTTCGTCACCGACATCGAGTCGGACACGATTGCGCCAGGACTCGATGAGTCCGTCGTACGGCTGATCTCGGCGAAGAAGCGCGAGCCGCAATTCCTGCTCGACTGGCGGCTGCGCGCGCTGGCGCACTGGCGGCAGATGCGCGAACCGCACTGGGCCCACCTGCACTACGCGCCGATCGACTACGGCGCCATTTCCTACTTCTCGGCGCCCAGACCGAGGGCAGATGCCCCCAAAAGCCTCGCGGAGGTCGACCCGAAGCTGCTCGAGACCTATGCCAAGCTCGGCGTGCCGCTGCACGAGCGCGCGCGCCTCGCCGGCGTGGCCGTCGATGCGGTCTTCGACAGCGTCTCGGTCGCGACCACCTTCAAGGCGCGCCTCGCCGAGGCGGGCGTGATCTTCTGCCCGTTCTCGGAAGCGGTGCAGACGCACCCGGAGCTGATCGAGCAGTACCTGGGAAGCGTGGTGCCGTACACGGACAACTTCTACGCCACGCTCAACTGCGCGGTGTTTTCCGACGGTTCCTTCGTGTACGTGCCGCGCGGCGTGCGCTGCCCGATGGAACTGTCCACCTACTTCCGCATCAACGCCGCCAACACCGGCCAGTTCGAGCGCACGCTGATCATCGCCGACGAAGGCAGCCACGTCAGCTACCTCGAGGGTTGCACCGCGCCGATGCGCGACGAGAACCAGCTGCACGCGGCGGTGGTCGAGCTGGTGGCGCTGGCGCGGGCCTCGATCAAGTACTCGACCGTGCAGAACTGGTACCCGGGTGACGAGAACGGCGTCGGCGGCATCTACAACTTCGTCACCAAGCGAGGCGACTGCCGCGGCGACGACAGCAAGATCTCCTGGACCCAGGTCGAGACGGGTTCGGCGATCACCTGGAAGTACCCCAGCTGCGTGCTGCGCGGCGACCGCTCGAGCGGCGAGTTCCACTCGGTCGCGCTGACCCATCATCGCCAGCAGGCCGACACCGGCACGAAGATGATCCACATCGGCCGCGACACCAAGTCCAAGATCATCAGCAAGGGCATCAGCGCCGGGCGC
>JAGWPD010000171.1 GCA_028870705.1 Gammaproteobacteria bacterium
GAGTTCCTGTACCAGGACGGCGAGTTCTACTTCATCGAGATGAACACCCGCATCCAGGTCGAGCACCCGGTGACCGAACTCATCACCGGCATCGACCTGGTCAAGACCCAGCTCACGGTGGCGGCCGGGGAAAAGTTGCCGTTCAAGCAGGACGACATCGAGATCCGCGGCCACGCGCTCGAATGCCGGCTCAATGCCGAGGATCCGCGCACCTTCATGCCCTCGCCGGGCCCTATCAAGCTGTGGCACCCGCCGGGGGGGCCCGGCGTGCGCGTCGACAGCCATGTCTATTCGGGCTACAGCGTGCCGCCGTATTACGACTCGATGATCGGCAAGCTCATCACGCATGGCGACACGCGCGATACCGCGATCGCGCGCATGCGCAACGCGCTGGCGGAGCTGGTGGTCGAGGGCATCAAGACCAACACGGCGCTCCATCAGGAGATCCTCGCGCATTCGGCCTTCCAGACCGGCGGCCTCGATATCCACTACCTCGAGCGGCGACTCGGGCTCAAGTAGCCGGCGGCCGTGGATTTGCTGGCGCTGGACTTCGAACTGCGCGGACTCGACCCCGAACGCGCGGAGCAGGCCTGCCTGGCGAGCGGCGCGCTGGCGATCACCTTCAGCGATTCGCGCGACGATGCCGTGCTCGAGCCCGCGCCGGGCGAAGTGCGCCTGTGGCCCGCCACGCGCCTGCAGGCGCTGTACCCGGCCAATTGCGACGCCGCCGCCCTGGCTGCGTGGCTGGCCGCGGGCCTGGATCTCGAGCCCGGCCGCATCCACGCGCAGCGGCTCGCCGATCGCGCCTGGGAGCGCGAATGGCTGCGCGATTTCCACGCGTTGAAATTCGGGCGGCGGCTGTGGGTGTGCCCCAGCCATGAACAGGTGAGGGAGCCCGGCGCGGTGCTCGTGCGGCTCGACCCGGGCCTCGCCTTCGGCACCGGCACGCATCCAAGCACCGCGCTGTGCCTGGAATGGCTGGATGCGCGACTGCGCCCCGGCATGCGCGTGATCGACTATGGCTCAGGCTCGGGCGTGCTCGGGATCGCGGCCGCGCTGCTTGGCGCCGCGCGCGTGGACGCGTTCGACATCGACCCGCAGGCGTTGCTCGCGACCGCCGAGAATGCCGGCGCCAATGGGCTCGGCGCCCGGCTGGCCGTGCGCGCCGACGTGGCGCAATTGCCGGCGCGCGCCGATGTGCTGCTGGCGAACATCCTGGCCGGCACGCTGTGCGAGCTGGCCGCCGACTTTGCCGCCCGGCTCGGCGCAGGCGGCACGATCGTGCTGGCGGGCATCCTCGCCGGGCAGGCGGAAGCCGTGGCATGCGTCTATGCTCCGTGGTTTGATATCGCCCCATTCGGACAGCGCGAAGGTTGGGTCGCGCTCGAGGGCCGCAGGAAGAGTTGATGTACACGGTTTGCCCCAAGTGCACCCTGACGCTGGCGGTCACCGCGGCCGACCTGCGCGCGGGCCAGGGCTACGTGCGCTGTGGGCGCTGCGCCAACGTGTTCAACGCGCTGCTGGCGCTCTTCGAAGACTCCGGGCTCGCACTTGCGGATACGCAGCCGCGCGACCGGCAGCAGCCGGTAGCCGAGGACCGCGCCAGCGCGACCGTCTCGCGCCCGGCGTTGACCGAGGGCGACGTGGCCAGCGCAAGCGCGCCCGCGCTGCGCCTCGTCGACAGTCCGCCGCGCCCGCTGCCACCGGCGGACACGCCCGAGGATGAACTCGAGATCAAGGAATACCGGGGTACGGGCACGTTCGAGACGATCGTGCTCGAGGGCGACACCTTCCTGCAGACCGAGGAGCTGATTCCGCAGGAAGTGCTCGACAGCGAGCTTGCCGAGGTCACGCGCCGCGTCGCCGCTGCGGTCGATGAGGGTGACGACGACGGCGCCGCCGTGGTTGAGGTCGACCTGGACGACGGACCCCAGGCCCGCATCGCGGGCGATGCGACGCAGGCCGCCGCCCGTGCCGGCGATGACGCGCTGCCGCGCGAGCTGGCCGCGCTGCGCGAAGCGACCGGTGAATTCCGGCATGAGGCCAACCTCACGGCGACCGGCATCGAGGCGGACCTGTGGCGCGCGCCGAAGCGTGCCCGGCATCGGACGTTGTTCGCGGCCGGGTCGGCTCTGCTGCTCGTGTCGCTCGCCGCGCAGGCAGTGAACCACTGGCGCAACGATCTGGCCGCCAACGCATCCTGGTACGGGCCGCTCCAGAAGCTCGCGGCGCGGCTCGGCGAGCCACTGGCGCCCAACTGGGACCTCAACGCCTACGACGTGCGCCAGCTTGGCGCCGCGCTGGATGCCGCCGGCGACCATGCCCTGCATGTGCGCCTCAGCCTGGCCAATCGTGGCGCGCACTCGCAGGCGCTGCCGCTGCTGCGCCTGACGCTGCTCGATCGCTACGGAAAGCCCGTCAGCAGCGGCGAACTGCAGCCCGCACAGTACCTGCCCGCCGCGCTGCGCGGCCAGCAGTTCATCGCGCGCGACCAGCGCATCGACACCGAGGTGCGCGTCGAGGATCCGACGCAGCGCATCGCCAGCTTCGAGCTGGATGTGTGCGTCGCGGCCGCCGGGGGCGGCGTGCGCTGCGCAGGCGATGCGCCGCTCGTCGCGGGCAGGCCGTGAGCCTCAGCATCGGCCCGCATGCGCTCGACGGCCGGGCGCTGCTCGCGCCCATGGCTGGCGTCACCGACCCGCCGTTCCGCGCACTGTGCTCCATGTTCGGCGCTGCGCTGGCGTGCGGCGAAATGCTCAGCGCCGACCAGTCGCTTTGGCACACGTCCAAGTCACAGCGCCGCATGGCCGCGGCCAGCCATGCACGCGGCAAGCCGCCCGGGGGCGGCGGCGCCGGCATGGCCGTTGCGGTGCAACTCGCCGGGAGCGAGCCGCGCATGCTGGCGCAGGCGGCGCGGCGCCAGCAGGATGAGGGCGCGCAGATCATCGATCTGAACCTCGGCTGTCCGGCCAAGAAAGTCTGCGACAAGCTGTGCGGCTCCGCGCTCCTCGGTGACGAAGAGCTGGTCGCGCGCATTTTCGACGCCCTGGTCAATGCGGTGGACGTGCCCGTGACGGTGAAGATCCGCACCGGGCCCGATCCCGGCCGCCGCAACGCGACACGGATCGCGCAACTCGCCGAGCGCGCCGGGCTGGCGGCGATCGCCGTGCACGGCCGCACGCGCGCCGATCGCTTCCGGGGCCGCGCCGAGTACGAGTCGATCCGCGCCGTGAAACAGGCGGTGCGCATACCGGTGATCGCCAACGGCGACATCAGCACACCGGCGCAGGCGGCGGCGGTGCTGGCCGCGACCAACGCCGATGCGGTGATGATCGGGCGCGGCGCGCTGGGCTCACCATGGATTTTCCGCGATGTCAATTCATTCCTGAATGCGGCGCAAATTGCGCCGCCACTCTTGCGCAGCACGATCGCAACGATCATCCTTCAACACCTCGAATCCCTGTACGCGTTCTACGGCGAGTACACCGGGGTCCGGATGGCACGCAAACACCTGGCCCGCTACAGTGAACTGCGGCCCGAGACGCGGGCGGCGCGCTCCGCTCTCCTGGCAGCGGAGGATTCCGCGTCGCAGTTCGAACTGGCCCGGCAGGTTTTCGGCGTGGATGTGGCAGGGGCTGACGGCGAAGAACTACAACGATGAACCGGATCGCAGGCAAGGACCTTCCACTACGCGGCCACACCGAGCGCGTGCTCAGCGACTACTTCTCGAACCTCAACGGCCATCGTCCGGCGCGCCTTTACAACCTGGTGCTGCGCGAAGTGGAAGAGCCGCTGCTGCGTGCGGTGCTCGACTACGCCGACGGCAATCAGAGCCAGGCGGCCGAGATCCTCGGCATCACGCGCACCACGCTGCGCAAGAAGCTGCGCACGATGGGGCTGGCCGAATAAGACCGGCATGGCGATTGCGCGCGCACTGCTATCCGTATCCGATAAACAGGGATTGAGCGACTTTGCCCGCGCGCTCAGCCGCCGCGGCATCGAACTGCTGTCCACCGGCGGCACCGCCCAGGCGCTGCGCAACGCCGGCCTGCCGGTGCGCGAAGTGGCTGATTACACGGGCTTTCCGGAGATCATGGGCGGCCGCGTCAAGACGCTCCACCCACGCGTGCATGGAGGCCTGCTGGGCCGGCGCGGCACCGACGAGGCGGTGATGGCCGAACACGGGATCGGCGCGATCGACCTGCTGGCCGTCAACCTCTACCCGTTCGCGGCCGCCATAGCGCGGCCCGACTGCACCTACGCCGAGGCGATCGAGAACATCGACGTCGGCGGGCCGGCGATGTTGCGCGCCGCCGCAAAAAATCACGCCGACGTCACCGTCGTGGTCGACCCGGCCGATTACGCGACGGTGCTGGCCGAACTGGAAGCCAGCGGCGACACCTCGATCGACACGCGCTCGCGTCTGGCGGCGAAGGCCTACGCGCATACCGCCGCCTACGACACCTGCGTGTCCGATTACCTGCTGCGCGCGCAGCAGCTGCCGATCGAGCGCTTCCCGGACAACCTGCCGCTGGTGTTCGGGAAGGCGCTCGACCTGCGCTACGGCGAGAATCCGCACCAGCGCGCCGCCTTCTACCGCCTGCCCGGCGCGCGCGGCGCCTCGGTCGGATCGGCCCGGATGCTGCAGGGCGAGGAACTCTCGTTCAACAACATCGCCGATGCGGATGCGGCGATCGAATGCGTGCGTCAGTTCGCGCAAGCCGCCTGCGTGATCGTCAAGCACGCGAATCCTTGTGGCGTCGCAGTCGCCGCCGGCATCGCCGCCGCCTACGAAGCCGCGTACCGCACCGACCCGACCTCGGCCTACGGCGGCATCATCGCCTTCAATCGTCCGCTCGATGCCGCCACGGCGCGGCAGATCGTCGGCCGCCAGTTCGCCGAAGTGATCGCGGCGCCGTCGATCGAGACCGCCGCGGCGCGCGTGCTCGCGGACAAGGCGGCGATCCGCGTGCTCGAGGTCGGCGACCTTGCGCTGCCCACCGGCGATGGCTACGAACTGCGCAGCGTCAACGGCGGCGTGCTGGTGCAGGATCGCGACTCCGGCACGATCGGCGCGGGCGAACTGCGCGTCGTGACGCGGCGCAAGCCCGAGGCGGGTGAACTGGCGGACCTGCTGTTCGCCTGGCGCGTCGCCAAGTACGTCAAGTCGAATGCGATCGTCTACGCGCACCGCGGCGCCACGATCGGAGTCGGCGCGGGCCAGATGAGCCGGGTCTACTCGAGCCGCATCGCCGCGCTGAAAGCCGCCGATGAAAAACTCGAGGTCCGCGGCGCCGTCATGGCCTCGGACGCGTTCTTTCCGTTCCGCGACGGCATCGATGCCGCGGCGGCCTACGGCATCAGCGCGGTGATCCAGCCCGGCGGCTCGAAACGCGACGACGAGGTGATCGCGGCCGCCGACGGGCACGGCATGGCGATGGTGTACACGGGCATGCGCCACTTCAGGCACTAACTGTGGCATCGCACCCAGCGCGCCCGTGAAGGTTTTGATAGTCGGCAACGGCGGCCGCGAGCATGCGCTCGCCTGGCGGTGCGCGGCATCGCCAAGCGTGACCGAAGTGCTGGTCGCGCCGGGCAATGCCGGCACGGCCACGGAAGCGAAGGTCCGCAACGTGCCGACCGCCAGCACCGACCTCGATGGCCTGGTGGCGCTGGCGCGCGCCGAGGACGTGGCGCTGACCATCATCGGACCCGAGACGCCGCTGGTGATGGGCGTGGTCGATGCGTTCCAGGCCGCGGGCCTCGCCTGCTTCGGCCCGAGCCGCGCCTGCGCGCAGCTCGAGGGTTCGAAGGCCTTCAGCAAGGAGTTCCTGCGCCGGCACGCTATTCCGACCGCGCAATACCGCAGTTTCACGCGCGCGGATTTCGACGCCGCGTGGCTGCGCGCGCAGCGCACGCCGATCGTCATCAAGGCGAGCGGGCTGGCGGCCGGCAAGGGCGTGGTGATCGCGCCGGACACGGCCACAGCGCTGGCCACCATCGAAGCGATGTTCGCGGGCAGCTTCGGCGCTGCGGGCGATACCGTGGTGGTCGAGGAATTCCTCGCGGGCGAGGAAGCCAGCTTCATCGTCATGGCCGACGGCGCGCATGCGCTGCCGCTCGCGAGCTCGCAGGACCACAAGCGCATCGGTGACGGCGATAGCGGCCCGAACACCGGCGGCATGGGCGCCTATTCGCCCGCGCCGGTGATCACGCCGGCGGTGCACGCACGCGTGATGCGCGAGGTGATCATGCCGACGCTGCGCGGCCTGGCCGCCGACGGCATGCCGTACACCGGCTTCCTCTACGCCGGGCTGATGATCGATGCCGGCGGCGCGCCGCGCGTGATCGAGTACAACTGCCGCTGCGGCGATCCGGAGGCGCAGCCCGTGCTGGCGCGGCTCCGTTCCGACCTTCCAGCGCTGTGCCTGGACGCGCTGGCAGGACGGCTTGCAGGCGCGCGGATCGACTGGGATGAGCGCGCCGCACTCGGCGTGGTGATGGCGGCCGCGGGCTATCCGGGCAGCGTGCGGACCGGTGCGGTGATCACCGGCCTCGAGCGCGCGGCCACACTGCCCGGCAAGGTTTTCCACGCGGGCACTGAGCTGCGCGCTGGCCGCGTCGTGACCAGCGGCGGGCGCGTGCTGTGCGCGGTCGGCCTCGGCGCCGGCGTGGCGGAAGCACAGCGCGCCGCGTATCGACTGGTCGATTGCCTGGCGTTCGACGGCGCGCAATACCGGCGCGACATCGGCTACCGGGCAATCGCGCGGCCGCGCTGAGCGGCGACAGCGTTGGACGGCCGCAGCGGGCCTCAGAAGCTCGCGCGCGCGAACAGCTCCGGCCCGTGGGTGCCGAGCTTCATGAAGCCGTTCGGATTGTTGTTGCTGACATCGAGCCGCGTCTGCGTGCTCTGGTAACCGAGTCCGAAGGCCAGATTCGGCCGCCAGCGGAACTGCAGGTCGCCGTGGTAGTCGCCGAGCGAGCCTTTCACCGAGCTCACCGTCAGCTTCATGTACTGGCCGCGGGCCGAGAAGGCGAAGCGGCGCGAGATGCGCCAGGTTCCATCGAGCGCCACGGTGACGAACGGACCGGCGCCGCTGAATCGTTCGGTCACCGGCCCGGTGGCCAGCGTGGCATTCGCATTGGCCTCGGCTTCCAGCAGGTGCATGCCGAAGCCCGCACCGAGCTCGAAGCGCCTGCGCTTCAGGAACGAGTAGGTCCAGGTGATGTCGACCTGGGTCCAGTTGAATTCCGAGTACACCGTGTCGGCCGGCGTGAAGCTGTGGCCGCCGTAGACGATCGTCGTGGTCGGGTTGGCCACGCCGGTGCGCTTCAGCTCCCACAGGTCGACGCGCAACCGGCCACGTTCGCGCAGACGGAACATGAATTCGGCGCGCGCCTGGCGCACATGCGGGCTCAGGCGGAAATCCTTCTCCAGCGAAAAGGCCGTGCCTGGCGCGGTGGCATTCGGATCATCGACCTCCCCGTTGGTCGCTGCCGTACCCAGGAAGGCGCTGGCGCGGAACGCGAAATGATCGGTGATCGGGCTGGCCGGCTCCGGCGGCACCGAACCGGGCGGCAGCAACTCCTGCGCCTGTGCGCCGGTGGCGGCCAGCAGGACTGCGGTCAGGTAAGTTCGGCGCATGCGGCGGATTCCGGTGGCGGGGCCCATGACGCATCATCGGACAGCCGTGCGCCCGGCGCCAGCGTCGCCGCCAGGCGACGCCCAAAACTGTGACCCGCTGGGTATTCCGGGCTGCGACCGCCGGCGCTTCAGCCGTTGGCCGACCTGCGGTCGGCCACGTCGAGCACCGCGCTCGCGCGCGTGATCAACGTTTCATCGCCTCGAAGAATTCGGCGTTGGTCTTCGTGTCCTTCATCTTGTCGAGCAGGAACTCGATCGCCGCCAGCTCATCCATCGGATGCAGGAGCTTGCGCAGGATCCACATCTTCGCGAGCTCGGCCTGGTCGGTGATCAGCTCTTCCTTGCGCGTGCCGGAGCGGTTGATGTTCACCGAAGGGAATACCC
>JAGWPD010000172.1 GCA_028870705.1 Gammaproteobacteria bacterium
GCAGCAGCGCCAGCTTGGCGCGCGGCCCGTTCACGGGATCACAGCGCTCCACTGAAGCCGGGTGACCGACAGCGTCGACTGGATGGTGGTCAGACGCGACAGCTGGAGCGTCAGAGCCTGGTGGCGGTGGTATTCCCAGCGCAATCCAGCCAGGGTGCCATGGACCACGAAGTCATCGGCGTGCATGCCGATGTAGCGCGAAGCGCGCGCGTTCGCGGAATTCTCGTGCCGCGCGAACAGCGTGAGGTCGTGGGCCAGCTGGCGTTCCAGCTGCGCATAAGCGGAGGCGAAGTGCTCGCGCCGCCCGGCCGCGGCGTTCTGCAGGTCAACATCGATGTAGTAGACGGCGCCAATCGCCCGCCAGGGGTCGCGATCATGGGTGAAATACGCGCCCAGAACGCGCTGATCGACCAGTTGCGCATCGAGCAGCGTGGACTGCGCCGGATCGGCAACCGGAGTGCGGTGATGGCCGAACAGGAGCCCTGCGCTGCTGCTGCCGAGGTACTGGGGCAGGTAGGAGATGCGCACCGACTGCGAGAGCCGATGACTCCCGGGATTGGGGCGCAGCAGATCGACCGGACTCAAGCCGTCGGCGTCGATGAGGCTGCCGTAGGCGATACCGAGCGCGAACTGGAGTCCCGCGACCGGGCCCATCGGGCGGCGCGACTCGAACAGCGCACCGGTCAGGTGCTGCGGCACCAGTCCCTCCTCGTCCTCCCACTCCTCGATTGCCGGACGAGTGATTGTGGTCTGCAGATGTTGGCCGTGATGAAACTCGTTGTTCCAGGCGCTGCCGGGCTGGTGGAACCGCCCGAACCACAAGAGCGTGTCAGGCACCGGCTCGAACCCCACCTGAAAGCGCTCCATGTCGCTTTCGCGTGGACCGAAGTGATACTCACCCAGCGCCCGCCAGCGGTTCATGTTGCCGGCAAACACCAGATCGCCGGTGCCCCAGAGATCTTCGGGCCGCTCCAGTGCATCGTTGGGGCCATCACGCGCCACGGTCTGCAGGCTCAGGAACAGCTGCACATTGCCCATGCCGTGCTGGTGCCCAGCCGGAACATCGTCCGCCTGAGCGGGTCGGGCCGTGACCAGGCAGGCCGCAGCCAGGACCAGTATGGAACTCGTCGAATTGAGCACAACGCCTCCCCGGTGCAGCCCCACGGGCCACCCTCTCGAGGCTACTTTAATCCCCTTAAGCCGCGCCCGCAGGTCGCGGGGCGGCCAATGGTCCGTGCGTCACAGCGTGCGCCCGGGCGTCAGGGGGATGGCGTCATGGCCGCATCAATGGCCGCGCGCAGCTGCTCGGCGCTCGGCGAGCCGCGATTGGCGCTCAGCACGGCGCTGATCCGGCCGGTGGGGGTGATGATGTATGTCAGCGGCAATACTTGCGGTGCGCCAAACCCGTTGGCCGGCGCCTCGCTCAGCAGGCCTGTGAAATAGGTCACGGCCTTGGCGGCGGCCACGGCATCCTTGCGATCGTGCCGATCATCAGCGCTCAGGCCCACCACCACTACGGCGCGGTCGCGGTACTCGCGCGCGAGCGCATCGAGCAACGGCATCTCGCTGCGGCAGGGTCCGCACCAGCTCGCCCAGAAATTCAGCACCACGACCTTGCCGTGCAGGCCGTTCACATCCAATACGCGCCCGTCGAAACTGCGTGCCAGGAGCGCGGGCGCCGACTGGCCCGCAACTGGCGGCGGCCCAGCGCGGGCCGGCGCGGCTTGCGGTCCGGCGGCAGCGGCAGCCAGCACCGCCGCCGCCCAGATTCCGCCCCACCTAGAAATGGTAACTGGCATTGATTTTCCACATTTCGTTGGCGAACAGCTGATTGCCGCGCGCGTTGGTGTACAGCGGCAGGGCCACGTCCGCGTAGATCCGCACATTGTCCCAGGCCAGTTCCGCGCCCGGCGACACCAGGACTCGCGTGTAACCGGTATCGGCTACCAGTGCGTCGGCGCCCCCGTCAGCGCGTCGGTAAACCGCGCGCAGCTGGGCAATAGGCACGATTCTCAAATTCCGCTGCGTTGACCAGCCTTCGAAATAGGCACCGAATGCCACAACACCCTCGGCGCCCGGACGATAGTTATCCTTGTGCACCAGCGGTTGGTCCCACTGACCCTGTAGAAAGTAGCTCCAGCGATTATCCGCCGTGAGCCTGCCCAGGTGGTAGGCACCCAACAACGCGTCGGTGCTGCCGCTTCCGATCTGCGTATCGGCATCGAACCCGGCGTAGCTCGTATCGCCATTGGCGAGCTTCACGCCCACGGTGAGTCCGGTAGACATGTCGGCGGAGAGGCCCGCGTAAGTGGCCTTGAGGCGTATGTCGCCGACTGCGCCGTGCCGATACGCGACGATCTCGCCAGTGCCGCCGTCGGTAGTCTGGAAGTACCGCTCCCAGTAAGGCAGCTCCACCGTCACGCCCCAGCGCCGGTTGAACTGGTACTGGCCACCGATCGTCATGAAACTGGAACGGATCGCCTTGTCGGGGTTATCGCCCGCCGGTGCCGCCGCGGTACCACTGTGGTTGTGGCTCTGATCAAGGTAATCAAATTCCGCAAACACCATGGCACCGGCATGGCTCGCGTACATCGAACTCGTGCCCACGTCGAATATGCCGCAGCCGCAGGCGCAGGCGAAGCTGAGGTCCGGGAACGCGCACAGCAGTGCCGCCAGCACGGCGAACCCGCCGCGCAGCCTCGCCGAAAGCCTGAGAGATGGTCTGCCCAGGCTCAGGAACCTACGGCATTGCGCAGTTCAGCGGCATCACCCGCATCGACACTCTCGTGCGCCATCAGGTGATGATTCAGGGCAAAGCGGGTAATGTCCGCGGCATTATGGAGCTTGAGCTTGCGCATCACGTTGGCGCGGTGTTTTTCTATGGTCTTGACGCTGAGATTGAGTTCGCGCGCCAGGGTCTTGTTGGAATGCCCCGCGGCAATGAGTGTCAGCACCTGCCGTTCGCGCGAAGTGACGCCACGCAGCGGATCGGCATTGCTCGCCGGGTCGGCTCCGTGCAGGTAAGTGTCCAGGACCCGAAAAGCGACCGCCTTGCACAGGAAATGCCGTCCGGCCGCGACCGAGCGGATCGCGGCGACCAGCTCGCCATGACCGGAATCCTTGAGCACATAGCCGTCGGGCTTGGCATCGAGCCCGGCGCGAATGTACTCCTCGCTCGCGTGCGCCGTGAGCAGCACGATGCGCGCGGCCGGACACACCTTGCGCAGCTCGCGCACCAGCAGCAGGCCGGAGCGCCCGCGCAGGCCAATGTCCGTGAGCACCACGTCAGGCTGCATCTGGACAGCAAGCCCGATGGCCTCTTCAAAGGTCGCGGCTTCACCGACCACATGCAGGTCGGGCTGCAATTCCAGGAGCGCCCGCAGACCCTCACGCAGGATGGTGTGATCATCGACGAGCAGCAGATTGAGCGGCGTGGGCGACTCGACGGACGCCGCATTCGTATCGGTACCTTGTGGCACTTTGCCGCCCGCAATGGCTGGGGCAGCATCTGTCGATTTCTTGCTCACGGTATTGATCTGGCGGTCTGCCGCCCGATTGATCAGTTCCTTGGTCCCCTGGTGATGGATATTACCGGGGACCGCCAGCTTAATCCCTGCCCGTCTTGACATAAAGGCCGGCGTTTGGCTGGTGCACGTCCTGCCAGAGTTCTGAGCTCCGACGAAGGAGCCAGACCCTTTATTTTGCATTCAAAGGTTCAGGATCGACATTGGGGCCGGCAACCGCCGGTCCGGTTTCGCCGGGCCTCAGTGCTCATCTCCACGATGCTCATCGCCACGCTGCTCGTCGAGGCGATCATGGGCGGGCGCCCGGTCCTGTTCACGCGGCTGGCGCTGCGGCCAGTCCTTGGTCGCTGCCACGCAGGTCTGCAACGCCTGGCCATGCGGAATACTGGCCAGTGCGGTACTCACGGAGTCAAAGGCGTTGCGATACTCCCTCGATCCTTCGGACTGGTCCTGCAGCTGATCGGACCCCAGCACCAGCTTGCGCAGCGCGCTATACACCTCGTCACCGGCCGGATAAATCCTGCCGCAGAAAGAGAGGATCGCGGCGAGCTGGCCGCGCACCGCAGGGTTGGTCGGCACGTCCGCCATCGCAGTTGGAATCGACAGCGCGGCGGCGCTCACCGCCATCACTGCACCGGCGCGGACGAAGGCGGCACGAATATTCACGTCTGGCTCCTCGCGGACACGTGGCCGAAATGCGGCAACGTGGGCAAGATAGCCGTGCCCGCTGCGCCGGTCGCAGACGCAGTTGGCAATTCACCCGTGCGGCTTAACCGAATGGTGCCGATTTGTCAGAATACGGCGGCGCGCCGGCCGCAGTGACGACCGATTTACTACCGATTTACCGGCCGCCTGGCGGCGCCTCCGGCACCCGTGTTTCGCCGGGAGGTTGCCGCTGCGCCACGAATACCTTGCGCTGCTCGTCCGTCAGCACGGCGCCGATCTGCTCCACGGTCGCCCGGTCGATCGCCTGCACCTGGGCGAATCGTTCCACGGCCACGACTGGCTGGGCCGTGCGCAGCTGCAACAGCTGCGCCTGCCGGCGGTCGAGGATGGCTCTGACGCGGGCCTGCTGCTCGCTGCTCAGATGCAATTGCGCGTCAAGGCGACGCAACTGGTCGTCAACGCTCTGCACCCGATGCGGCAGAGGAGCCGGATTCGCGGGATGGCTCCCGGCGGTCTGCGCCTGCGCGGCCGAACCCACGATGCAGGCAATCAATGTCGCCTTGCACAGGGATGTCGACCAGCGAATCATGAAACCACCGTATTGAATCAGGAGCATTGATGTAGGAGCTGCGGATTCACCGTGTCTTGGAGGCGGTGGCCCCGCCGAGCTGCCCGGGGCGATACCGGCGCGATTGGCCGGGATGCGAAAATCGATCATCATCCAGCGGTGGATTCAGGACCACGCGTTCGATCATCATCCGGTCCGGCGTACTGCCTGGGCCCACTCCAGTCTCGATGACGGAAGGCAGCTGCAAGCCCTCGTAGCTCCGGTAATCGCCATAGACCACGGAAACACTGCGAGCCGCTCCCAGTACGCCGTCGGATGGCCTGTCGTAGCGTACTTCCAGAAAGGTCGTCGCGTCGACCCAGACGTGGTCGGTTTCGCCAGAAGGCAGCCGGATGTCCAGGCGATAGGTCTTGTGTCCCTCGATCTGGTCGACCCCGACCAGGGTAACGGCATAGCCCTTGGCCGCGGCGGCCATCAATGGGCCATCGATGCCGAGTGCCGATTGCGCGAAGCGGAGCTCCTGGATTGAGAAAGGTTCCACCGCCGGGCGGTTGCCCTGGTCCGCATGGACTTTCCAGCCCTGCGCGCCGTCAAACAGCCGTTCGGTGGTCTGGTTCATCACGTGGATTTCGAAGTGCGTCTTGTTGGGGCGCTTCTGTTCCATCACGAAGGGCATGCTCGGCAATGCGGCGTGATCGCTGACGATATGGCCCAGCCAGACCATGGTCTGCACCTTGCGCCAGGCCTCGATTCCGCCACGCGCCACCGCGTTCTTCTGAATGATCTGAGCTGCAGTCACCTCCGGCGCCGCAGTAGCCATCGCCGGGATCGCTGCGGCAAGCAGCAGGGCGCCCGCAATGCCGGCGCGCCAGTGCTCCCCGGCGCGGGCGCGGCTACTGTTCATGCCAATCGACATCCATGCCACTTCGCCTTCCTCCACGATCGCCTGGCGTTAATATAATACCGCAACGACTCGAGCCCTGCCGCGCCACGCTATACTGAAAGCACAAACGGAGATATCCAATGAGCCCATTCCGCTTTGGCCTGCCGCTGCCGCTTGCGCTCGTTCTGGCATCGACGGCCATCACCGCCGGCGCCGCCGCGGATCCGCCCGCATCGACGGCAGCGCCAGCATCTCCGGCAACACCCGCACCACCTGCCGCGGCGCCCACGGAGCCCGCGATATCGATCGAAACCGCAAGCTACGATATCGGCCTCATGGTCGGCACGCAGCTCGCGAGCAACGGAATAGGCGCCACGCTTTCGCATGAGGAGCTGATCCGCGGCATCAATGAAGCGCTCGGCGGCAAGCTCGTCAGTAGCACACAGAAAGACGCCGCACAGGCATTCATTCATGCCGCCCGTCTGGCCCTCGGCCGGCACAACGCGGAACTCGCCCACGTGTTCCTGGAGAAAAACTCCCACGAGAGCGGCATCAGGACGCTGCCTTCGGGTATCCAGTACCGCGTGCTCGCGGCCGGCGACCCGAAAGCCGCGCTGCCCGGGCCGACCGATCAGATCACGGTGCGTTACCGCGCCAGCCTCCCCGACGGCACCGTGATCGACCGGTCCGACGATCACGCCCAGCCCGCGACGTTTCGCCTGAACTCAGTGATCCAGGGCTGGCGGGATGCACTCTCGGCGATGGTGCCCGGTGCCAGGTGGCAGATCTTCGTCCCGCCCGAGCTGGGCTATGGCGTCAATTCCCCGCCGCCGATTCCGCCCGGTTCGCTGCTGGTGTACGAACTCGAACTGCTGAAGGTTGAACCCCTCAAACCCATGTCACCGCAAATGAGAGCGCCGCTGGCACACAAGCAAGGCTCGCCTCAGGGCACGGTCCAATCGCCATCGGCCACCAGCCGGACTCCGGACGGATCGGCGAACCGCACGAAATAGCCGCCCTTGGAGGCCAGCGTCTGACCCGTACCCAGCGTCAAACGCGGGTAGTAACCGGTCATGATCCGGTGCTCGAGGATTTCCTGCATGAGCTCGACCAGGTAATCGCGGTCGGTCACATCCGCCATGTGGTTGAGAGTCTCGGCCAATATTCCACAGGCCAGGTAGGTATCGGCCTGGACCTGCTCGGCGACGACGGGAATATGGCGGAATGAAAACCAGCCGAGCGGATAATCCACCCGCACCACGCGGCGGTCGGGCAGGTCGAAGGGATAGGCCATCAACGCCTGTGGCCGCCAGCTCGACGGGAGCGGCGCAGCCTCGAGCCCGCCGAGGAGCCCCGAGAGATACACGGGCGGCAGCGCCTTCGGAGCCTCTCCCAGTGCGGCGAGGTCCGCGGGCCGCAGCCAGAGCACCAGCGCCCCGACTTCAGCGTGCATGGCCTCATGCAGCGCGTTGGATACCGCGCTGCCTGGTGCGCCCGGGGGCAGGACCTGACTGCGCGCTTCGATACCGCTCGATCGGAGTGCAGCCGCCAGCGCGCGCGCTCCGGCCTCGCCACTATCGCCGGCGCGATAGATCTGCTCGACGACCGCGCCCGGCTTGCCGTTGAACGATGCAGCGATCCGGCGGGCGATCAGCGCGGCTTCCAGCAGCACGCCCCTGGAAAAATACAGCGAATAAAAGTCCCCTGCCGCGACCACCGGCACCTCGACGTTGGGGAACAGGCAGGGCACCTGCTCGTGCTCGCAGAAGTCATGCACCGGCCCCCACTCCGGGCCACCAGCGCCCGACAGCAGCGCCATGACCGGTTCACGTGCATAGAAGGCCCTGAGCTGCTTACCCCAGCCCGCGGGCGGACCGGTCAGCTGCCACACATGCAGCTGCCAATGACGGCGAGCGGTGAACATGCTCTTGCTGTACATGGTCTTGCCGGAGGTGCGCATCTGCGGGCTGGGACCAAACGGGAACGCGTTCTTGTCGGTGACGAACTGGTTGAGCACATCGAGCATGCCCTGGCGCCTGGCGGGATCGGCATCGGGCGTGATCACCGTGGCAAACTGCAGCAGCGTGTCCGAGACGCCCGGCTGGCGGCCCGCGCCGAGGCTCTTGAGGTAATTGATCAGCGCGGCCATGTCCGCATCGTTCAGCGCAAAGCGCGGCATCAGTGTCGAGAGCGCCCGACCACCGGAATCCACGCCCTCGCGGATGGCACGCGCCAGCGTGACATCCGTGTAGGGATCGCGATTGCCGTGCATGCCCTCGACGTAATGCAGCACCGGTTCCTGCATCGTCGCTTCACGGGTGTGGAACAGATACTGCCCCGTCACCGGCGGTATCGACAGGTTTCCTTCGCGCGTACCCAGTCCGCTGCGGCGGTGGCAGTTGATGCAGGCGGCATCAGCGCCCTTGAGCCCCAGGCCTCCGACCTGGCGGCGGCCCTCCAATGGCGCTCCTGAAGGAAGGATGCCGCGCCGGTAGATGGCCTGCCCGGCTTCAGTGGACGGAGCCTCGGCGGCCCGGCTCGACGCGCCCAGAACTCCGAGCGCGAGCGCCACCGCCAGCGTGCGCGCCAGGATCATCGGGGCACGGACCCGGTGCTGCCCGCCAGCCGCCACCACGGGCACGCGGCTCTTAGGCCGCTCCGGGCTTGGTGAATAGCGCGTCGCTGAGCTTCGGGTTCACCTCGGCTTTCTCGACCACCATCTTGTGCGTTTCGTGGTAGCCATCGATGGCCGTTTCCATCTCGAACGGCAGTATCAGCCCCTGCACGGGGCGGAAATCGCGCTGGTAGATCCATACCGTGCGCATCTTGCCATCCATACGGCGCGGCGTGCCCTCCATCTTCACGTCGAGAAAGCTGTGCGCATCGATCCAGATATTCTGGGTGGTGCCATCCTTCAGCGTCAGTTTGAGCTTGTAGGCGTCGTGCCCATCGACACTCTCGACGCCGGCGAGCTCGACCCGGGTTCCCTTGGCCGCGTAGTCAACCAGCGGGCCATCGATCCCCTGCCACTGCGACTGCGACTTGAGCTCCGCGTCCGTAAAGGGCTCGTAATCATCGCGATTGAGAAAGGGGCGCAGCTTCCAGCCCTTGGAGCCGTCGTATACCTGCACCGCCGTCTTGCCCGCGAAATCGATTTCCAGACGCGACATTCGCGGACGCTTGACTTCGAGCCGGAAGGGCACCTGCACCTGATTTTCCGCCGCAACAGCCGGCTCCGGGGCGGGCGGTTTGCCCGGCGGCCTCCGGTGCGCCGAAGGCATTTCACTCTGGACGAAACTGAGGCTGCGCGCAGTGGAATCGCCGCTCCCGACGTCCATCTTGCCGCTCAGGGTGAGCGTCTGCAGGCTGTGCCAGGCGCTCAACCCCCCGCGCGCGGCAATATGCTTCTCGATGATTTGCGCCGCCGACAGCGTGGCCGGCGCCGCCTGGGCCACCGGCAATCCCAGCGCGAACAGGAAAGTCAGGCTCACTGCACGCAGGGCCCGTGGCACGGAAATGGTTGGCATGGGAAACCCTATAGTCCGTTGAGAAAGGGGGATATTCACCGGCTGACGCCGCCCGTGTCTATTCTACGACGAGTCCGTTGGCGCGGAACGCGCCGACCACGACGTTGACGCGATCGCCGCGCTTGACCAGCCGGCCCTTGTTCGAAAATACCATCCAGTAGGATTTGCCCGCCTCCGGTGGCTGTGCCTGACGCAGCTGCCCGATGTTTTCCACCGACGGCACCACCAGGCTCACGCCCGCCTGTGGATCTTCGAGCGCGGGCGCGGCCTTCTTGTCGTGGAGCACGCTGGCCCGCCCCGCATCGGTCACGCGCCAGGAGAAGCGGACCACCTCGCCGGATTCGGCCAGCTTGACGCTCAAGGCGTCCACGCCCCAAATGGCCTGGTAATACTGGCTTGCGTGCTGGCTGAAACGGGTCGGCACATAACCCGACGGGTGGCCCGAAGGCTTCGCCAATGCCGTGGGCCTGGCCGCCATCGCTGGCGCCGCTTTGGCCGGCGGGGAGCCCGCCTTCGCCTGGCCAAAGCTGCCAGCGGCAGAAAATCCCAGCAGGAGCGCCAGCCCGAGCTGGCCCGAAATCCTCGCCACCCGGGTCGTGCTAGCTGGCAGGCGCAAGGGAATCCGTACAGGCCTTGAGGGCCGCCTTGCCGTCAGCCGTGGCGAGCGACTCCGTGGCGGCGTCGAAGGCCTGCTTGTACACCGCGCTCTTGCGCACTCCGGCCAGCGCTGCATCATCGGCGCCCTGGGCTACCAGCTTGACCCGATCGCGGTATTCGGCGGCGTGCGCAGGATCGAGCTGGGCACATTTGTTCAGGATGCCCTCGATCTGTCCGAGCATCCGCGCGTCGGGCGCCGCCGGATCGGCCACGGCGACGCTGGCCAGCGTGAGTGCTGTCACCAGGGCCGCGAAGCGATATTTCTGCATCATCGTGGTGTCACCTCAGAGGCTATAGACCATCGGCCCGAAGCGGAGTTCGCGCTGCGCGAGGACCATTCTCACGCGTCGGGCGAAGCGAGTCCAATCCGCGGGAAAGCACGCGGCCGCCCGCGGTCGACGCGGAAAGGCCGGACATCCCCTATGGGATGTCCGGCCCGAGTCCCTTAGGCTAGTTGGCGGTGCCGTTCAGGGTCGAGGTCTGCGTACCTGCGAGGTCCGTGACCGAGACCGTCGCGGGCTTGGCCCCCGCCGCCTGTGTCGTCAACGGCTTGAACTGGACTGACACAATGCACATGGCTCCTGGAGCCAGAGTGGCGTTCGAGACCATCTGGCCGCCACCCGCGAGCCCGCAGGTCGAGAAGAGCGGCACCAGGCCCCAGTTGGCAACGTTGGCCGGCGTTCCGCCCAATGCTCCATTCGTGATGCCGGTCAGAGGGACGTTGCCGGAGTTGCGCAGTATGAACGGCTGGAACGGATCCACACTACAGAGAAAGCGTTGCAGCGTGGTCGTACCGGGGCAATTCCTGGCGTGGGCAATGGTCCACGTCGCCGGCGTCAGCGTCGCCGCAATCACCGGCGCCACCCCCGTGCCGCTGAGCGCCACCGGCGAGGCCGTGACCGCCACGTTGGCAAAGATCGTCAGCGTGCCGGGCGCCGCAGCCAATGCGGTCGGCGTGAAGACGATGTTGATGGTGCAGTTGGCGCCCGCATTCAGAGTCGCGCCGCAAGTCCCGCCCGCCGCTCCCGCCGGCCGCGTGTAGAGCGGCGAGGAGAAGAGCAGCGTGATGCCGCTGCCTTGCGCCGTGCCGGTGTTGCGCAGCGTCAGCGTGCGCGCCGCACTCGGATAGCCCGTGGGCACATTGCTGAAGGCCAGCGGTCCACCCGTGACGGCAAGTGCCGCCACCGGGGGTGAGGATCCGTACTCGACCGCGCCCGGATCGAAGTGCGTGTCGCTGGCGGTCTCCGGCCTCGCGTTGCCGAAGAAGTCGGTGCTGGGCACCGCCGCGTAATTCGGCTCCAGTACCGAGATCGAACCGATCTCCGCCGCCGGCGCGTAGTTGCCGAGCGGTGCACCGCCGCCGTAGTTGCCATTCGCACCACCGGTAAGTGAAGGATTGGTCAGCGACAGCGGACCCCAGCGCATGTTGATCCAGTTGTTGCCCTCATCCACGGTCGCCACCGGCGTCAGGTTGAAGATCGGGTTCGGCACCGTGGCATCGGCGACGCCCGGCGGCACCGCGAAGCCCGAAGCCCCGAATTCCGGCGGCTGCCGCGAGCCATTGCAGTACTGGCTGACGAAGCCCGGCGATGTGGCCGAGTTGTTCAAGCCCGGATAGTCCGCGGCGTCCGACAGCACGGAGTGGTTGGGTGCCAGCGTGACGCCCGATTGGTGACCATTCACAGTGGTATCGCCACGCACGCCGATCTCCCAGTAGCTCGCGCCGGCCACGCACTGGCCAGTCGCCGTCTGTGTCCCGGCGACATTCGCCGTGAACCCGTTGTACAGCGACACCACGGTCTGCTGGAACTGCGGGCTCAGGGCGCCTGCGGCAATGTAGTACGTGCTGTTCTGCCAGAAGATGTCGTTCTGGAGCAGCGGGACGGACGCGTCCCTGCAGGACGGATGATTGGCCGGGCAGGTGATCGTGGCCGGCAGGTTCGCCAGCAGGGTCGCGCTGTTGTTGATGCTCACCAGGCCCGAGGGCTGCGGCGTCGAGGTGGTGACCGCGACGGTGCACAGGCCTGCGGCATTGGTGCCACCGGGCGGGCAGTTATGCGTGCTCGCGATCGGGGCGCCGAGCGTGTTGTTCAACACGCCGGCCGAGGCGGTGGTCACGTTCGAGGCAATCGTGTTGTTGACCATATCGACGTTGAGCGAGTCCAGCAGCGACACGCCGCCACCGTCCCAGCCGGACACGTTGTTGGCGATGATGTTGTTGCTGACGGTGACGTGATACCACTGGGCCGGCGTCTGCGGGAAGGCGACCACATCGCCGCCGTTGGCGCTCTGCAGGGCGAGGCCGCCACCGCTGCCGCTTTCAGCCGCATTGCCCATGATCAGGTTGGCATTGATCACCAGGCCAGGGCCGACTCCGTCGCTGGGCCCGATGGTGCCCAACGGGCTCACGCAATCCTGGTCCGTGGTCGCACCACATAGCGGATCGGCGTCCGGCGTGCCCATAACCAGCAAGCCGCCACCGTTGGTCGGGATGGTCGGATTGGTGCTCTGGTTGAACAGGATCGAGTTGTGCTCGATGTCGCCGTTCTTGCTGAATCCCAGGTGCGCCACGCCGCCACCGTCGCCGTTCGAAAGGTTGCCGCACACCCAGTTGTAGTTGAACTGGTAGTAATCGGAACCGGTGCAGATGCTGACACCGCCGGCGCCCGCAGGCGTCGCCGAGAACAGCTCATCGCCCGTCGAATTGTTGAGCGACACGTAGTTGTTGTGCACGTTCACGTGCAGGTTGTGGCAGTACGGGAGCTGGGCGCCATTGACCCCCGCGCTCTCGCAGGATCCCGGCGGCGAATTGGTGGCATTGCCCTGCAGGTAGGCGGGCGGGAATTCGCCCTGACCCAGATCGATGCCGCCCGACAGCGTACCGGCATTGTTGTAGATGCGGTTATTGGCAATCTGCAGGTGATGCGCCCAGGCGTGCACCAGGATACCGCCACCGCCCTGCGAGCTGTTGGTGATGCCGATGCCGTCGATACTCGACGGGTTGCACTGGAAGCTGCTGGGGAACGGGTTCGGGCCGGCCGCAGGACCGCAATCATTCGCCGTCAGCAAAGTGGTACCGGCCGGGAAGCCGGCGAGCAAGGTCGGATCGAAGGGATTCTGGCCGTGGAAGTCGACGCCCTTGGCCAGCACGGTGATGCCGGCGCCCTCGAGGGCGCCCATCAGCGAGGGCTCCTGCAGCTGTTCAGCCACGTTGCCGTTCAAGGAAGCCGTCCAGCCGATGGTGGACTCGAAGGGGATGCGGTCTACCTGCGGCACGTTGGCCACCGCGTTGAAGCCGTTCCATCCACTGGCGCAGCTGGCATCCCAGCCCACCGGCGTTCCATTGCTGGCCGACATGCCGAACAGGCAGTCAACCCGAGCGCGCCACGGCGTCAGCTTGCCCGCCGGGTGGGTATTCGCGTTGATGACGCTGGCTGAGGCGCCGACGCCCTGCAGGCGCACCGGCTTCCACATCAGCAGCAGCTCGTTATGCGCCGCGACCGTCTTGACGGCACCGGTTGTCGTGCACGCCACCTGCGAGGTCAAACCCGCCGTGGTCGTCTGGCAGGTCGGATCGATGATGATCAGATCGCCCGGCAGCGCGGCGTCGATCGCCGCCTGGATCGAGGACGCGGCGGCGACATGCGTCGGCGCCTTGCCGCCGATCGTCACCGTGACCGCGTCGATCGACTGCTTGCCGTTGCCCGCCGTGATCAGCAGCTGACCGCACTGGGCGTTCGAACCGCCGTACTGCGTCTGCTGCTGCACCGCGCAGTCCGGCACGCCCGGAGGCACCGTGACCGTGATCGAGCTGTCGCTCCAGCTCGTGACCGGCGCATTGATGCCGCCGATCGATACGCTACCGGTTCCTTGCGTGGCGCCGAAGCCATAGTGGCGCTTGATCGTTTTCTGGTTGAAGGGCGCCGTCGTGGCCGAGGGCCCGGAGTAGGCGTTGTTGGGCACCATCTGGTCGCCGAGCGCGGTGATCGTCAGCGGCTTGAGCGCCGCGCTGACATAGGGACCGACGCCATCGCCATCGACTTCGGCGATCGCGGGCGTCGCATCGGGCTCCGCGCAATCGACGTTGTTGTAACCCGCGCCGGCGAAGGCCGAGGTCGGCACCACGGGCGTATCCAGGTACTGCGTCGTACCGGGCATGAACGGCAGTTCATAGCAGAACTGGCTGTAGCCCTCGGTGAACAGCGGATCGGTGATCTGCTGGCCATTGGTGGCCGAACCAGGGCGCGTATCCGTGATCGGACCCGGGTCGTTCATGCACATGATCATCATCGTCGGGGAGTAGCCCGTCGGGTTCGGCGGGTTCACTTCCCAGGTCGAGTAGGTCATGCCGTTGTACGCACCCCAATGGTCCGCGTAGATGCGGTTGGTCTCGGTACCGGTCCAGTCCTTGACGGACACCGGCAGGTCGGGCGGCGCGAACTTCTCGCCGAACTGCGGCGAGAACGGATCGAATTCCGAGGTGTAGTCGTCGGTGATGCCGCCGGTGAACTTGCTGGCGACATGGATCGAGGTATAGATGAAGAACTTGGCGATCGAATGCGCCTGATCGGTCAGCGTCACTTCCTTGCGATCGCACAGGTGCCGCGAGGCGCCGGCGAACGGGGACACCTGCTTCGACTGCGGGAACAGGCTGATGTAGTCCGGCACGATGCGCAGCTCGCCGACGCAGGGCCAGATCGGCTCGGGCACGAAGGCCGGGACGATGCCGTTGTTGGGCGTCGCGCCCAGGTTCTGGGTCGGATTGTTCGGGTTGTTGGCATTGAAGCCCGCACCCGCGCTGAACGTGGCCGCCACGGAAGCCTGGTCGGGAAGGATGAAGATGTTGCCGAGGCCACCGAACTGCTGCGTGACCGGCGCGATGTAGTTGTCGCCGATCAGGATGTTCTTGTCTTCTTCCTTGACCAGTTCCATGCCCGGGGGCACGACCACCTCGACCACGTATTTGCCAGGCGGCAGCATCGGCAGGCCGTGGCGCAGCGGATCGGCATCGACGCCCGTCGCCGGCACCGGATCGGGATGCGCGGCGCAGATCGTGCAATTCGTGGTCGCCGGTCTGCCATTGGCGTCGACCGTGGCCACGCTCGGGAACTGGTACTGGCCGTCATAAGGCACCGGCTGGAGCTGGTTCCAGTTGTGCATGCCGTCGTAGCACTTGAACTGCGAATTGTACGGCAGCGCCGTGGCCGCCGGCCCACCGTGCTGCGAGTTGTACAGATCGAGGTAGTTCGGCTGGTTGTACAGCGAGAAGAAGAAGGGGTCGGGGATGGCGCCGTTGGAGACGGCGGTCGTCGCCGTCGCGCCCTGCCCCGGGCAATTCATGTTGGGGTTGCCGTCGGCACGGAACCCTTGGGCGTAGTCGTCAAAGCTCGTGGTCTGCGTGTGATCGACCAGCGTCAGCGTCGGGGTCACGCCATCCGCCGCAAACCCTTCCTGGTACAGATTGATCGTGACGTGCGGGACCAGCGGTTCCCACTGCGTCTGCACCAGCATCTGCGGATCATCGAAGGGGCGGGTGGAGGCATAGACCACATGGCCCCTGATGCCGCCGTTCTCACCCGGGTAGTACGGCGCCTTGCCGAACTCCAGGAAGCTGTTCTGTCCCGGGAAGCCCTGCCAGCCCTCGACGCCGACCCACGGCGGATCGATGCGCCCGGTGGACAGCTTCGTCGAGCAGGTGGTCGCGCCGTTCGCGTCGGTCGAGCACACGCTCGGCGGGTCGCTGACCGCGCTGCCGCTGAGGCCGCTCATGTCCTTGCCGATGCAGTCCGCGTCGGCGCAATAGATCGCGCCCGGCACCCGCAGGTTGGTGGGCAGCGAAACCTGCTCGACCGTGTTCGCCAGATATTTGCCGATGGTCGAGGTACCGCACGGCGGGTAGCCCGTGCCGGTGCCGGTGCCGCCGCAGGTCGTCAGCGTCTGATCGGCCGGCCCGCCCGCATCGTAGACGACATGGGTACCGGTGTTCTTGTAGCGGGTTACGTCCGTCTCGACCGTGTACCAGCTGAACAGCGGGAAGGTCTCGTTGAAATTGGCGGTGCCGGTGAAATCCGTGACCTGCAGATTCTCGAGGCTCCCATCGCGCAGGCGCACCGCGACGTTGGCGAAGGGGATGCCGGTTTCACCGGCCTGCGCCAGGCCACTCTTGAAGTCATCGATGAAGGTCTTCGTGTACAGATTGGTCTGCCACTGCGTGGCGGCGATCGACATGTTGACCACACCAGGGCCGCTGCCACTATCGACGGCGTGATTGAGCCGCACGGGTGTCGACAGGCCGTCAACGAGCTGGTCGTTCCACTGGTCGAAGGTCGTGATGCGCCAGTCGCCGTCGGGCAGGCCGGTGAGCTTGAAGGTACCGTCGGCCGCGCACTTGGTGAAGGCGAAGTCGATGCCGTCCGGATCGCCCACGCTCACGTAGCACTGGGTCCAATAGAACGCATCGTGCGTGCCGCTGTTGTAGAGCCGCTCGTCGGGTGTGCGGCTCAGGCGCTGTCCCGTGACTATGCCGGTAAGCGTGTTGGTGCAGTTGGTGGCCGTGACGTTGGCGTTGGTGCCATTGCAGACCGAAGCCAGGCGCGCATTGATGATCGCGGGGTTCGCGAAGCCGATCGACACGTGGTAGCTCGCCGGTCCGAACTCCTGGAAGTAGCTCGGTTCGCCGATGCGGGCGAACGCGTCATGAGCCTTCTGGCCATCGAGCGTGTTGGTCTGCAGCCATTCCTCGCCGCGCGCGATGCGGTCGGCGGCCGGCGTGGCGACCACACCCACGCGCATCGGCATCAGGTTGGCGATCACGGCCTGGCCGGCCAGCGGCGAGAGCGTCTTGCCGTCCGATTCGTACTTCGGACAGGTCACGATCCGGCCGGTGATACCCGCCTGGGTTGGATCGGTCAGCGTCCGGTTCGAGATCGGGCAGGCGTTGAAGCTGGTCAACGGGTCGATGGTGCCATCGAGCGCATTGGACAAGGGCTGGTTGAACATGTCATGGGTCATCTGCCCGGTGAAGTCACCGTTCCCGCCCATGGCATCCCACAGCACGATCTCGAATCCGCCAAGGCCGGGCTCGACCGGACCCAACACGTCGACGCCGCCGCCGCCGTCCTGCTCGCCGTTGAGCGGGAAATCGTCCTCGAATACGAACACCGACAGCATCGAGGGCTGGTACGGCGAGGGCTGCGAGTAGACCGTGACGCTGGACTGCTGCACACCGGTATTGGGATCGATGCCGATCGGCGCACCGCCCATGCCGTGACCGATGCAGGTGGAGCTGGGCGCCGTCGAGCAGCCCGCTATGAAGGGATTGGCCGCATCGCCAGGCAGAATAGAAATGTAATAACGCTTGGTCGGATCCAGGTGCACCGAGCTCGGCAGCACGGCCGTATATCCGTTGCCGGCCGCATCGGGGCGGCAGACGCCGTTGCTGACATCGCAGACCGACTGCACGCTGAGCACCGTCTGGCCCCCTTCGCACGACAGCTTGCCAGTGCAGCCCTGGGCCACGAACGGCATGTAACTGGTGTGGAAATTGACCCCAAGCGTCGGCACGATCGAAGTGCCGTTGTTGCTGACCTTGGTGGGATCGATGTAGAAGGTCCGGTCTTCCTCGATGATCCAGCGGTAGTCGGTGATCGGGGTGGAATTGAGCAGCGCACCCGTATTGGGGTCGCGGGTGCCATCGAGCACCGTCACCTGCAGGCCGCTGCCCACCGGGAATACGAGCGTCGCCGTCGCGGCCGCGCCCACCGTACCCTGTGAATTCCTGGCGGTGTAGTTGACCGTGTAGGTGCCGGGAGCTGCGGCGGTCGCCGTGAAGCCACCATTCGCATCCGTAACGATCGTCAGGCCGGCGGCGCTCGCCGTGGCCAGCGTCAACGGATAACCCGCGGCATCGGTACAACCGGCCAGCAGGCCTGGAGTCTTGACCGCAAGGTAGGTCGCGGTGTTCGCGTTGAACGTTTGCGTCGAGTTGCAGCTGATGCCGGTCCCCGCCTCCAACGTCGCCGCACTGAGCGTTACCGTCGCGGTAATTCCGGACGAGCAGGTTGCGCCCGTGGTTCCCGCAGGCGGGATCACCGAACCATTCGCGCAATAACTGAATGAGTCCGAGGTCGCGGTGCTGCCGGTGTTCGGCGTATAGACAAATGTGCCGTCCCGATTGAGACCCACGGTGCCGTTGGCCGCCGTGGTCAGCAACGTCGCGCCAAACACATTCGTATCATTGGCGAGCAGGCCCTTCGAGGGATCGGACACCACGAACGTCTGGCCCGCGACGAGCGACGGGTAAACATCGGGTCGGGCCGTCGCGGCACCAATGCCTGCGGCGCTGGGCGCAACTGCGCCATTCACGCCGATATAGGCCAGCATGCCGGAGTCGCGATCGATGGCGTTGCCCGAGAGGCTGAGCTCGCGATCGTAGATCGGGAGCGCCGGTGTCGTACCGCCCGTGGGCGGCGTCGGCACCTGCACCATCACGTCATAGGTCTTGCCCGCGGCCATGAACACTTCGCTCTGCACGCGCGGTATGCCCGGCAATACATTGCCGTCTTCGGCGATCAGCGCAAAGCCGCCGACCCCCGCCGTGCAGGTCGTTTGGCCGGACACCGGGTAACAGGCGGGATTCGAGCCCACGATCGAGGGCACATGCATGCGCAGGCCCGCATTGACCAGGCGCACCAGCAGGTTGCTCCCAGGGGCGGCGGTGGTAGCCGTGCCCATGGTCGCAGCGAATACCGAGGCCGACGCGGCCGTCTTGTTGAACGCGACGCCATTGATGAGGTAGTAAAGCGGCGTGTAGTTCACTGTTGGCGGATAGCAGGTGTGCGCGGCGCCGCAACCGGTAGGCCCGCCCTTCCATACTGTGCCTTCGCTGAA
>JAGWPD010000173.1 GCA_028870705.1 Gammaproteobacteria bacterium
GATTGTCGCAACGCGTCTTGACTCGGCGACATCTCGAGTCGCCACGCGCCGACTGTCACTACATAACGCGTCGTGCTGTACGTCGCCCTGGACTCCCGCCAGGGCCTCGCTCACACGCGCGCGCTCGAACAGCACGCGGTGCAGCTCGACCGGGAATCGCGTCGGATCCTGCGCGCGCAACAGCAGTGCCGTGGCGACGTACTTGTCGACCTCGGCCTGCAGTTCCAGCTCATGCAGACTCACCGCGCGGTCGTGCCCGGCATTCCACGCCAGGTAGACGAAATGGCTGACGCCTTCGAGCACGGTCCAGTAGTCGGCGAGGTTCGCGCCGTTGAGCGCCTGGTGCGGATTCGCGGCATCGAGCCGCGCGAGCACCGAGGGCTCGAGGAACAGTCCGATGGCCAGTTCGCCGCCGCCATCGGCCACCAGCAATTGCTCATCGGCCGGTTGGGCGCGGAATTCGGCGGGGAGCGAGCCGCGGTCGCCAAGCATGAACAGCGCGACGTCCTGCTCCAGCGTCACGTCGTAGATGCGTTCGAGGAGCGTCTGGATCTGCCGCACGAGCATGGCCGGGCTCAGTGCGGTCGCAGCGTCACCGGGGCGGGCGTGACGCCGAGCTGCTCGAGCAGCCCGCGCGAGCGCGCGCTGCCGGTGCGCAGCCAGAGCTCGTACAGGCGCAGCACGTCGCGCTGCGTGTAGGTACGCGCGCAATCGCTGATCTCGCCGAGTGCGTCGACCAGCGGCTGGAATTTGGCCGCCAGCTCCGCATAGACCTGCGCCAGCACCCGCCGGCGGCCGCGGCCGAGCGCCTCGGCCAGTGTGCCGTAGGCGCGCCCGCCCATCGCGATGTGATAGTCGATATCGACCAGCCGGCGCGCGAAGCCGTGCGCGAAGAAGCCGGCGATGAACAGCGAGACGTCGCCGAGCCGCTGCAGTGCGCGCTCGCGCCCGGCCGCGCTGTCGGCCTCCACCGCCGCGCCGAACAGGCTGACCAGCGGGGGCATGTGCGGCCCGCTCGGCACTCCTTCATAGAGATGCTCGGCGCGCGCGAACAGCGTCAGCATGTTGACGACGTACTGTTCGGTCTGGTCGCGCACCGCCACGTGCTGGTGCACCAGCGCGCCGTGCAGGGCGTCGCGGAAATACTCGGCCAGGCTGGTCACCGCCACCACGCCGCCACCGCTGCCGCCGCCATCGTTGCCGGACTGCATGCGCCGAGTGGAGCACGGGCGGCCCGGAGCCAACGGATAGCTCGGTCACATTCCGGGCGCAAATCCTGCCGGAACTGTGATGCAGGAACGCCTGCGGCGCTGGCACTCGGGCAGTGCGAGCGCCAGCAAGCCGCCGCGCGCCCGAGCGGGAGCTAGTGTGGGCGGCGCAGGCCGATGCGGAGCGAGGCGGTGGCGATGAACACCTCGCGCAGGAAGCAGAGGATCGCCCCGATGAAGCTCAGCATCGCCGCAATGAACAGCGCATCGATCGCGTAGCTGATGCGGAAATTGAAGGACTCGCCCAGGAACAGCACCACCACGACCACCGCCACCAGCAGCGCGCAGATCGTGCACAGCGCGATCGCGATGCTCAGCAGTCGCCCGCGCCGCGCGAGGGCATGGAGGGGTGCATGCAGCTCATGCGCGTGGTCGGCCTCCGGCACCTGCGCGGCATTGCGCTCGAGCTCGCGCGCCCGATCGACGGTGCGCGCGAGGCGGTTGGTGAACACGGTCAGCATGATGCCGACGCCCGAAAGCAGGAACACCGGCGCCACGGCCAGCCGGATCACCTCGCCGACGCCCTGCACGCCGGAGCTGTCGCTGGTATCGATCACCGCCGGGCCCCGACCGCGCGCCGGAAGTGGAAGTAAAGGTCCTTGCCGCCGGGCGGTATCGCCCCACCGATCGTGCCGGCAGCGCTGGCCTGATCGCTGAACGAGAGCTCGTCGCCCTCGAGCCGCCAGCTCTGCGGACAGAACGCGCTGATACCCCTGGCAGTGAAGCCGCGCGGGTCCTTGGTCCACTCCAGCTCGCAGCCCGGGAGCGAACGCAGGTCGCGCATCAGCAGCGAGCGGAACAGTTCCGGGCTTGCGGCCCCGCCGCGCCAGCGCTCGGGCTCATCCAGCGCGTAGGCCACCGCCAGGATGCGCGCGCCGGCGACGACATCCAGGCTCCAGATGCGCTCGCTGATCACGCGCCGCGAATCGTCCGCCATCGTCTCGCGCACGTAGAACACCTGGTCGCCGACCATCGGCGCCGGCAGCCGCACGATCGACAGCTCCTGGCGCGGGTTGCGATACTCGCCTGGCAACTGCACCGCCAGCGCGGCAAGCTCGGCCCGGCGCAGATCCGCCTGAGCGCTGCAGGCCGACAGCAGCACCGCGGCGCCGCTGGCCAGCGCCGTCAGTACCCATGCGGTCCTGGTGCGAGAATGCTGCAAGTTGCTGTCCCGTCGGGTGCGCCGTTCAGCCGTAGTCGGTGCGCCAGGCGGCGCGGTATGCCTGCCCCAGCCGCATGATGCGATCGAGGAGCTTTGCGTAGCCTACACCGGCCGCGCTGGCGGCGGCGGCAAAATCCTCCTCGCGCTCGATGTTCGGATTCGGGTTCGCCTCCAGAACGTAGAGTGTGCCGTCGGGCCGCAGGCGGAAATCGATGCGCGCGTAGCCCGACAGGTGCAGCGCGCGGTAGATGCGCCGCGCCAGGCGGTCGAGCCGCGCCAGCACCAGCGGCGGCAGGTCGGCCGCCTCGCCGGTGGTGATGCCGTATTTCTGCTGGTAGGCGCGGTCCCACTTGATCTTGCGCGTGGCGATCGCCGGGAGCGAATCCGGGAGCGAACCGAATTTCATCTCCCACACCGGCAGGCGGGTGAGCCGTTCGTTGCCGAGCACGCCGACGTACAGTTCGCGGCCTTCGACGTATTCCTCGACCAGCGCGTCGGAGCCGATCTGCTCGTGCATGAACTGCACGCGCTCGCGCAGCCGCGCCGCATCCTCGACCACCGAAGCCTGGGCGATGCCGAGCGAGGCATCCTCGGTCGCCGACTTGACGAACAGCGGGAAACGCAGCCGGCGCGGCACGTGGAAGCGCTCGCCGCGCCGGAACACCGCGAACTGCGGCGTCGGGATGCGGTGGAAGGACAGCAGCTGCTTGCACAGCACCTTGTCGCGCGAGAGCAGCAGGCCGCGCGGGTTGCAGCCGGTGTAGGGCTGGCGCATCAGCTCGAGGAAGGCCACCACGTGCTGGTCATAGGTGACGATGCCGTTGAATTCCTCGAGCAGGTTGAACACCACCTCGGGCCGCCACTCCAGCAGCGCGCTGCGCAGCTCCGTGAGCGAATCGAGCACGCCGAGGGCCTGCACGGTGTGGCCGGCCTTGCGCAGCGCCGCGATCACGTCGAACTCGGTGCGCCACTCGGCGATCTCCTTGTCGCTGAAGCCCTCGAGCGAATCGGGCGGCACCAGGCTCGAGTGCACGACCACCAGCGTGCGGAGCTTGCGCTTCATAGCCGCAGCCGCAGCTCGTCGCTGGCGATGTAGCCGCGCGCCATCCGCGCCAGCGCGGCACGGAGCTTTGGCAACAGCGCGCGCCGCGCGCCGCGCTGGTAGAGGCGCAGCTGCTCGCAGCGCTCGATGGCGAGGCGCACCAGCTGCTGCGCGGCATAGTGGTCGGCCCCACCGCGACGTTCGAGCGTGCTGCGGAGGCTCGCCTTCATGCCCCGCAGCAGCGTCGCGGCCGGCAGCGCGCCGCGCCGCGCCTCGGCGGCGGTCGTGAACACCCGCCGCAGCAGGCCGTCGGCCAGCGCCCGATGGCGGCGCCGCTCGGCGCGGCGCTTGCGCCGGTAGTGTTCGCGCAGCGTGAGGGTGTTGTCCTCCAGCGGCTCGACCAGCACGTGGCCATTGACCGCCGGCCGGTGCCGGCCGATCTGGGCGGCGACCTGGTCCACGTATTCCAGCTTGCGGCGCGCCGGCCATCCGGCATATCGGCGCCGCCAGCCCGAGTGCGGCTGCAGCCAGACCGCGAAGGTCTCGGCGAAATCCTCGGTGGGATGGGCCTGCGCATACCATTCGCCCAGGTGCTGCACGTGGTGGCGGCTCGCCGGCCGCGCGCGATACTGCGCCGCGTAGC
>JAGWPD010000174.1 GCA_028870705.1 Gammaproteobacteria bacterium
CCCGACGGCCGCGACCTGCGTGGCGGCGAGTGCGGCGAGCACCGCCGCGGCATCCGCGACCTCGAACAGGCGCGCGACCTGGGCCTTGCTGGTGAAGGCGATGGCGTCGACCTCGCCGCCGGCCAGGCGGGCGAGCAGCTCCCGCACGGCCGAGTCGGCCGCGGCATCCGCGTACACATAGGGCGCGACGCAGCGCACGAGCGCGCCGGCGTCACGCAGATACTGCTGCAGAGGTTCGTTTGGATCGCTCCCGTAAAGCTGTACGCCGACGGTATGGCCGCGCAGCGCGAGCGTCGCCAGCGTCGCGATGACGCCGGCGGTCGTGGGGGTGCCCGCCTGCAGGTCCGCCGCCAGCCCAAGTGCGTGCAGTGCGCGTTCGGGCTTGGGCCCGCGGGTGATCTTGCGCGTGCGGCGCAGCGCGGCGAGGAAGGCGGGGCGCAAGCCGGGCTCATGGCGCTCGAGGCAGGCCAGGAGGCGGCGCAGGCCTTCGCCGGTCAGCAGCACGAGCTCCTGCCAGTCGCCGCTGCAGAAGTCGCGCAGCCAGCCCAGCACCGGCTGCGGGTCCGGTGCGTCCCGGATCGCCACCAGCGGCGCGCGCAGCACCCGCGCCCCGCGCCGCTCGAGGAGCGAGGCGAACAGGTCGAGCTCGCGCATCTCGGGCAGCGCGATCAGCCGGTCCTGCAGCGCCGATCCGTTCACAGCCGCAGCATACTGCTACCGCCCGGCAAAGTGGCGATGCCAGGCAGCGCGAACGGCGCGGCCGCAAACGCGACCACGCCGGGCTTGATGTCGCCCGCGCTTCGCAGGAGGATGCCGGTTCGAAGATCCGGGGAAGGCACGCATGATCAACTCGATTGTCCTGATCAGCGCCGGCGCTGCGCTCGGCGCGGTCGCGCGCTGGCTGCTGGGGCTGGCGCTCAACGGCCTGTTCCCGGCGATTCCCCCGGGCACGCTCGCGGCCAACCTGATCGGCGGGTACCTGGTGGGCGTGGCGATGGAGGCCTTGTCCACGCCGCTGGGCATGGCGCCGGACCTGCGATTGCTGGTTATCACCGGGTTCCTCGGCGGCCTGACCACGTTCTCCACGTTCTCGGCCGAAGTCGCGCGGCTGCTGCAGCAGGGGCGCGTGCTGATGGCCGGCGCGGAAATCACCGTACACGTCGTGGGCTCGGTCGCGCTCACGATCCTCGGGATAGTCACCGTCATCGGGCTGCGCCGCTTCGCCTGAACCAGCGTGCGGGCCGCGTCGCCCGTGGGCACGCGCCGCTCCTCAGCGCGCCGCCTCCAGCTGCGCATCGAGCGTGATCTTGAGGTTCAGCGCGCGCGATACCGGGCAATTCGCCTTGGCATCCGCGGCGATGGCTGCGAAACGTTCGGCCGTGACCTGCGGCACCGCGGCCCGCATCTCCAGGTGCGAGGCCGTCAGCGTCCAGGCGCCGTCCACCTGTTCGAGGATCACGGTCGCCTGGGTCGACAGCCGCGTCGGCACCAGCCCCTCGCGCGTGAGCGCCGCGCACACCGCCATCGTGAAGCAACCGGCATGCGCGGCGGCGATCAGCTCCTCCGGATTGGTGCCGGGCGATTCACCGAAGCGTTGCGCAAAACTGTATGGAGTCTGCTCGAGGGCGCCGCTGTGCGTCGTCAGCGATCCGTCGCCGGTCTTGAGGTCGCCGAACCAGAGGGCCGCCGCGGTACGTTTCATGTGTGCTCAGGCTCCGGCAATGTATTGATCGGTCGCGGCGCCGAGCACCGCCATTGGCACGCCGCCGGTCTTCACGACGGCGTCGTTGAACGCCGCTTCGTCGAAGCGCGCTCCGAGCGCGCTGCGCGCACGCTCGCGCTGGCGCAGGATTTCATTGTGGCCGATCTTGTAACCGCAGGCCTGGCCGGGGCTGACGCAGTAGCGGTCGATCTCGCTGGTCATGGCATCGTGGCCGCGGCCGGTCTGTTCGACCAGGAACCGGATGGCCTGCTCGCGCGACCATTGCAACGCGTGCAGGCCGGTGTCGACGACCAGCCGGCAGGCGCGGAACTGCTGCGCCTGCAGGTAACCGGCCTGACCGAGCGGATCATCCGCGTAGAAACCCATCTCGTCCGCGCACTGTTCGGCGTACAACGCCCAGCCCTCGATGTAGGCGTTGAAGCCCATCAGCTGGTAGATCAGTGGAATATCGCCGCTGTGCTCGGTCAGGTATGCAAGCTGCCAGGCGTGCCCTGGCAGGCCTTCGTGAGCGGTCAGTGTGGGAATCTGGTACTTCGGCCACAGCTGCGTCGACTTGAGGTTGATGTAGTAGGTGGCCGGGCGCGCACCATCGATGGAGGCGCCGTTCATGTAGCCGAGCGGCGCACCGTCCTGGATGTCCGCCGGCACCCGCTTGACGCGCAGCGCCGCCTTGAGCTGCATGTGGGAAAACCGCGGCATCAACGCCCGGAGCGCGGCAATGCGCTCGTTGCAGTAATTGATCAGCTGCGCGCGGCCGGCATCGTCATCCGGATACAACTGGTCGGGCCGGCTGTTGAGCGCCAGGAGCCGTTCACCCACGGTGCCCTGGGTCATGCCCTGGGCCTTGAGGATGGCGTCGATGCGTGACTGTATGGCCCGATTCTGCTCGAGGCCCACCGCGTGGATCTCCTGCGGACTCATGTCGGTCGTGGTTCCGAGCTTCAGCGCCCAGCGGTAAAAGGCCTCGCCCTCGGGCAGCCGGTCGACGCCGGCTGCATCGGTTGCGTGCTCGGTCGCTCTGGCGAAGGCCGCGATCTGCCGATCGAGCGCCGGATACACTTCCTTCGCGACGAGGCTGGTGGCGCGCGCTTCCCAGTCGCCCTTGATGCCCAGCTTCCCGGTGCGCGTGACCAGCGAGGTCACGAGCTTCTGGCGGGCGATCGGCGTGCGGCGGTACGCCGTCAGCTGCCCGAGTGCGTTGCTGGCGATGAACGAGGGCGGCGCGATACCGTGCGCGGCCTGGTCCGCAATGCGCGCACTCTCCTCGTCGAGCCGGCGGGCAAAGGCGCGGATCCGGTCGAGGTAAGCCTCGGCATCGTCCGCGCTGGCGATCTGGTGCTGGGAGTCGAGGAATTCCGGCACCGCGGTCACGGCGCCATCCTGCTGCGTGACCGGGAAGGGCGCCGCGCCGTTGTCGGAGAGCGCGTCCGCTGCCCGCCCGCACACGAACTTCGTGCCTTCCTCGGCTGCCGTCGCGGCGTACATGACCGTGTCGTAGCGCAGCTGGTCTCCCGCGCCGAGTCGCGTCCGATCGACGCGGCGCAGTCGCGCGATCATCGAGCGGGCCTGCGCGGCCCAGCGGGCGTCGCCCGCGGCGGAGATGCTGTTCAGGCGCGATTTGAGCGCGCGGCGGGCGCCGCGGTCCAGGCCGAGGGAAGTCGCGGTCTCGGGCTCGAGTCGCAGGATTTCCTCGGCGAAGTCGGCCAGCAGGCCGGTCA
>JAGWPD010000175.1 GCA_028870705.1 Gammaproteobacteria bacterium
CAAAACCGTCTTGCAAGTGTCCCAGCTGATTGATTTCAAAATCTTGCGACAATCCCGGGCACTGTGCGTGCCCTGACGACCATCGTACCGCGCGGGAAGATCTCGAAGGCATCGCCTAGGTGGCCGTCCGTATCCTCCTCACAGCACCTTCCACCACGGCGCGGCCAGCACATCGGGGGTCAGCCATTCCAGTGTGTTGCCGGTGTGCAGCAGCAGTCCGGCGTGGGCCTTGCGCCCGTATTCGGCGCGGAAGGTGCGCAGGTGCGCGGCGTCGGCCAGCCGGGGCCGCGCACTGGCTTTGACCTCGATGGGCAGCAGCCTGCCGCCCGCCTCGATGACGAAATCCACTTCCTCGCCGATGGCAGTGCGCCAGTAGCCCAGTTCCGCCCGCTCCAAGCGCGCGTCGCGCCAGGCGAGCAGATCGTGCAGCACCAGGTTCTCGAGGTGCGCGCCCTCCGGCTCGCCGGTTCCGGCCAAGTGCAGCGCGACGCCCGTGTCGCCCCAGTAGAGCTTGGCGGATTTGATCAGCCGTTTAGTGCGGTTGACGGCATAGGCCGGCAGGCGGACCAGCAGGTACGAGGTTTCCAGCAAGTTGAGCCAGCGGTGCACGGTGGGCTGCGGCAGGGCGGTGTCGCGCCCAAGCTCGGTCTGGTTGACGAGCTGGCCCAGGCGCAGGCAGGCGGCGCGCATCAGGCGGCGGAAATCGGGCAGCGCACTGATGGACGCCAGATCCTGCAGATCACGTTCGAGATAGGTGCGCACGTAGCCGTCGAACCAGATGCTCCGCTCGGCGGCTTTGTCCAGCGCGAGCGCCGGCGTCGGAAAACCGCCGCGGCGGGCCAGCTCGCGCCAGTCCTCGGCGGCGTGGTCGCGTGCATCGCCGGTGGCGAGCAGGTCGCGCCACCCGGCGTCGGGCGTGGCCAGCAGTTCCTCCCAGCGCCCCGCACGACCGAAGCCGCGCTGTTCGCCGCGGGTCATCGGCCAGAGCGTCAGATAACTCGCCCGGCCGGCCAGCGATTCGGAGACCTGGCGCATGAGCAGCAGGTTGGCCGAGCCAGTGAGCAAAAAACGTCCCGGCACGCGACCGCGGTCGATGGCGCGCTTGACGGCCATGAGCAGGGAGGGCTCGCGTTGAACCTCATCGAGCGTCACCGCGTCGCGACCGCCCACCAGCACTTCCGGATCACGGCGTGCGGCGTCGAGGACTTCGAAATCGTCGAGCGAGCGGTACCGCCGTTCGCCGGACACCAATGCCTCGGCCAGCGTGCTCTTGCCGGTCTGCCGCGCCCCGGTGACCACCACCGCGGGCATCACGCGCAGGCGCTCGGCCAGAGCGGCGCCCACCAGCCTCGGAAGGGTTTTCATGTCGTGGATGATAGTCATTCACCACGAGAATGGTCAACACGGCCCTCAGCGCGGCGCCTCTGCGCGGGTGATCTGAATCGCCCAGGGTTTCCTAGACATCTCGGGGCCATGGAAAATGGCTACTGCGGAGGTGTCCATGAGCAGCAAGTGGTATACGGATGAGTTCAAGGTGGCCGACGTGGCCGAACGGCTGGGGGTCACCACCCACAGCCTGTACGCGTGGCTGCGCAAGTTCGGCAAACTGGGCGTCGTGCAGCGTCGGAACTCGATCAGAGTGCCGAAGTTCGGCGTCTGAAGGTGGAGCTTCGGCGGGTCACCGAGGAGCGCGACATCTTAAAAAAGGCCGCCCCTACCTCGCCAAACGCAAGCAGCTGTCTCCGGGTTGATGGGAGTCGCGAGCACTGACGCCGGGGAGATGGTGCCGCTTGTCCGATTCGAACGGACGACCTACTGATTACAAATCAGTTGCTCTACCGACTGAGCTAAAGCGGCACGGCGTATTTTCTTGCTCGAACCATGCTCGGCCCGACCCGCAGTCTACCCGCTGGCAGCC
>JAGWPD010000019.1 GCA_028870705.1 Gammaproteobacteria bacterium
CGCAGCGGCCGCATCGCCAGCCACAGCGCGGCCAGGCCGGCGCCGACGCCGGGCGCCGCGCGCAGCAATCCGAGTCCCACCGGGCCCGTGTGCAGCAGGTCGCGCGCATAGATCGGCAGCAGCGCCACCGCACCGCCGAGCAGTACGGCGAACAGGTCGAGCGAGATGACTCCGAGCACGAGCGGACTGCGGCGCACGAACTGCAGCCCCTGGATGAACCGCCGCGCGCTGCCGGTGGCCGGCGGCGCGGGCGGGCGCGTGTCGGCGCGGATCATACGGATCAGCAGCAGCGCACTCGCGAACAGCAGCGCGCAGGCGCCGAACACGACCGGCGGGCCGAACAGGTACAGCACGCCGCCGAGCACCGGACCGGCCGCCGTGGCCACCTGGAACAGCATGGAGTTGAGCGCCACCGCGCCCGGGAACCTGTCGCGCGCCACCAGCCCCGGCAGGAGCGCTTGCATGGCCGGCGCCCAGAAGGCGCGCGCCGCGCCGAACGCGCCGACCGCCGCGTAGATCGGCCACGCGCGCCGCACGTCCTCGAGTGCCAGCGTCAGCAGCGTCAGCGCGCACAGCACCACGATGCCGTAGGCGCGGCTGGCGACGGCGCGGCGATCGACGTGGTCGGCCGCGTGTCCCCCGACCAGCACCAGCAGCACGAACGGCAGGAATTCGCTCAGCCCGACCAGCCCCAGCGCCAGCGGATCGCCGGTCAGCGCGTACACGTGCCAGCCCACGGCCACGGCCTGCATCTGCCAGGCCAGCGTGGCGCAGAAGCGCGCGAGCAGGAAGCGGCCCGCATCGCGCGGGCCGGCCCGGCCCATTGGCGCATCGCCCGAAGCGGATCGGCTCAAGCCTGCCGCGCCACGAATCGACGCAGCGCCTGCGCCACCTGCACCGGCCGCTCGTGCGGCAGCAGGTGCCCGGCCGCGGCAATGCACTCGACACTCATCGTCGGCATCAGTGCGCGCAGGCGCGCCAGCGCGGCGGCCCCGAGCGCGCGCTGCATGTAGCCCGACTCGGCGCCGTACAGCAGCAGGAGCGGTGCGCGCAGCTGCGACCAGCAGGCCTCGAGGTCGGCGCGCGCGTAGCGGATCGGCATCGGCAGCTGCTGGCGCGGATCGGCGCGGATCTCGAAGCCGCCCTCGACCGCGCGCGTCCAGACCCGCGCCAGATAGCGCGCGTGCGCCATGGGCAGCAGCGGATTCGCGCGCCGCAGCGCCACGGCGAGCGATTCCAGGTCCGCGTAGCGCCGTGGCGTGGGCGGCGCCCTGAGCGCATCCAGCCAGCCGGCAATCTGCCCGGGCAACTGCGGCGGCGGGAGCTCCGGCATCCCGAATCCCTCGAGGTTCGCCACCCAGGCGATGCGCGCGGGACGCACGCCGGCGTAGACCGACGCCACGGTGCCGCCCATGCTGTGGCCGATGAGCCGCAGCGGTTGCCCGGGCGAGAGCGCGCCGGCCAGCCAGTCGAGCTCGGCCAGATGATCGGCGAACCAGTAGCGATCGGCGCGCCGCGCGCTGCGTCCGTAACCGGGCCAGTCCACCGCCACCAGTGGCCAGTCGTCGGGCAACTGGTCGACCAGCAGCTGCCAGCCGGCGCCGCAATCCATCCAGCCATGCAGCAGCAGGATCGGCGCTGGATGATCCGGGCCCCAGCGGGTGAGCGCGATGCGCCCCTCGCGGCCGTCGAGCTCGCCGGGCCGGGCCGGACGGCGCGGCCGGTACTCATCCGCTGCGTCGGCCGGGTCCACGGGCTCAGCCGGCGAGAAAACTGCGATAGGCGGGATTCGCGCTCTCGTCGGTGTACGGATAACCGAGCTCGCGCAGGTGATCGAGGAATCGCGCGCGCTCGGCGCGCGGCACCTGGATGCCGGCGAGCACGCGGCCGCTGTCCGAGCCGTGGTTGCGGTAGTGGAACAGCGAGATGTTCCAGTTGGTGCCGATCGCCTCGAGGAAGCCGAGCAGCGCGCCCGGGCGCTCCGGGAACTCGAAGCGAAACAGCAGCTCGTCGGCGACGCCGCTCCCCTTGCCGCCGACCATGAAGCGCACGTGGAGCTTGGCCATCTCGTTCGCGCTCATGTCGACCACGCCGTAACCGGCGGCGCGGAGCCGCGCCGCGACCGCCGCGCAGTTCTCCTGGCCCGCGCGCAGCCCGAAGCCGACGAACAGCTGCGCGCGCTCCGCGCCCTGGTAGCGGTAGTTGAACTCCGTGACGCTGTGCTGGCCGAGCGCGCCGCAGAACTCGAGAAAGCTCCCGGGCTGCTCCGGCACTTCGACCGCCAGCAGCGCTTCGCGCCCGGCGCCGAGGTCGGCGCGCTCGGCGATGTAGCGCAGCCGGTCGAAGTTCAGGTTGGCGCCGCTGCTGATCGCCACGTAGCGCTGGCCGGCCGGCGCGCCGCGCGCCACGTAGCGCTTGACGCCCGCGACCGCCAGCGCACCCGCCGGCTCGAGCACCGCGCGCGTATCCTCGAACACATCCTGGATCGCGGCGCAGATCTCGTCGGTGTTCACCAGCACCACTTCGTCGACGAAGCGGCGCGCCAGCGCGAAGGTCTCCTCGCCGACGCGACGCACCGCCACGCCGTCGGCGAACAGGCCGACGCGCTCGAGCGTGACGCGCTGGCCGGCGCGGAGCGATTCGTACATCGCGGCCGCGTCCTCGGGCTCGACGCCGATCACCCGCAGGCGCGGATAGAGCTGCTTGACGTAGGCGGCGATGCCGGCGATCAGCCCGCCGCCGCCGACCGGCACGAAGATCGCGTCGAGCTCGCCGCCGGTCTGGCGGATGATCTCCACGCCGATCGTGCCCTGGCCCGCGATCACGTCCGGATCGTCGAACGGATGAACGAAAATGAGGTTGCGCTCCCGCGCCAGCTCGAGCGCCCGTTCCAGCGCGGTGTCGTAGTCGTCCCCATGCAGCACGACTTCGCCGCCGAGATCGATGACCGCCTGCACTTTGATCTGCGGCGTGGTGCGCGGCATCACGATCGCCGCCGGAATACCCCGCCGTCGTGCCGCCAGTGCGACCCCCTGCGCGTGATTGCCCGCCGAAGCGCACACCACACCGCGCTTCGCCGCAGAATCCGACAGGTGCGCGATGCGGTTGTACGCGCCGCGCAGCTTGAACGAGAACACCGGCTGCAGGTCCTCGCGCTTCAGCAACACCTGGTTGCCGAGCCGCCGCGACAGCCGCGGCGCCTCTTCCAGAGGCGACTCGATCGCAACGTCGTAGACGCGGGCCTTGAGGATCCGCTCGA
>JAGWPD010000176.1 GCA_028870705.1 Gammaproteobacteria bacterium
ATCGCGATCAACCTGCACATGATCACTGCATTCCTCGATCGCTACGTCAAGGAAGATGCGGGTCGCGCGGCCTACATCGACGGACTGGTGCCGGAATCGGACGCCGGAAGCTGGCGGGCGCCGGCCGGCACTCCATTTGATGCCCGCAGCCCCGGCACCGCGGATGTCACCCTGTGGAAGGGCTTCCAGCGCGATTACGCCGAGGGACTCGAGCTGCTGCATCGCGAGGCGGCGTCAAGCGGGCATGGGCCATGATGAGCAGGCATGAGCCGGTGTTCATGGGCGCTCGCGCGTGAGCGGCATCACGCTGCTCGATGGTGGCATGGGCCGCGAACTCAAGCGCATGGGCGCCCCGTTCCGGCAGCCGGAATGGTCGGCGCTCGCGCTGCTCGAAGCACCGCAGTTCGTGAGCCGCGCGCACGAGGCCTACGTGGCGGCGGGCGCGGACGTCATCACCACCAATACCTACGCGGTGGTGCCGTTCCACATCGGCGAGCCGCGCTTCCATTCCGATGGGCATCGTCTCGCCGAACTGGCCGGCCGGCTGGCGCGAGAAGCCGCCGATCGGGCTTCCCGTCCGGTAAGCGTCGCGGGCTCGCTGCCGCCGCCCTGCGGTTCCTACCGCGCCGAGTGGTTCGCGCCCGCCGTGGCCCGGACGATCGTGCGGACACTGGTCGATGCGCTCGGGGGACGGACCGACTTGTGGCTTGCCGAGACGCTGAGCTGCGTCGCCGAGGCGGAGCTGGTCCGCGACGTGATCGGACCTGCCACCGACCCGCGCGCGAAGCCGCTATGGCTCTCGTTCACGCTCGAAGACGCGCTGGACAGCGGTGCCTCACCACGCCTGCGTTCGGGCGAAACGGTCGGCGAGGCGAGCGCCGCGGCGACCCGCCTTGGCGCCCGCGCGCTGCTGTTCAACTGCAGCCAACCTGAAGTGATGGGCGCTGCGGTAGCCGAGGCGCAACGAGCGCTGCGCGGAGCCCGCCCGGCCTCGGCTGGCATCGAGATCGGCGTGTACGCCAACGCCTTTCCGCCGGTGGACGCCGCGGCTGCCGCAGCCAACGTCGAGCTCAGCGACATCCGCGCCGACCTCTCGCCCGCGGCTTACCGACGCTGGGCCGAAAGCTGGGTGGCCGGCGGAGCGAGTATCATCGGCGGCTGCTGCGGCATCGGGCCCGAACATATCGCCGCGCTGCGCGCCGGCATCTGAGACCAGCACTGCAGGGCATCCATGCAACCGAATTTCCTGATCCTGATGGCCGATCAACTCACCGCCAGCGCACTGTCGTGGCATGGCGGGCAGGCACGGGCGCCGCATCTGGACGCGCTGGCCGCGAATGGCGTGGTGTTCGATTCTTTTTATTGCAACAGCCCGTTGTGCGCCCCGTCGCGCTTCTCGTTCCTGGCCGGCCAGTTGCCCTCGAAGATCGGCGCCTTCGACAATGCGGCGGAATTTGCGGCGCAGACACCGACGCTGGCGCATTACCTGCGTCGTGCCGGCTACCAGACCGCGCTCAGCGGCAAGATGCATTTCTGCGGGCCCGACCAGCTGCACGGCTTCGAGCACCGGCTGACCACTGATATCTATCCGGCCGATTTCGGCTGGACTCCGGACTGGACGCGCTTCGAGGAGCGTCCGGGCTGGTACCATACGATGGATTCGGTGACGCAGGCCGGCCCGTGCACACGCACCAACCAGATCGACTTCGACGACGAGGTGGTCTACGTGGCCCGGCAGAAGCTGTTCGACATCGCCCGCGGGAGTGATCGCCGGCCGTTCTGCCTGGTGGTGTCGATGACCCATCCGCATGACCCCTACGTCGTGCCGCAGGCCTACTGGGATCGCTACCGCGACGCGCAGATCGCGATGCCAGCGGTCAGCCAGGAGGCCGTCGCCGACGATCCGCATTCACGCCGTGTCCGGCACGTGATCGGCCTCGGCCAGCAGCAGCCCACGGCCACACAGGTCCGCGCGGCGCGGCGCGCATACCTGGGCGCCGTGTCCTACGTGGATGACCAGATCGGCTCGCTGCTCGCCACGCTTCGTGATGCGCGCCTGGACGCGAACACCATCGTCATCGTGCTCGCCGATCACGGCGACATGCTGGGCGAGCGGGGCCTCTGGTACAAGATGAGCTTCTTCGAAGGCGCCTGTCGCATCCCGCTGATCGTCTCGGCGCCGGGCCGCTATGCGGCGCGCCGCGTGTCCATGCCGGCCTCGCTCATCGATGTTCTGCCCACGCTGGTGGAAATCGGCAACGACGGCCGGCCGCCCGGGTATGCCGCGCCGCTCGACGGCCACAGCCTGGTGCCTGCGCTCGAAGGCGAGGGCCGCGCGGGCGGGGGCGCGCATCCGGCTGAGGTCATTGGCGAATACCTGGCCGAGGCGGCGATTGCGCCCGTGGTGATGATCCGCAGGGAGCGGTGGAAATTCGTCCATTCACCGGTCGACCCCGACCAGCTCTATGACCTGGCCGCCGACCCGCAGGAGCGCGTCAATCTCGCCGCGGCCGCCGCGCACGCCGGACTCGTGGCGGAGATGCGCGCGGAAGTGGCGCGCCGTTGGGATCTGCCGGCACTGCACGCCGAAGTGCTCGCGAGTCAGCGCCGGCGCCACCTGGTGTGCGCAGCGCTGCGCAGCGGCCGCTACACGCCCTGGGATTTCCAGCCGCTGCGCGATGCCAGCCGCATGTACGTGCGCAACGACCAGGAACTCAACGACATCGAGGCGATGGCGCGCTTCCCGCGGCTATCCTAGCGGCTGCCGAGCGACTGCAGGTAGGCCGCGACGGCCTCCATCTCGTTGGCCTTCAGGTCCTGCGCGACGCCGTGCATCACCGCGACGTTGCGCATGTTGTTCTGGAAGGAGCGCAGCTGCTTGAGCAGGTACTGCGCGTGCTGGCCGGCGAGGCGCGGATAGTCGTCGGTTCCTGAGGCGCCCGGGCCGTGGCAGGCGATGCAGGGCGGAATCCCTTCGGCCGCCACGCCGTTGGCGTAGATGTCGGCGCCGCGCGCGATCGCGCCGGCGTCGCCCGCCGAGCCGGCGACCGGCGTCTGCGCCGCATAGTAGGCGGCCAGGGCCGCGATCATCTCGTCACTGAGCGGCGAGGCCATGCCCCACATGTAGCCGATGGCATCCGCATCGCCGCGCGTCTGCGACTTGAAGGCCTCCAGCTGCGCCACCAGGTATTTCGGATGCTGGCCGGCGAGTGCCGGGAATTTCGGCGCCACGCTGCGTCCCTGCGGGCCATGGCAGGTCGCGCAGGTCATGACCGCGACGTGCTGCGCGGCGAGGCGCGCTTCCGGCGTGATCTCGTCGGCGGCCGGGCTCGCCTGCGCCAGCAACATTGCCGCCACCGCACCAACGGTCGTGATGAAGGTTTTCATGTCCATGCGCCTCAGTAGTTGAACCAGACCAGCAGGTAGAGCGAATTGTTGTCGCCGGCGTTGCGGCCGAAGCCGTCGTAGTTATCGCCGCCGCCGTTGAACTTCGTGTACTGCGTGTCCTGCAGCGTGATGCGTGTGTTCAGCCAGGGCATGTAGTTCAGCTCGGCCATCCACCCCTTGGTGTCCGGCAGGCCGCTGGCGCTGGTGACCACTCCCGGTGAAGCACCGGCCGGATACAGCTGTGTGTCGAGGCTGCCGGTGGTGGAAAACATGCCCAGCGTGGCGCCGTATCTGCGCTGATAGTAATAGTTCCCGGTGATGCGCGTGGTGGTGAGGTCGTCGTGCAGGTTGTCCGCGCCCAGCCCGGCGCCGTAACTGGCATTCAGCGTCATCTTCTCCCGGATGTGCGTTCCGGCAAGACTGAACAGGTGCCGATCACCGATGAACTGATACTGGAAGTCCTCGGCCGTATCGCGGAACTCATTGGCCGGCCCGCTGAGCGTCCCGGGTGCAGTTGACGAGCCGCCAGGCACCAGCTTGAAAGTGGCGCCGTACAGTCCGGCCGAAAGCGAATGCCGGCCCCACAGATATTCGTAGGCGATCCGGTAGTAGGGCGCGCCTCCCACGATGACGTTCGAGACCGTGCCATCCAGCGGACCCGAGCCACCGGTCACTGCATTGGCCACGCCCTGCTTCGCGGAGCGATAGGTGCCGATTTCGCCGTACAGGGCTTCATTCCAGATGGCGTACAGGCTGACTCCCGCCACGCTTTGGCCCAATTTGCCGTCGATCTGCGTGCCAGCGATCGGTGACACGTTGGCCTTGCTCCCGGCGTACGGGTACCCGAAGGCCGGCGTACTGTTCCAGAGATCCTGCACGGTCGGATTGTTGTTGGCCGTGATGCCGTAGACGAGACTCTTGTCGCCCGGCAGCAACCGGTTGTCGGCCCAGCGCAGATCCGTATTGTCGATACCGATCGTGCCCGCGTTGTTGGCGTAGGTAAGCTGGATGAATGCGCCCAGGCGCGGCGCGATCTTGCCGGCATAGAAAAGGCTGATCTGCTGCGGGAAGGCCACCGAACTGCTCTGCGAGAAATGACCCACCCCGTCCGGAATGGCTTTGGCGATGCTGGTCTGCGACACCTGCACCATGAGGGAGATGGGCGGCAGGCCGCTCAGCGCGAGCAACTCTTCCCTGGTCGCGGATACGCCGCGCACCGGCTTGAGGTTGTCGACGGTGTAGGCGTTCGCCTTGAACATGCGCCCGAAATGGTTCAGTTCCGGAAACACCGTGTGGCAGGCCTCGCAGGCCATGCCGGTCTGGCGCGCGAAACTCGGTACCGCCCAGGCGCCTGGCGCCACCAGCAGGGCTGCCACGGCGATCGCCCACAGCCCGCAGTAGTCCTTCAACATTCGCATGATCATCGCTGCTCCCTCCCGGCCTCGAGCCGGTCTCGCTTGCCGAACTTCGGGCGCGAGACTAGACCCTGCACGCGCATGCGCCTATGGCGGTAACTACCTAGGAACTACGCGCAGACCGAAGCAACCGCGCCAGGGCCGGCCGCGAAACCTGCCCGGCCGCCAGTTGCGCTAGTATCCGGTTCGTGACGCGCCCAGAACTACCACGGCCAGACGCTGCCCCCTCGGATACCGGCCTGGCATCTTCGCCACGACGCCGGCCCGGCGCGCGCGCGAACGCACCATCCGGGCCCTCGATGGCGCCGATCCCGCGCCTGGCAAACCCCTTCCCGCCGCTCGAACTGCTGGCGGCGGAGCAGGTGGAGCGCATCGTGCAGGCCTCCTACCGCGTGCTGGAAGAGGCGGGCCTCGAGATACGGAACCCCGAGGCGCGCGCGATCTACCGCCGCCATGGCGCGCTCGTCGACGAGGAGACGCAGCTCGTGCGCATCGGCCGCGACATCATCGACGCGCAGGTGGCACTGGCGCCCGCGAGCTTCGTGCTGCGATCGCGCAATCCGCAGCGGCACCTGCATGTCGGCGGCAACGTGGTCAACTTCGGCCCGGTCAGCGGCGCTCCCAACATCAGCGATCTCGAGCACGGCCGCCGGTACGGGGATCTCGAGGGTTTCCGCAACATCCTGCACCTGACGCAGGCGCTCGGCATCCTGCACTGGCAGGGCGGCATCGTGGTCGAACCGATGGACATACCGGTGCCGGTGCGCCACCTGTCGATCTTCCAGGCGCACATCGAGTGTTCCGACATCGTCTGGGGTGCGCGCGGCGTGGGCGGAATGCAGGCCGAGGATGCCCTTGCAATGTCCGCGATCGAGCACGGCTGCACGATCGAGGAACTGGCCGCGCACCCGACGCTGCTGTCGATCACCAACGTCAATTCGCCGCGGCGCGTCGACGCCGAGATCCTCGACAACGTGATGGTGCTGGCGCGCCACGGCCAGTGCGTGATCATCACGCCATTCACGCTGATGGGCGCGATGGCGCCGATTACGCTGGCGGGTGCACTGGTGCAGCAGACGGCCGAGGCGCTCGGCGTGATCGCGCTCTGCCAGATGGTGCGGCCCGGCGCGCCGTGCGTGATGGGCGGTTTCACTTCCAACGTCGACATGCGCACCGGCTCGCCGGCTTTCGGCACGCCCGAGTACGTGCACGCGGTCATCGCCGGAGCGCAGATCGGACGGCGCCTGCAACTGCCGGTGCGCACCAGTTCGGTGAACGCCTCGCCCATCGTCGACGCCCAGTCGACCTGGGAAACGGCTTTCTCGCTGCAGGCGGCGATACTCAGCCACAGCCACCTGATCAACCACGCCGCCGGCTGGCTGGAAGGCGGACTCACCGCTTCGCTCGAGAAGATCATCGTCGACGCGGAGATGATCCGGAACTGGGAGGCGATCCTGAAACCGGTCAGCTTCGATGACGATGAACTGGGGATCGAGGCGATCAAGGGCGTGAGCGCCGGCGGGCAGTTCTTCGACTCGCCGCATACGCTGGCGCGCTATCGCCGGGCCTTCTACCGGCCGCTGCTGTCCGACTGGTCGAACTTCGAGAACTGGACCGACGCCGGCGCGCGCAACGCCACGCAGCGCGCCACCGCCATCTGGAAGAAGCTGCTCGCGCAACACGTGCCGCCGCCGCTCGATCCCGCGGTACGCGAAGCGCTCGCGGCCTACGTCGCCAGGCGCACCGAAGCAATCAACCGCGCGTGAACGGCTGGATCGAATGAGCGGCTGGATCACCAGCGGGCGCATGTATGCGGTCACGCCGGCCGTCGAGGAGGGCTGGCGCGTGCTGCTCGGGCAGATCGCCGCCGACGCCGGCGTCGCGCTCGAGTTCCTGTCTTATCCCGCGCCGCAGCCGCTCGAAGTGCTGTGGTCGCGCCCGGATCTGGGTGCGGTGTTCATGTGCGGCTACCCGCTAGCGCTCGGGCTGGCGCCCGTGGTACCCATCGCGGCTCCGATCCCGGCGGCAGACTGGGCCGGCGGACGGGCAGCCTACCGCACCAACCTGATCGTGCGGCGCGATGCCCCCTACCGGCAGCTCGAGGACAGCTTCGGCGCGCGTGCCGGCTACACGGTCGCGCATTCACAATCCGGTTTCAATGCCTTCCGCCATCACCTGCTGCGCTACCGCACGCCCGCGCGTCCGTCGCTGTATGCGTCGATGACCGGCAACCTCACCGCGGCGCGCGGCGTGCTGGACGCCGTGATCGAAGGCCAGATCGACATCGGCCCGCTCGACTCCTACTGGCACCTGCTGCTCGAGCATTCGGCGCCGGAGGTGACGCGTGGAGTACGGGTGCTGGCCACCACCGAGCTCACGCCGATTCCCACCTTCGTCGCCGCGGCTGGCGCGGATGCCGCAATGGTCGCCGCGCTGCGTGCGTCCTTCGTCGCGGCCGCTTCGCGCCCCTGGTTCGCGGCCTGCCGCGAGCCGCTGCAGCTGGCTGGATTCGAGCACGTCGATTCGGCCGCATACCGGATGTACCTCGACTGGGACCGCGAAGCGAAGGCCGCTGGCTACGAACTGCCCGCCTGAAATGCGCGCGCCGCAGCGCGGCTAGCTCTTCGGGACGCGCCCGGTCGGATGCAGCAGTACGTCGTGCGCTCGGAACAGATAACGTCGCGCGACGTCGAAATAGGTCACGTAGAGCAGGCCGCCGTTCTCGGCGATCAGCCGATCGCGCTCACGCCGATAACGCGCGTTGTACTGGTACCACGGGAGCCCCGGATTCTCGTGGTGGAGCGAGTGCAGGTTGTTGAACAGGAACAGCGGCCCGAGCAGCCAGGATTTCTCGACGATCGCGATCCGTTGCCGCACCAGCGGCCGCGCGCGGTGCTCGGCATAGGCGCGGATCAGCACCATGCCGCGCGCCGGAATCGCCATCGCGAGCACGTATATCCACAGCGGCATGCCACAGGCCAGTTTCACCCAGGCCAGGACCGGCAGGCACCAGAGCAGGTGCTCGATCCAGATCCGGCGCAGGCCCGGTTCGTTGCGCCGCAGCGCCAGGAACTCGTGGTGCAGGTACATGCCGATCCGCCAGAACGAGCCGATCACGAAACGGCCCGCGAGCGACTGCTGCCACCGCAGCATCGCGTGCGTGAACGCACTGAGCCTGGCCCAGTCTTCGGCCGTCCAGTAGAACGATTCCGGATCGTCGATCGGATCGGTCAGCCGGTCATCGTGATGGTGCTGCAGGTGCAGTTGCTGGTAGCGCTCATAGGGCAGCCAGAGCGACAGCGGTACGATCGCCAGCAGGCGGTTGATGGCCGCCCAGCGCGTCGGATGCCCATGCAGGATCTCGTGCTGCAGCGAGCTGTGCAGCGTGATCAGTACGACCGCCGCCGGCGCGATGAGGTAGAGCGGCCAATGGCCGTAGGCGCGCGTGACGGCCAGCCAGCCCGCGTAGGTCAGCGCGACCAGCAGCAGGGTCGGCCACTCGAGGGCCGGCAAGCGTCCCGGTCTCAGGCTGGATGGGCTGATTTGCAGATCCTCCGTTCGAGCATTCCTACCGCATCATAAAGCAGAACCGCCATCAGGCCGGTCACCAGGCCGCCCTGCAGGATGAATGCGGTGTTGTTGGACAGGAGCCCGGCGATGATCACTTCGCCGAGCCCCTTGGCCGCAACCGTCGAGCCGATGGTCGCCGTGCCGATGTTGATGACCAGCGAGAGCCTGACGCCCTCGAGGATCAGCGGCATCGCAATCGGCAGCTCCACGCCCAGCAGCCGCTGGCGTGCGCTCATGCCCATGCCGCTCGCCGCTTCGAGCAGTTCCCTGTTGCACGTCTGCAGGCCGACCATGGTGTTCTCGAAGATCGGCAGCAATCCGTAGGCGAACAGCGCGATCAGCGTCGGCTTCTCGCCGAAACCCACCATCGGCACCGCGACCGCCAGCACCGCCACCGGTGGAAAAGTCTGCCCGACATTCACCAGCGCCCGCGACAGCGGCAGGAATTCCGCGCCGCTCGGGCGCGTCACGAAGATCCCGAGCCCGACGGCGACCAGGGTGCTGGCCACGGCCGCGATGCAGACGGTGGCCAGGTGCGCGAGGGTCAGCTGCAGCAGATCGCCCTGGTCGTAGATCGGCGGCGCACCGTACTGGGTAAGCGGCGCGAACAGCGGCGCGAAACGCTGCGGCCAGAGCAGGAATCCGGCCAGCAGCGCGAGCGTGGCCGCCCGCAACAGGTTCGCTGGCCGCAAGCTCATGCCGGTTTCCCGTGCGCGATGATCGCCGCGATCGTCAGTTGCCCCTGCACGGTTCCGTCCTCGCGCATCACGCGGCCGGCAGACGCGCCACGCCAGAGCAACTCGGACAGCGCATCGCGGAGCGAGGCGGCCGCCGGGATCTCCGGGCCGTCGGCCGCACCGGGCGTGGCGAGCTCGCCCGCACCCGTCAGCGACAGGAGCCGCAGTGCGCGATCGGCAATGCCCGTCATGCGCGCCACCAGCGGATCCGCCGGCCGCGTCAGCAACGCGGCCGGCCGGTCGTACTGCAGCATGCGCCCATGGCTCATCACGGCGACCCGGTCGCCCAGCCGGAAGGCTTCGTCCATGTCGTGCGTGACCAGCACGATCGTGGTGCCGAAGCGCCGCTGGATCGCCAGCAGGTCATCCTGCGCTTTGCCGCGGATGATCGGATCGAGCGCGCCAAACGGCTCGTCCATCAGCAGCACCGCGGGCTCGGCGGCGAGCGCCCGCGCGACCCCGACGCGCTGCTGCTGGCCGCCGGAGAGCTGGTGCGGGAATTTGTGCGCGTAACCCGCCGGATCCAGCTGGAAGGCGTGCAGCAGTTCCTCGATCCGCGGCCGGATGCGCGCCTCGCTCCAGCCGAGCAGGTGCGGCACCGTGGCGATGTTCTCCGCCACCGTGCGATGCGGGAACAGCCCGTGGCCCTGGATGGCGTAGCCGATCCGCCGCCGCAGCAGGTGCGCTGGCTCGTCGCGCGTGTCTTTGCCGTCGATCAGCACCCGGCCGGCGTCGGGTTCCACCAGCCGGTTGATCATCCGCAGCAGCGTCGACTTGCCCGAGCCGGAGGTGCCGACGATCACGGCGAAGCGGCCGCGCTCGACGGTCATCGTGACGTCGTCGACGACGGTGCTGGCGCCATAACGTTTGCGGAGGTTTTCGACTTTGATCATCCGGGTATCCGCTCCATCGTTTCCACCAGCGCATCGAGCAGTACCGAGGCGGCGAAGGCCAGCGCCACGGTCGGGATCGCACCGAGCAGCACCAGGTCGATCGCGGTCTGGCCGATGCCCTGGAAGACGAACGCGCCCAGCCCGCCGGCGCCGATCAGGGCCGCGATGGTGGCGAGGCCGATGTTCTGCACCAGCACGATGCGCACGCCCGTCAGCACCACCGGCAGCGCCAGCGGCAGTTCAACCCGCACCAGCACCTGGCCCGGCGTCATGCCCATGCCGCGCGCCGCTTCCACGGCCGCTGGCGACACCCGCGCCAGTCCGGTGACCGTATTCGCGGCGATCGGCAGCAGCGAATAGAGGAACAGCGCGACCACCGCGGGCGCCGCACCGATTCCATGGATGCCCAGACGCGCGGCCAGCGGGAAGTTCGCGGCCAGCGCCGCGAGCGGCGCCATCAGGATGCCAAACAGCGCGATGGCGGGGATCGTCTGCACCAGGTTCAACACACCGAGGGTGCCGGCGCGCAGCCGCGGCACACGATGGCAGAGCATGCCCAGCGGCAGCGCTACGCACAGGGCGGCGCACAGCGAACCCAGTACCAGCCAGAGATGTCGCTGCAGCTCGCGTCCAAAGCGTTCGGCATTGACCGCATATTCGCGCATCACCGACAGGTGGTCGAAGGTGCCGTGCGCGAACGCGACCCCGGTGCCCGCCGTGCACAGTGCGAGCAGCAGCACGCGCGTGAGCG
>JAGWPD010000177.1 GCA_028870705.1 Gammaproteobacteria bacterium
GGCCGGCAGCGGGAGCGGCTTCGCCTGGTTTCCGGAGGATACGATCCGTGGCGAACTGGAACGCGGGGAGCTCAAGCCGCTGCCGATGCGCGAAGGCGGCGAACGCTGGGGCGAGCTCTACCTCGTCTTCGCCGACCGCGACTACGCCGGGCCCGGCGCGCTGCGCATGGCGGAAATCATCAAGGTCCAGGTGGCCGAGCAATGCCTCCGGCTCAAGCCGCCGCCGGCGGTCCGGTAACGAAATCCGCATCAACACATGCGAGCATTGGGGCGCGCGAGTGCGCACAATCCGCTCCGGCACCCTGCCTTGAAGGAATGCAGCAGTTGAATTGGGCGAATACCCTCGCCGGCTTCGGCGTCGGCGTCCTGGTGGGCATTACGGGCGTCGGTGGCGGCTCGCTGATGACACCCATCCTGGTGCTGCTGTTCGGAGTCGCGCCCGCCGCGGCGATCGGCACGGACCTGTGGTTCGCCGCGGTCACGAAGATCGTGGGTGGCGCCATCCACCACAAGCTTGGCAGCGTCGACTGGCAGGTGTTGCGCCGCATGTGGCTCGGGAGCCTCCCGGCCGCGGTGCTGACGCTGTGGTGGATGCATTCCACCGGCATTGCGCAGAGCAGGCCGCGCGTGCTGCTGATCGTGCTGGGCGGCGTGCTGCTGCTGACCTCCGTGGCCATGCAGTGCATGGGCCGCACGCACGCCATGGCGCAGCGCCTGCGCAGCTCCTCGCCCGACCGGTTCCTGTTCCTGCAACCGGGCGTGACGGTGCTGGCCGGCGCGCTGCTCGGCATCCTGGTCACGCTGACCTCGGTGAGCGCGGGCGCGCTGGGCACCGCACTGCTCCTGTATATCTACCCGTTCCGGATGAAGGCCGCGCGCATGGTCGGCACCGACATCGTGCACGCGATCCCGCTCACGCTGGTGGCGGGCACCGGCTACATGCTGATGGGCAACGTGAATTTCCCGCTGCTCGGCAACCTCCTGCTCGGCTCCATTCCGGGCATCGTGGCCGGCTCGCTCATCGCCAGCAAGACGCGCGAAGGGGCGCTGCGCACCTGCATCGCGCTGCTGCTGGCGGTGGTGGGCATCAAACTCACCATGACCTGAGCCGTTGCGCCGACGGCGCCCGCCGGCCCCCGCCGGCTCCATGCAAGAACTCCCTACACGTCCCGACCAACGTTCCCGGCATAAACCGCCAGTGCAACTGAGGAGACTTGGCGGGTGAAAATGCCCGTGATGCAATCTTTCCAGGCGATCGGTGCTCCCGCGCATGACGGCTGAGCGCGACGTGTGGGTCGAGGGCGGCGTCGTCTGGGCCGCGCCCAGCGGGCGCCTTGCCGAAGATGCCAGCCGCGACCTGACGCGGCGGGCGCTGGCGTTGGCCGCCGAAACGCAGAACTGGCGGCTGCTGTTCGATTTCCGCCGCTCCCGGCTCACCCATGACGTGCTGGCGCTCAACCGCCAGGCCGAGCTGCTCAGCCAGCATGGCCTGCCCAGCATTGCGCGCACCGCGATGCTGTGCCGCCACCGCTCCACCGACTTCCAGTTCTGGGAGCGCGTGCTGAACCTGCGCGGACTGTCGGCGGCAACGTTCACCGACGGGGAAGCGGCGATCGGCTGGCTGCACGTCCGGGAACCGGCCCGGCCTGCCTCAGCTGCGAGCGATCGGGCCGGCGAGCTCGGGCAGCTGGAGCGCCGCGGCGTGGCGGTGCAGGAAATTGCGGTCCAGGATCACGTGCCGGGCAAAGGTTCCGTTGCTGACCAATAGCCGCGCCAGCCGGCGGCGCCAGCGCGCGCCGATCGAAGCGGGTTGAAGGCTGCCGGCGGCTCCCGGTGGCGGCGTGGCCGCCGCAGCGCGGCGACCGAAACGCTGCACGATGCGGTCCCGGTAAATGGCCAGCGCCCGCGCGCCCTCGCCGGCCGCTGCGCGAGCGATCGCAGCGGCCGCCAGCAGTCCGGATTCGACCGCCGGGCGAATTCCTTCGCCGCTCAGGTCGTAGGCGAGCCCGGCCGCATCACCGATCAGCAGCGCCTGCTCGCCCAGCAGCGGACGGCGTGACACGCCGTACTGCAGGTAGGCGTGCCCCTTGAACCGGGGCTCGAGGTCCGTGGGTATGCGGCCACGCGAGCACAGCCAATCCCAGAATGACTGGACCGCCGCGCCGAGCTGGTGGCTGTCGGTGCGGCCCAGGCCGACGTTGAGGAAGGCTCCCTTGCGCACGCACCAGCCGTAGCCCTCGAAGTCCGCGCAGAAATACAGTTCGGCCTGCAGCGGTTCGACGCGACAGCGACGCAGCTGTGCCTCGCTCAGTTCGAGCTCGATCTCCTGCGCGGAGATCGCGCGTTCGCTCCGGCCCAGGTCGGCGCCCAGCAGGCGAGCGACCGGGCAGAAATGGCCGCCGGCGCCCACCAGCCAGCGCGCGCGGATCGAGTCGTTGACGCACCATGCGCCGCCCGCGAAGACCGCCGATTCCAGCGCCTGCCCGAGCCGCAGGCGCGCACCGCTCCGCCGCAGCAGGTAGTCGTCGAATTCGCAGCGGCGGATGCCGTAGCTGATCGGCTCGCCGTAGCGCACCTCGACCGAGCGGCCGCCCACCAGGCCGCTGTTGAAGCCGTGCAGCGGCTGCAGCACATGGCTGCGCGCGTAGTGGGCCAGATCCAGCCGCAGCGAGGCGATGATCTGTGGCGTGATCCAGCCGGCGCAGATCTTGTCGCGCGGGAACGGGCTGCGGTCCAGCACGGTGACCGCGAGGCCGCGCCGGCGCAATTCCAGTGCGCAGCTGGAGCCGGCAGGCCCACCACCGACCACCAGTACGTCGCAGTCCTCCACGCTCAGACCGGCCCCGTGCGATACAGGTGCTCGCGCGTGAGCGGAACCTCGTTGCTCCGGCCAGGCGCCACCAGCACCTGGAACAGCTGCAGGTCGCCCGACAGGAACGCGGCCTGCGTGCCCGCCAGGTACATGCGCCACAGGCGCACGAAGCGCGCGTCGAACATCCGTTCGACCTCGCCGCGCGACCGCTCGAAGGCCGCAAGCCAGCAGCCGGCGGTGCGCGCGTAATGCAGCCGCAGGTTCTCGACGTCGAGCACCGACAGGCCGGCCGGTTCGAACACCTTCGACATCTGCGCTGGCGAGGGCGGACAGGCGCCCGGGAAGATGTAGCGCTCCATCCAGCGGTTGAGCGGCCGCGGCGCATCGCGCCCGATGCTGTGCACCAGCGCCCGCCCGCCCGGACGGAGCGTGCGGCGGATCACGCGGCCGAATCGGCCGTAGTTGCCCACGCCCACGTGCTCGAGCATGCCGATCGAGGCGAAGGCGTCGGCGCTCCCGGTGATGTTGCGGTAGTCGTCGTGGACGAACTCGACCTGCGTGGCGAGCCCGGCGCGCTGCGCGGCGGCGCGGGCGTACTCGATCTGCTCGGCCGAGATATTGAACGCGCGCACGCGCACGCCGTACCTGGCCGCCATGTGCAGCGCCAGTCCACCCCAGCCGCAGCCCGCCTCGATCACCTCCTCGCCGGCACGCAGGCGGAGCTTGCGACAGACGTGGTCCATCTTGGCAACCTGCGCTTCGTGCAGCGTCATCGAGTCGGCAGCGAAGTAGGCGCAGGTGTAGGACATCGTCGGATCGAGCCACAGGCGGTAGAAATCATTGCCCAGGTCGTAGTGCGCGTGGATGTTGCGGCGCGAACCGCGCAGCGTGTTGCGCCGCATGAGCATGCGGGCGCGCGCCCAGCGGGCCGGCAGGCCCGGCGCGGATTCGTGCACCGCCGCATGCCGGAACGTCTCGGCGAGGCCGCGCACGAAATCGCCCTCGACCACGTCGATGCGGCCGTCGGTGTACGCCTCGCCGAACTGCATCTCGGGGTCGGTCATCAGCCGCCACAGTGTCGAGCGGTTCGCGATGCGCAGCGTCAACAGCGTGGGCTGCGTCGAAGTGGTCACCGACGACCCGTTCCATAACTGCAGCCGCACCGGCGGATCGCCCAGCGCGTGCAGGAGCTGTTCGACCAGCCGCTGCGCCACGCCGGCCCGCTGTCGGCCCGATGCTGCAGCTGCGGCTGTCGGGCGCATGGAGCGTCAGCGCCGGCGCGTCACTACGATGTGCGTGGCGTTGGGCGTCGGCACGTGCTCGCTGCGGATGAACCCGAGCCGCGGCAGGTCGATGCCCGCCAGCAGGTGCTCGCCCGAACCCAGCAGCACCGGCGAGATGGCCAGGTGCATCTCGTCGACCAGCCCCGCGAGCAGGTATTCGCGGATGGTTGCAACGCCACCGCCCAGCCGGACATCGAGCGGCCCGGCGGCCGCGCGCGCCCGCTCGAGCGCGCCGCGTATGCCGTCGGTGACGAAATGAAAAACGGTGCCGCCCTGCATCGTGAGCGGCTCGCGCGGATGGTGCGTCAGCACGAACACCGGCACATGGTACGGGGGATTGTCGCCCCACCACCCTTTCCAGGTCAGGTCCGGCCAGGGACCGCGCACCGGGCCGAACATGTTGCGGCCCAGGATCCAGGCGCCGATGTTGCGGAAGCCGCGCGCCGCGAAATCATCGTCGACGCCGGTCGCACCGCCCGGGTCGCCGAACATCTGCCGGAAGGTGCGCGTGGTGAACGCCCAGTCATGCAGCGCCATGCCGCCGGCGCCGAGCGGACGGTCAAGGGACTGGCCGGGACCTGCGCCGTAGCCGTCGAGCGAGATGCTGAAACTCTGGACGCGGAGCTTGCCCATGCGCCAGAGATTAATCGGCGGACTGCTCCTTGGCCAGACCCAGGCGCCGCAGCAAGGGCTTCATGCTCAGGCCCTGCACCAGCAGGGTCAGCAGCACGACGCCAAAGCTCATGTGCACGATCAGCTCACGATGGCTGAATCCGGCCGGCAGTGACAGCGCCAGCACCATCGACAGGCCGCCGCGCAGTCCTCCCCAGCTCAGTACCGTGGCCCAGGACAATGGCCAGGGATCGCGGCCGAAGGCGCGCATCAACGCGTACTGGCCATAGACGAAGCTCGCCCGGGCGAGGTTGATCGCCACCCAGCCGACGAGGATCTGCGGCAGGAAATGGAGGAGCCGCGCAATGTTGATCTCGACGCCCATCAGCAGGAACACGAAACTGTTCAGCAGGAACGCAGTGTAATTCCAGAACGCGTCCACCGCGCCGCGCGTGGCCGCGCCCGCCCGGCCCTGGGAACCCCAGGTGCCGCAGATCATTCCGGCCACGACGCAGGCGATCACTCCCGACAGACCCAGCAGCTCCGCGGCGATGAAGGCGCCGTAGGCGCCGAGCATCGTGAGCGTGATGCCTACCATCGGGTCGTCGCTCCTGCGGGTCAGCAGGCCGATCGCGACGCCCACGCAGCCGCCGACCAGCACCGCCAGTCCGGCGACGCGCAGGAACTCGATCGCCGCGCCGGCGGCGCTGAGCGCGCTGCCGCCCGCGATCGCCAGCACGAGGCCGAAGAGCACGATCGCGGTGCCGTCGTTGAAGAGCGATTCAGCCTCGACGATCACCGCCAGCCGCCGTTCCACGCCGAGCGTGCGGAATACCGCCAGCACGCTGATCGGATCGGTCGCGGAGATCAAGGCGCCGAATACCAGCGCCTCGATGAAGGAAAGCGAACCGGCTCCGAGCCCGTTCACGCCCCAGCACACCAGCAAGGCCGTCAGGAACGTGGCCACCAGCAGTCCCGGGACGGCGAGCGCCAGGATCGACAGTCGCTGTCGCCAGAAATCGGCGAAGTGCATCTGGTATGCGGCCTCGAACAGCAGCCCGGGCAGCACCACCAGGAACAGCAGCTCGCGCGAAAGGTGCGGCCCGGAATAGACGAAGGTGTTGCCGAGCAGCAGACCGGCCAGCACCAGCCCGATCGCATACGGGAGCCGCAGGCGTTGGGCCAGCACCGCCACGAGCGCCGCCACCGTCAGCAGCAGCAGCAGGCCCAGTTCGGGATGGACGGCCACAGTGGCCCGATCAGCCGGCCTGTCCGCCGCCCGGCCTGGCGAGGTTTGCCAGCGGCGCCGGCATCGAGAAGCCGAAGCCCTGCGAAAAATCGACTTTCAAGGCGGCGAGCGAGCGCACGTCGTCGCGCGACTCGATCGCCTTGGCGCAGGTGTGCATGCCGAGCACGCAGGCCATCTGCGCGATGCCCGCCACGACCGCCTGGCGGCGCGTGTCGGCGCCGATGTCGGTGGTCAGCCTGCGATGGAGCTTGAGCATGCGCAGGCCCTTGAGACCCAGCAGCTCCACGTGCCCTTCCTGCAGCAGGAAATCGTCGAGGATGATCGTGCAGCCGAGCGCCGCCAGCAGCTGCGCCGCCTCGGCGGTCCGCTCCGGGCTGTGCGCGCACAGGCCCGCGTCGAGCTCGAAGGCGATCATGCCGCGCGGCAGGTCGCCCTTGGTCATGCACAGGTCGAGGAACTTGAAGAAGTGCGGGTCGATGAGCGCGGTCGGCGAGAGATTCACCGAGACGTTGATCGGGTCGGTCCGCCAGACATCCGGATTGCGCGCCAGCCAGATCACCAGGTCGGTGATCACGCGCCGGTCGACCACCGAGCCGAGCCCATGCTTCGCGGCCGCCTCGATCATCGCGGTCGGCGCCTTCGACCGTCCGTGCTCCGAGCCGGTGCGCAGCAGGATCTCGTAGCGCCGAATGCGGTTGCCCTCGACCATCGGTTCGAGCTGCTGCACGTACAGCACGATCGGCTGCGCGCGCAGCGCCGCGTAATGCCGATCGAGCGCGGGATCCAGCGTGGCGGGCGGCTCGGGAGGCTTGGGCGCAGCCGACGCGGCTGCTGCCGGCATTGCGGCGCGTGCCGGGGCCGCGGCGCGTGCCGGGGACGCCACGGCCGTTGGCGCGGTGGCCGGCTCCGCTGCGGGCTGCGCCGTCGCC